>NZ_CP062167.1:2517500-2840625 GCF_014844055.1 Aureimonas sp. OT7
AATTCCGGGAACGTGTCGAGGAATTCTGGTTCGAGGCGTTTCACGTTCCCCGCTATCTGGCCCGGGGCGAACTCTATCTGGCGAAGCAGCGCGACTGGACCATGAAGGAGCTGCTTCTGGAAATGATGGAATGGCATGCGCTGGCCCGAAGCGACGGTGCAGTCGATGTCTGGCATATCGGCAAGGGGATCCGCTTCTTGGACGGACAGCGCGACATGGATCGAGCTTCAGGACACGTTCGGCCGTTTCGATGCCGAGGACGCGCGCCGGGCGCATGACGCAACGGCGCGGCTCTACAGCCGTCTCGCCCGAGAGGTGGCGGGCATGAGAGGGTGGGACTACCCCGACCGGTTGAACGCCTTATTTTCGCGCTCGACCCAGGCGCACGCGGCGGCGGGTACTAGCGTTTACGAGCCGTCAGTCCTGGCCGCCAACCGTCACCGGCCCCATCCAATCAACGACAGTTCCTGCAACCGTGTAGGCAAGCAGGACCAGCATGGCGGCCACGACCGCGTAGCCGAAATAGGATGCCGGGCCATCAAGGTATTCGGGTTCTCGAATCGGCATTCGGTCACGAAGCAGTGGAAGAAGACAATCGCCTGAGCCGGGCTGACGCCATTGACCAGGCATGAGGCTGGACGGCACGGTTTTGGAACGGAAATGATCGTTCGAAATGGGGTGGATATTCCAACTGCAGCCAAGCTGGGAAACTGGAAATCGCACCGGCTGCTGTCGGAAACATACGCTCATCCTGAGAACGAGCGGAACACCCTCGACCGCGTATTCGGGCGGCACAAGAAATGACAAGAGCCTCCTTCAAGGCGTTCGGACAAGGGACCAGGCGTCGACTGATTATGGATACAAACCGAGAACCGGACTGTGCCAAAAATCATCCACAAAATGACACAGGTTCTTGCTCCGTTCGGCCTTTGTACTGCAAGAGACTGCACGAATTTGCAGGGTACTATTTCGCCCCTAGACCCTTGCTAAATGCCGATTCCTCGGCTACTGCCAGCCTCGTGGAGAGGTGGCCGAGTGGTCGAAGGCGCTCCCCTGCTAAGGGAGTATACCGGAGACGGTATCGTGGGTTCGAATCCCATCCTCTCCGCCACTTCGGTATAAACCCGGACGCTGAATTCCCGCATCGACCGGTGATGAGTTCGGACAGGGCGGATTCGGCCAAAATGGACGGACCCGCCTCGATCGCATCGCAGACGATACTGACCCTAGTCGTTGATCGCCGTGATCTTGACGGTGTTTCCGTCGCCCACGCCGGAGAACCACACCTCTCCGTCTCCGATCATCACGCCCCGCCAGTTGGCGAACAGCGTTTCATAGGTTTGTCCGGCCACCGCATTCTTGACCTTGGAAGTGACGATCTTGTCGTAATCGGCAATGAAATGCGCCGCATCGCGCAGCTTGACCGCCTTGCCGTTGATACGCGCCTGGAACGGGTAGTCGACCATGGCGGCGACCGCCGCCTTGTCGCCCGCTGCCACGGCCTTCTTCAAGGAATCGAAGAAATCGTGGTAGGGCTGGTGGTTTCCGAAAAGCGTATCCAGTGAAGCGTCGACCTCGGCTTTGGTCTGCGCGCCAACCGTCATGGGCGCAGCCAACGCTGCTGCAAGGACGAAAAAACGCAAATGCCTGAGCATGAGATTTCCCCCGATTGCCGAAAGTATCGGTCGCCCCGCCGTCGATAGTGCAGTTGCCTTGAAAGTCCGCGACGACTCTCCGTGATCGATGCAGACCGACAGGGCCATGCTCGACCAAGGAGGCATGATGTCAATGCCAATCCTTCGAATAGACGAATTTCGGCATGTTCCAGTCGAAACGCAGCGCAAGCAATCTCAATGCCAGGCCGAGAACAAGGGCTACGAACGTGACGAGTTCATGCGGCAGAGCAAGGTGCAGACCGGCAAGGTACAGAATACCCGTCGCCACCGAGACGCTGGCATAGAGTTCCCTGTGCAGCAGGAGCGGAATTTCTCCGCACAGAATGTCCCGCAGGACGCCGCCGGCACAGCCGGTGATCATCCCCGCCACGATCACGACGACGGCCGGCAGTTCGAGTTCAAGCGCAACATTGCAGCCCAGGACGGTAAAAACCACGAGCCCTATCGCGTCGAGAAACAGAAACAGCCGCTTCAACCTGTCCATGAACCGGGCAAAGGCGATCGTCGCCAGCGCGGCCGCTGCCGTCAGCAGCAGATAGAGGGGATGCTCGACCCAGACGAGGGGATGATGGCCCAAAAGCACATCGCGAACCGACCCTCCGCCCAGCGCAGTGACCGCGGCCAAAAGGCAGACGCCCACCCAATCCATGCTGCGGCGTCCTGCGGCGATGGCAGCCGTCATGGCTTCGACCGTAACCGCCACGATGTAGAGGAAATGCAATACGACGATGCTCATGAGTGACTGTGCTCTTGTCGATACAGGCGTCGCCGGGTGCGCTCAACCCGGCGATCGCCGGGCAAAATATCACATGAACATTGCAATCCGGATGCGCGTACCGAAGCCGCGGAACGGATCTGGCATACGGTTTCTCCGGGTCGGAACTAATTGCGATGGCTGGATGCAAGCACCTGCCCTCTCCGCCCCCGTTATCCACAGCCTCCCTGCGGAAAAACCCCTGCATTACCCGCCCATCCGAAATTTGCGCCGTCAAGCGGATTGATGGTGCGCGCCAGCGGCGTTAGCGTCGGTTGGAACGCCGCCGAATCCAGGCAGAAATGCCCTGCGGCTACCTTGTGGAAATCGTCTCCGACGGGTCCTCATAGCGCTCGCGAGACACTATATATGGCGTCGGCCCATTCGGTTGGGCACAAGGTTTAGTTAATCAAAGCGGTGCAACATGATCGCGGCATATGCGCGGCGAACTTGCCGTGCCAGCGTTTTCACCGTTTCTGGAAAGGGTCGAAGTCATGGGCATGAAGGTTGAGCGCCGCTATACGAAAGCGGGCGAAAGCCCCTACGCTTCCGTTGAATTCCGCAAGGCGACGAGCGAGATTCGCAACCCCGACGGATCGATCGTGTTCCGCCTCGAGGGAATCGACGTCCCGGCCCAGTTCAGCCAGGTCGCGAGCGACATCCTTGCGCAGAAGTATTTTCGCAAGGCCGGTGTTCCGAAGCAGTTGAAGAAGGTCGAAGAGAACGACGTTCCGTCCTGGCTGTGGCGCCATACGGCCGACGAGACGGCGCTGGCCGCCCTGCCCGAATCGGAGCGGACCGGTTCTGAACTGGATGCCCGCCAGGTCTTCGACCGCCTTGCCGGCACCTGGACCTACTGGGGCTGGAAGGGTGGCTATTTCGCTTCCGAGGACGACGCGCTCGCCTTCCGGGACGAGCTTGCCTACATGCTGGCGACCCAGAAGGTGGCGCCAAACTCCCCGCAATGGTTCAACACCGGGCTTCACTGGGCCTATGGCATCGATGGACCGGGACAGGGCCATTTCTATGTCGACTATCGCACGGGTGAGTTGACCCGTTCCGCCTCGTCCTACGAGCATCCGCAGCCGCATGCCTGCTTCATCCAGTCCGTCGGCGACGACCTCGTCAATGAAGGCGGCATCATGGATCTGTGGGTGCGCGAGGCGCGCCTGTTCAAATACGGCTCCGGCACCGGCTCCAACTTCTCGGCGCTGCGCGGCGAAGGCGAGAAGCTGTCCGGCGGCGGCAAATCGTCCGGCCTGATGAGCTTCCTGAAGATCGGCGATCGCGCCGCCGGCGCCATCAAGTCGGGCGGCACCACGCGCCGGGCCGCGAAGATGGTCGTCGTCGATATCGACCATCCCGATATCGAGGCTTACATTCAGTGGAAGGTCCGCGAGGAAGAGAAGGTCGCCGCGCTGGTAACCGGATCGCGGATCGTGTCGCGCCATCTCAAGGCGATCCTATCGGCCTGCGTGAACTGCGAAGGCCCGGAAGGCGATTGCTTCGAGCCGATGAAGAACCCGGCGCTCAAGCGCGCCGTGCGCGACGCCAAGAAGGCCCAGGTGCCTGAAAACTACGTCAAGCGCGTCATCCAGTTTGCCCGCCAGGGCTATACCGACATCGAATTTCCCGTCTACGACACCGACTGGGATTCCGAAGCTTATCTGACGGTCTCGGGGCAGAACTCCAACAATTCGGTGCGCGTCACCGACGCCTTCCTGGAGGCCGTCGAGACGGACGGCACATGGGATCTGCGCGGCCGCACGTCCGGCAAGGTGACCAAAAGCCTCAAGGCCCGCGAATTGTGGGACCAGATCGGCTATGCCGCCTGGGCTTCGGCCGATCCGGGCATCCAGTACCATACGACGATCAACGACTGGCATACCTGCGCCGCAGCCGGTGAGATCCGCGCATCCAACCCCTGCTCGGAATACATGTTCCTCGACGATACGGCCTGCAACCTGGCGTCGTTGAACCTGATCCAGTTCCGCAAGCCGAACGGCGACTTCGATATCGTCAATTTCGAGCATGCGACGCGCCTGTGGACCATCGTCCTCGAAATCTCGGTGCTGATGGCGCAGTTCCCCTCGCGTGAGATCGCGCAACGCAGCTACGACTATCGTACGCTGGGCCTGGGTTTCGCCAATATCGGCGGCCTCCTGATGACGGCCGGCATTCCCTATTCGTCGGCCGAAGGCCGCGCGATCTGCGCCGCCATCACCGCGATCATGACCGGCCAGTCCTACAAGACCTCGGCCGAGATGGCGGGGGTGCTCGGTGCCTTCCCGGATTACGAGCGCAACGCCGAGGGCATGCTGCGCGTGATTCGCAACCACGCCCGGGCCGCTCAAGGCATTGCCAACGGCTATGAAGGCCTGTCGACCGACCCGGTGCCGCTGGACCATGCGTCGCTGAAGGACCGCAAGCTTTCGTCGCGCGCCAAGGCCGTGTGGAACGAGGCGTTGGAGCTTGGCCAGAAGAATGGCTTCCGCAACGCGCAGGTATCGGTGATCGCCCCCACGGGCACGATCGGCCTCGTCATGGATTGCGACACCACCGGTATCGAGCCGGATTTTGCCCTCGTGAAGTTCAAGAAACTGGCCGGCGGCGGCTATTTCAAGATCATCAATCGCGCGGTGCCCGACGCACTGCGGACGCTTGGCTACAAGGAAAGCGAGATCGCCGAGATCGAGGCCTATGCCGTCGGCCACGGCAATCTGGACCAGGCGCCGGCCATCAACCCCGGCTCGCTCCGCGCCAAGGGATTTGGCGACGCGCAGATCGAGGCATTGAACAACGGCCTCAAGAGCGCCTTCGACATCAAGTTCGCCTTCAATAAATGGACGCTGGGCGAGGATTTCTGCCGGGACACGCTCGGAATCAGCGACGAGCAGCTCAACGATTTCAGCTTCGAGCTGCTGCCGTTCCTCGGCTACTCCCGGAAGGATATCGAGGCGGCGAACATTCACGTCTGTGGGGCGATGACGCTGGAGGGCGCTCCCTTCCTGAAGGAAGAGCACCTGCCCGTCTTCGACTGCGCCAACCCCTGCGGCCGCATCGGCAAGCGCGCCTTGTCGGTGGAAAGCCATATCCGCATGATGGCGGCGGCACAGCCCTTCATCTCGGGTGCCATCTCCAAGACGATCAACATGCCGAACGACGCCACGGTGGAAGATTGCTCGGCGGCCTACATGCTGTCGTGGAAGCTGGCTCTCAAGGCCAACGCGCTCTACCGCGACGGCTCCAAGCTGTCGCAGCCGCTGAATGCGTCGCTGATCGCCGACGAGGACGAAGAGGAAGACGTGATCGCCGAGGCGACGGAGGCCCTGTTGGCCGCACCTGCCCCGGCGCGGGCGGCGGAAGTGGCGGAGCGGATCGTCGAGCGGATCGTGGAGCGCGTCGTGCGCGAGCGCGAGAAGCTGCCGAACCGGCGCAAGGGCTATACCCAGAAGGCCATCGTCGGCGGACACAAGGTCTATCTACGGACCGGCGAGTTCGACGATGGCCGGATCGGCGAGATCTTCATCGACATGCACAAGGAGGGCGCTGCCTTCCGTGCAATGATGAACAACTTCGCCATCGCCATCTCCCTTGGCCTGCAGTTCGGCGTGCCGCTGGAAGAGTATGTCGACGCCTTCACCTTCACGCGCTTCGAACCGGCGGGCATGGTGCAGGGCAATGAGCTGATCAAGAACGCGACGTCCATCCTGGACTACGTGTTCCGAGAACTGGCCGTTTCCTATCTCGGGCGCCACGACCTTGCGCATGTCCAACCGGACGACGCGACGTCCTCCACGGTCGGCCGCGGTGTCGAGGGGGATCGCCCGGCGAACCTGCCGGTGTCGCACGGCATGGTGCGCGGCAATACGGGCAAGTTCCGTGTCGTCTCGTCCGGCGAGCCGGCTGGCTCGGCGGCAACCTCGCCACGGCCTGCGACCATCCAGCCTACGGCAGCCCGAAGCGTGCAGCCGACGGCAGGCACGCGGCCTGTCGTGGTGGGTGGCGGTTCGGCGGCGGCAACCGCATTCAAGCGCGATTTTGAAACCGCGCCTCTGGACCTGCCCGCTCCCGTTGCCGATACGTCGCCGGCACAAGGCCTGTTCGACCAGCCGGTCGAAGGGCGCGCCACGGCGCGCGAGGTAGCCAACGTGACCGGCAGCAAGATGGCCGAGCGCCGGGCGGAGGCCCTGATGAAGGGCTATACCGGCGAAAGCTGCTCCGAGTGCAACAACTTCACCATGGTTCGCAACGGAACCTGCCTGAAGTGCGACACCTGCGGCTCGACGAGCGGCTGCTCCTGATACCGGCCTGCTCCACGACTTAAGCGGCGATCCGTTGCGTCTTGAGCATCGGTTCCAAACATCCTGCGCGCCACGTGGCGCGCAGGAAATGGCAGGGCAGTGCAAAGGCGCCGGAACAATTTGTGTGCTGCAGCGTAACCCCCACGTAAGAGTTCACGTGACGAGGTTTGCTATCATGAAAATCGGCGAATTCCGCGAGCCGGTGACAGTTCTGGTCGGTATCGGTGTACCGGTAGAGGTCTCCGATGTGCGGCACGCCCTGGAATTGATGATCGACTGGCCGCATCGAACCCGCCGGACCGGCCATTTTGCCTGCATAGATACTTGCCGTCAGGCCCTCAACGGCCGCTGCGACACCGAGACGGCCCGGGAAGCCTTCATGTCCTTTGCCGAAAGCGCGGGCATTTTCATGCCGCCGCTGAACAATGCGATCCTCGCGGCGCAGTCCGCGCCTGTGGCCGGCAACGCTGCTCAAGCCTGATACTCCATCCGTCCTGCGAAGATTCGAGGCCCGGCCGCTTCCTGGCGGGCGGGCCTCGTGATGCGGCCCAGGTGCTGCTGTGGCCGTCAGCTTTTGTCGGCATTCACCTCATCGACGATGTTGCGCATCGGTTGCGCGATCGCCTGTTCCGTCAATGCCTGCGCAATCCGATACTCCCGCACAATGGCCTCTCCGAGCTTCGACAGGCGCGCTCCACCACCCTGGTGACCGCCATGCTGCTTCTCGACGGTCGGCCTGCCGAACAGCTCGTCCGCCTCGGCCACCAGCATCCAGGCTCGCTTGTAGGACATCCCCATGGAGCGCCCTGCGGCCGCGATCGATCCGTATTCGGCGATCCGCTCCAGCAGCTCGACTTTGCCGGGGCCGAGCGACCTGCCGTTGAAATAGATGCGGAGACTGAACCTCTCCATGCGACTGCTCCACGATCGTCGGTTCCGGCTGCAAAGGGCTGCGCCGGGCGTTCCAGTGCTTAGCACAGGGTCAGCGCGAAGCGACGATCGACACGCTTTTTACCTGGGCGAATACGGCATCGCCGACAGAGAGGTTCAACGCGTTGACGGAGCGGGTACTGACGCGCGACCGGATAGAGGCGCCGCCGGGCCGCAGTTGCAGCCTTATGCTTCGCTCGAACTCGTTAAGGGGGTCGATTCCGGTTATCGTGGCTGGCAGCGCATTCAGGATGCTCGTCTCTTCAGCCGGCCTCCGGACGATGGACACGTCGCCGGCGCCGATGCGGACGCGCACCGCCATGCCCACTGCGACCGCCTTGCCGATCGTCCGGACCCTGGCACCGCCGACATCGACGACCGCGATACCATCGGCTTCGAGAGCGTGCACCTGTCCGACGAGTACCGAGGCGAAATCCGCTCTGGCCGCGAGCGGCGATGCCGGGTCGGACAAGGCAGCCTCCAGCGGCCCGGTCGAGACGACCCGGCCACCCCGCAGCAGCACCAGATGGTCCGCGAGGCGCTCCACCTCGGAGATATCGTGCGTGACCAGGATAATCGGAATGCGGAGGTTGGCGTGCAGTGCCTCGAAGTACGGAAGGATTTCCTCCCGGGCCATCCTGTCCAACGCCGACAGGGGCTCATCCATCAGAAGCAGCCGGGGCTGGCGCAGCAAGGCGCGTCCAAGCGCCACGCGCTGCCTTTCACCGCCCGACAGATGCGTCGGCGCACGGTCCATCAGCGTCGGCAGGCCAAGAAGTTCGATCACCTCGTCAAACGCGATGGACGGCGAATTGCCTTGCGAGCGCCGGGCACCATAGGCGAGGTTCTTCCGCACGCTGAGATGGGAAAACAGGCTGGCCTCCTGGAAGACGTAGCCGATCGGCCGCTTGTGCGCTGGAACGAAGCGTTGCGCGTCCTGCCAGATGTCGGGTCCGATGCGGACCGTGCCCGACAGGCGGCTCAACCCCGCGATACATCGCAGGATTGTCGTCTTGCCGCAGCCGGAAGGTCCGAAAAGCGCGGATATCCCATGCATGGGCACGGCAAAATCTGCATCCAGCGCGAATTGTCCGAGGCGCCCGGCCAGCCGTACGGAGATCCTGTCCTCCATCAATAGGCCCTCCGCCCGGCGCGTCGGGCGATGAGGGATACCGACAGGATTACCAGGAAGGAGAAAAGGAGCATTCCTGCGGACAGAATGTGGGCTTCGCGCCAGCGCAACGTTTCGACGAAGTCGTAGATCGCGACCGAAAGAACCTTCGTCTCGCCCGGAATGTTGCCGCCGATCATCAGGATGACGCCGAACTCCCCGACCGTGTGGGCAAAGCCGAGCACCGCCGCCGTCAAAAAACCCGGGATCGACAGCGGCACCGCGACGGTGAAGAACCTGTCCCACGGCGAGGCCCCCAGGGTTGCCGCCACCTCCAGCGGTCGCGGCCCGATCGCCTCGAACGAGTTGCGTATCGGCTGGACCACGAAGGGCATGGAATAGATGACCGAGCCAAATACCAGGCCTTCGAAGGTGAAGGCGAACGTGCGCAGGCCGACGAGCCCGCCGAACCAACCGCCCAGCCCGGCCGGCCCCAGGGCGACCAGCAGGTAGAAACCGAGCACGGTCGGCGGCAGAACGAGCGGCAGGGCGACGATCGTGGCGACAACCTCCCGCCACCGCGAGCCAGACCATGCGAGCCACCATGCAATCGGCGTTCCGACGATCAACAGGATGATCGTCGAGACGGCGGCAAGTTCGAGGGTGAGCCTGATCGGCGACCACAATTCGCTGGACAGGGCTTTCCCCTTTCATCTGACATCGACTCACCGGGCGATGGCGTAGCCGTATTTCTGGATGATCGCACCGGCTTCCTGCCCTTTCAGGAAGTCGAGGAAGGCGAGCGCGGCGGGATTGTCCTCACCCGTCTTCAGAAGAACGGCGTCCTGCCGGATCGGTTGGTAGAGGTCCTGCGGGACCACCCAGCGGGAGCCGGCATCCGTCTGCGATACCTGGCCGAGCGCCACGAAGCCGACTTCCGCGTTGCCGGTTTCCACGAACTGATAGGTCTGAGCGATGTTCTGGCCCTGCACGATCTTCGACGTCAGGCTGTCGTAGACGTTCAGCGCTTTCATCGTCTCGACCGCGGCGGCTCCATAGGGTGCCGTCTCCGGATTGGCGATCGCGATCTGCTGGAAATCCCCCTCTTCCAGCGTTTCTGGCCCGGTAACCGTCCCGGCCTCGGCGGCATAGAGCACGAGCTGGCCGATGGCATAGGTGAAGACCGTACCATCCACGCCATAGCCTTCCTGCACCGCCAGCGCCGGGCGCTCGTCATCTGCCGCAAGAAACACCTGGAACGGAGCCCCTTGCGTGATCTGCGCATAGAACTGGCCGGTCGCGCCGAAGGACAGCACCGCATCGTGCTCTGTCGCATCGGCAAAGGCGGCGGCGATTTCATTTGCCGCATCGGTGAAGTTTGCCGCAACCGCGACATTCACCGTTTCGGCCTGTGCCGTAACCGTCAACGCCGCCACGACATGAACTGCGATCAACACGCGATGCATCGGCACCCCCGATATAGCCAAACGGAAATATTGCTTATTGCTATCGAGGGTGCGGGCCGAGTGCAAGCGGCGATGATGCAGGAAAATTCATGCCGAGGCCTGGCTGGTCAGGCGTCCTCTTGCCCATCGCTGGGCAGTTTCCGCCCGCCGATCCAGACGCCGCGAAGGTTCAACGCGTCGTCCATCCACACCATGTCGGCGCGCAGACCCTCGGTCAGCGCGCCCCGCTCGCCCTGCAGGCCAAGGAAGCTCGCCGGGTAAAGAGAGGCCATGCGCAGCGCCTCTTCCAGCGGCACGCCGATCGTTCCGACAAAGTATTGCACCGCGCCGATCATCGTCAGGTCGGACCCGGCCAACGTTCCATCGTCCAGCGTCAGGCGTCCATCGCTGCGCCTGACCGTACGCCCGTTCAACTCGAAAACACCGGCCTCCACCCCGACGGTCGGCATCGCATCGGTAATCGCCATCATCGTGCCCTGGCCCCGCTTGGCGCGCAGCGCCGTGCCGATGGCGGCCGGGTGCACATGATAGCCATCCGCGATGATGCCGCACCAGACGCCGGCCGTCTCGAGGGCAGCGCCGACCAGCCCGGGGCTGCGATGGCCAAGCTGGCTCATGGCGTTGAAGAGATGGGTGACGCCCCGCGCGCCGGATTCGAAAGCCCGCTTCGCATCCTCGAAGGTGGCATCCGAATGGCCGATCGAAACGATGATCCCGTTGGCGGCCAGAACGCCGATCTGATGCGGCGTCACGCTTTCGGTGGCGACCGTCAGGATCATCGGCCGGACCGTCGTTGCCGCGAACCGCGCCAGATCGTCATCCGACATGGTCCGGATGAGCGCCGGGTCGTGCGCGCCCTTGCGCGCCGTCGACAGGAACGGCCCCTCCACATGAATGCCGATGCAACCGGGTACGCCCTCGGTCTTCGCAACGTCGACGGCCTCGATGGCCGCAAAGGTAATCTCCGGCCGGTCGGTGATGACGGTGGGCATCAACGCGGTTGAGCCAAAACGCGCATGCGCCTCGCAGATGGCGCGTATACCGGCCACGGTCGGCTGATCGTTCAAGAGCACGCCGCCGCCGCCATTTACCTGCACGTCGATGAAGCCGGGAGCGATGAGGCCACCCGGCAGATCCACCATGTCCACGCCCAGCGGCATGTCCGTCTGCCGCACGATGCCGGACACCCGCCCCTCGTCGACCAGAAGCGCGTGGCCGGAGCGTCGAACCTGCCCATCGAAGATGTCTGCCCCCCGGTAAGCGGTCATCGCCATCAGATCGTCTCCGTAACCTTCTTGAGGCCGCGCGGCACATCGGGGTCGAAGCCCCGCGCGCGGGACAGCGCCTCGGCAAAGCCGTAGAACGACAGCAGCATCACCAGCGGCTCCAGCAACGGGTGCCCGGCCGGCGCGGTGGGCAGGCGTCGCCCCGGCGCGCCCTCGCCCGCCACGAACAGCATCGCACCCTTCTGGTGCAGCCGGTTCGCCGTATCCAAAAGGCTGGTATGCGCCGCGTCCTGCGGAACATAGGCGAATACGGGAAAGCCGCCGTCCACCAGCGAGACGGGACCGTGCAGCAACTCGGCGCCTGAATAGGCTTCTGCATGCACGATGCACGTCTCCTTGAACTTGAGTGCGGTTTCCGCCGCCACCGCGAATCCCGGACCGCGCCCCAGCGTATACAGCGAGCCCGCATCCCGGACTGCGTCCACCGCCTCGTCCCACCGGCATCCCAGCGCGGCGTCGAGATCGTCCGGTAGGCGCTGGAGGCCCTGCAGGAGCGCCTCGTCGCCCCGCCATTCCGCCAGTATGTAAAGCGCCGCAGCCACGGAGGCGATGAAGCTCTTGGTGGCGGCAACGCTTCTTTCCGGGCCGGCCCGCAGCGCCACGGTGGCAGACGCCGTCTCGGCCAGCGGCGACCCCTCGGCGTTGACGAGAGCTATCGTTTCGCCGCCGCCGTCACGGGCCGCCTTGGCCAATGCGACGATATCCGGGCTGCGCCCCGACTGCGAGACCGCGATTGCCGCGCACCCGTGCAGCTTCAGCGCCGCCCCGTACACGGAAACCACGGATGGCCCCAGCGAGGCCACCGGAATGCCGGCCACGATCTCGGTGGCATATTTGAAGTAGGTGGCGGCGTGGTCGGACGATCCGCGCGCGATCGTGGCGACGACGGGCGGGCTCAAGCGTCGAAGGCGGTCACCGGCGGCGCGCATTGCCTCGCCCGAAAGGTCCAGCAGGCGGCGCACCGCCTCTGGCGCCTCGTCGATTTCCCGCCGCATCAGGGACGGTTCGCTCATCGCTCAGCCTTTTCCGGATAGCGCCATCTCGGCGACGAAGTCATAGGCATCTCCCCTGTAGTGCGAGCGGGTCAGTTCCACCGGCTGGCCCGCCGCGTCGAAGGACACCCGCAGAATGGACAGGGCGGCGGCGCCTTCGGGAACGCCCAGCAAACGCGCATCTTCGGCCCCGAGATTCTCGGCGCCCAACCGTTGCAGCGCCCGGACGGGCCGATGCCCGGCAACCGCCATCGCATCGTAGAGGGAGGCGGCGACGAGGTCCGGATCCGGCAGGATTGCCGCCGGGACGCAGGCGCGCTCCACCGCAATCGGCTGCCCGTCGGCACGCCGAAGCCTGTGGAACCGGCTGACGGGCTCCCCGGGCGACAGCGCCAGTTGCAGCGCTTCTTCCGGCGTCACCCGGCCGATCGCGCGCGTCAGCCAGTCGGACGTCGCCAAGCGTCCCCGTGTGCGCATGTCTTCGGTGAAGGATGTCAGATGCGACAGGCCCTGTTGCAGCTTGCGGCGCGCAGGATCGGCGATGAATGTGCCGGAGCCGTGCCTCTGCTCCACCACGCCTTCCGAAACCAGCCCCTCCAGAGCCTTGCGCACGGTAACGCGCGACACGCCGGCCTTCTGGGCCAGCTCCCGCTCCGACGGAAGCGCCTGGCCGACGCGCAAGGCCCCCTGCTCCACCGCCTCGCGGATGGCCGTGCCGAGCCGCAGATACAAGGGGCCGCCGCCCGCGGCCAACTGCCCGATGCGGAACGGCGCACTCATGCGCTGGCTCCCGCCGGGAGCAGCGTTTCCGCCAGATCGAGGGCACCGTCCATGGCATCGCCCACCGGCGAAACGACGTGCCCCTGGATATCGGCTGGGAACAATGGCCGATAGCGGGCCGCAAGCCCGCCCAATAGCGCGATTGCCGGCGCACCGAGTTGCATCAGCCGCCGCAACATGGGTTCGACGGACGCCACGCCCTGGCCCACGATCCTCAGGGCGATGGCGTCGCCGGCGTCGAACCGCTCCCATACGAGTGGCGCGAAGCGGCCGAAGTCGCGCGGCAAGGCGTCCCTTGCAAACTCGGCAAGCGCGCCTGGGTCCCGGTCGAACTGGCTGAGGATGTCATGGCACAGCGCGGTTTCCTCGACGACGCCATCGAGCGCCAGAAGCGCGAAGGACAGGGCTGAACGGCCGAGGTCGGCACCGCTGCCCTGGTCTGAAACGGCGATCCCCCAACCGCCCAGCAGCGTGAACGCCGATCCGCGCCGCAGCACATAAGCGGATCCGGTTCCCAGGATGGCGATGGCGCCGTCATGGCCGCCATGGGCACCCCGGCACGCAACGACGGCATCGGTTTCCAGCGCATAGGACGCGAACGGCATGGGCCGCGCGGCAAGGTCCGCCGCGAAGGACGATACGTTGGCTCCGGCAAGTCCGAGGCCTGCGTGGCTCAGCGCCAGATCACTGGCGGAAAGGCCGCCACCCTCGAGCGCCGCGGTTGAAACGGCAATGATGTTGGCAAGGGCCGCGTCGACACCGGCAAATATGTTGGCCGTACCGCCGGACGCCTCGCCGATGGGAGTGCCGTCGGCGTACCGGGCGCGAACGCGGCACCGAGTGCCTCCGCCGTCTACGCCGAGAAGGATTGCGCCTCGCACCGATGACATCTCCTGATACCCTATCCGACAATACCAAAATAAGCCGGATCGGCAAGGAGAACCCGAGATTCACTATTTAACACACAGATTTCTCTTTCTAAACTTGTACTTATGTCAATCTTACCAAGCGGCGTGTGACAGAATCTTAACGAGCCATCTGGACGAATGGCATCAAGTTGGTAACACTACCGGTTGTGGCAATGCACTCCAGCGGCAAGGAGGCGGGCATGACGGACGAGTTGCGGGCAACCGAAGCGCTGCACCCCGCATCGCGCGGGCTAGACACACGTCCAGGCGCCGAAATTCTCGGCCGTCTGCTCGATGGCCAAAGGCAGGCGCTGGCCGCCGTGGAAAGCGCTATCCCGGCACTGGCGGCCGCGGCCGAACTGGCGCTGGAGCGGCTGTCGCGTGGCGGGCGGCTTGTCTATCTGGCGGCCGGAAGCCCCGCCCTGATCGCCCTTGGCGATGCGCTCGAAATTCCTCAGACCTATGGCGAGCCGGCGTCTTCCTTCATGACCATACTGGCCGGCGGCGACGATATCGTCACGAAGTTCGGCGGCGGCGCCGAGGATGACCGCGCGCAGGCCGAACAGGACGTTCTCTCCGCGTCCATCGGCCCGGCCGACTGCGTCGTTGCAATCTCGGCCAGCGGCTCCACGCCCTATGTCCAACAGGGGCTGGACGCCTGCATAGGGCGCGGCGCGGCAACCATCGCCATCGCCAACAATCGCGATGCTCCAATCCTGCAAAGGGCCGAGGTGGCCGTGCTTCTGGATACGGGGCCCGAGCTTGTGGCCGGGTCCACGCGCATGGGCGCCGGTACCGCCCAGAAAGCGGCGCTGAACATGCTGTCCACCCTTATCGCGATCCGGCGCGGCCATGTGCACGACGGCCATATGGTTGGGTTGCGGGCCGACAACGACAAGCTGCGCGCACGCGCCATCCGCATGGTCTGCGACATCACCGGCGCATCGCCGCAAAAGGCGGCGGATGCGCTGCGGCAGACCGATGACGACGTCAAGCCCGCCGCATTGCTGGCCGCCGGCGCACAGGACATCGCGTCCGCCCGGCAGCGGCTCGTCGCAGCCGACGGAAGCCTGCGGCGCGCGCTGGCGGGCCTGCGAGATTGACGCATGAACGACACTGAACCGGCACCGACGCCGCCTGGGAAGGGAACATGGAAATGAGCAGACCTGTCCTGAAAGCCTCCATCAGCCTTGTCGCCCTTGGCCTTGCCGGCCCTGCCTGGGCGCAGACGACGCTGACCATCGAGAGCTGGCGCAACGACGACCTGCCCGTCTGGCAGGAGAAGATCATCCCCGCCTTCGAGGCGAAGCACCCCGACATCAAGCTGGTGTTCTCTCCGTCCGCCCCGACCGAGTACAATTCGGCGCTGGCCGCCAAGCTGGACGCGGGCTCTGCCGGCGACATCGTCGCCTGCCGGCCTTTCGACGGCTCGCTCCAGCTGTTCCAGAACGGCAAGCTGGGCGACCTGACGGACCTTCCCGGCATGGAGAATTTCAGTGCCATCGCAAAGACGGCATGGTCGACGGATGACGGGTCTAAGACCTTCTGCGTGCCGATGGCTTCGGTGTTGCACGGCTTCATGTACAACATGGACGCATTCGAGCAGCTCGGGCTGGAGGTGCCCACTACCGAGGCCGAATTCTTCGCCGTCCTCGACAAGATCAAGGAAGACGGCACCTATGTGCCCCTTGCCATCGGCACCAAGGACCAGTGGGAAGCGGCCACGATGGGCTACCAGAACATCGGGCCGACCTACTGGAAGGGCGAGGAAGGCCGCAAGAAGCTCATCGGCGGAGAAGAGAAGCTGACCGACGAGCCATGGGTCAAACCCTTCGAAGTGCTGGCCCGCTGGGCCGACTATATGGGCGACGGCTACCAGGCGCAGACCTATCCGGACAGCCAGAACCTGTTCACGCTCGGCCGCGCCGCCATCTACCCCACCGGCTCCTGGGAAATTTCCGTCTTCGCGCCGCAGGTCGATTTCAAGATGGGCGCCTTCAAGCCGCCCGTCGTCAATGCCGGCGACACCTGCTACGTCTCCGATCACCCGGACATCGGCATGGGCGTCAACGCTGCCAGCCCGAACCAGGAAGCAGCGAAAACCTTCCTGGAGTGGGTGGCGACGCCCGAATTCGCGGAGATCTATGCCAACGCCGCTCCGGGCTTCTTCCCGCTCATCGACGCGGATGTGGCCATAGAAGACCCGCTGGCGCAAAGCTTCGTCGCATGGCGCGGAGAATGCCAGCCGACGATCCGCTCCACCTATCAGATCCTGTCGCGCGGCACGCCGAACCTCGAGAACGAAACATGGGCGCAATCGGCCAATGTCATGAACCTGACAGAGACGCCGGCCGACGCGGCGACCAAGCTCCAGGCGGGGCTGGATAGCTGGTACAAGCCGGGCGCCGCGCCGGCCGCGCCGTCCGGACAGTAACGCGCACCCGAAGCGGATCGGCTGGACATGACCGACACGATCAGGCCGAGACGGCGCTGGCATATCGCCGTCTTCCTCGCACCGGCCCTGCTGGTCTATACGGCCATCATGATCGTTCCGCTGATCCAGACGCTTTGGCTGGCGCTGGAGCGGACGACGCCCGACGGAACCGGCTTTGTCGGGCTCGCGAACTTTCAGGTCCTGTTCGGCGATCCGCGCTGGTCGGCGAGCTTCTGGAATGCGCTCGGCAACAATGTCTATTTCTTCCTGATGCACATGCTGATCCAGAATCCGGTGGGCATCGCGCTGGCCGCCCTGATGTCGGTGCCGCGCCTGCGCGGTGTTGCCCTCTACCGGACAGCCATCTTCCTGCCGACGATCCTGTCCTTCGTGATCGTCGGGTTCATCTGGAAGCTGATCCTGTCGCCGCTGTGGGGCATCGCGCCCGACCTGTTGAGCGCGGTCGGGCTGCGGTTCCTGTTCGCCCCCTATCTCGGCCAGGAAGCCTATGCGCTGACGGCTGTCTCGCTGGTGTCCGTCTGGCAGAATATCGGCATCCCGATGATGCTGATCTATGCAGCGCTGCTCACCATCCCCAACGAGATCATCGAAGCCGCCGAATGCGACGGGGTAACCGGCCTGTCGCAATTCTTCAGGATCAAGCTGCCGCTGATCCTGCCGGCGATCGGCCTTGTCTCGATCCTCACTTTCGTCGGCAATTTCAACGCCTTCGACCTGATCTACTCCATGCAGGGTGCGCTGGGCGGTCCGGATGGGTCCACCGACATTCTCGGCACCCTTCTGTACCGCACATTCTTCGGCTTCCAGCTCCAGCAGGGGGATCGCAACATGGGCGCGGCCATCGCCACCGCCATGTTCCTCATCATCCTTGCCGGTGTCTCGCTGTACCTGTTCGTCATCCAGCGGCGGATGCGCCGCTACCAGCTCTAGGAGGCGTCGATGCCACAGTCTCCCAGGGCCTTGCGCATGGGCTTCGTGCACCTGGCCCTGATGCTCTACACGCTCATTGCCGTTGCCCCCGTGGCAATCGTCGTGATGAACTCGTTCAAGACCCGGCGGGGCATTTTCAACGAGCCGCTGATGCCGCCCTCGCTGGAGACAGCCAGCCTGGCCGGCTACCGCATGGTCGCCTCGCAGGGTAATTTCCTTTTGTATTTCCAGAACAGCATGATTGTGACGGTGACGTCGCTTTTCCTGGTGCTGCTGTTCGGCGCCATGGCCGCCTTTGCGCTGTCGGAATATCGCTTCCGCTTCAACGGCCTTCTCGGCCTGTTCCTGGCGCTCGGCATCATGATCCCGATCCGCCTCGGCACGGTCGCGATCCTGCAGATGATGGTTGCGACGGGTCTGATCAACACGCTGGCGGCACTGATCCTCGTCTACACCGCGCAAGGGCTTCCGCTTGCCATCTTCATTCTGTCCGAGTTCATGCGCACGGTATCCGACGACCTCAAGAACGCCGGTCGTGTGGATGGACTTTCGGAGTATCGCATCTTCTTCACGCTTGTCCTGCCGCTCGTGCGCCCGGCCATGGCGACGGTTGCGGTCTTCACCATGATTCCGATCTGGAACGACCTGTGGTTTCCGCTGATCCTGGCGCCGGGCGAAGCCACCAAGACGGTCACGCTGGGGGCGCAGCTCTTTCTCGGGCAGTACGTCACCAACTGGGAGGCGGTGCTGGCGGCGCTTTCGCTGGCCATCCTGCCGGTGCTCGTCCTGTACCTTGTCTTCTCGCGCCAGTTGATCCGGGGCATCACCGCCGGCGCGGTGAAATGATGGAAGGGAACAAAGGTGCAATGAGCCGACCGCTTCGTGTCTTCGTCGCCGGCCTCGGCCAGATGGGCCGCTCGCATGCGCTGGCCTACCATCGCAATCCAGGTTTCGAGATCGTCGGCCTGTACAACCGGTCCGACATCGCGCTGCCGCAGGAGTTGGTTGCCTATCCCCGGCTGGCGGATTTCGAAGCCGGCTTGGCGACGGCTCCCGATGTCGTCTCCATCAACACCTATACCGACAGCCACGCCGACTTCGCCATCGCGGCGATGGAGCGCGGCGCGCATGTCTTCGTGGAAAAGCCGCTGGCCGCCACCGTGGACGATGCACGGCGCGTGGTGGAGGTGGCGCGCCGGACGGGCCGCAAGCTCGTCATCGGCTATATCCTGCGGCACCATCCATCGTGGCAGCTTTTCATCGAGAAGGCGCGAGAACTGGGGCCGCCCTATGTGTTCCGTCTCAACCTGAACCAGCAATCCTGCGGCGCGGCATGGGACATCCACAAGCGGCTGATGCAGACGACCTCGCCATTGGTCGATTGCGGCGTGCATTATGTGGATGTGATGTGCCAGATCACCGATGCGCCCCCGGTCGAGGTACGGGGCATGGGAGTGCGCCTTTCCAACGAGATCGCCGGCGACCAGGTCAATTACGGGCATCTTCAGGTTCTGTTCGCCGACGGCTCGGTCGGCTGGTACGAGGCCGGCTGGGGCCCGATGATGTCGGAGACGGCGTTTTTCGTGAAAGACGTGATGAGCCCCGGCGGCTCGGCGTCGATCGTGCTGGGCGAAGGCGCATCCTCGTCCGATATCGATACCCATACCAGGACGGCGAAGATCCGCGTGCACCGCGCCGCCCTTGGTGCGGATGGCGGCTTTGCCGGCCCCGACGAATGGCATTCCACGGCGGACGAGCCCGACCACCAGGCGCTGTGCGAGCGCGAGCAGGCATTCCTGTTGCAGGCCATACGGAACGATACCGACCTCTCCCGCCACAATGAAGACGCGGTCCGCTCGCTGGAGATCGTCCTGGGAGCGGACATGAGCATGCGGGAAGGCCGCATCGTAAAGCTATGACCCGCCCCGGCACGCGCACGGAGACCGCCTCGTGACGACATCGCTCGAGTTGAAAGCCATCGCCAAATCCTTCGGAGCGACGGATGTGCTGAAGGGCATAGACCTGAAGGTCGAGGAAGGTGAGTTCGTGGTCTTCGTCGGTCCTTCCGGATGCGGCAAATCCACGCTCCTGCGCATCATCGCCGGCCTGGAAACGCAAACCAGCGGTCATGTGGAGATCGCCGGCCGCGTGATGGATGGAGTCGAGCCGGCCAAACGCGGCATCGCCATGGTGTTCCAGTCCTATGCGCTGTATCCGCATCTGACGGTGTCCGGCAACATGGACCTCGCCCTCAAGCAGGAGGGGGTGGACAAGGCCGAGCGGACGCGGCGCGTGGCGGAGGCCGCGGCGATGCTGGAGCTGACACCCCTCCTTGCGCGTCGTCCCGCCGAATTGTCGGGCGGACAGCGGCAACGCGTTGCCATCGGCCGCGCGATCGTGCGGGATCCGACCCTGTTCCTCTTCGACGAGCCCTTGTCCAACCTGGACGCCGCCCTGCGCGTCAACACGCGCCTGGAGATCGCACGGCTCCACAGGGCTCTCGGCGCCACGATGGTCTATGTGACGCATGACCAGGTGGAAGCGATGACACTTGCCGACAAGATTGTCGTTCTCAACGCCGGCCGGGTCGAACAGATCGGCCGGCCGATAGACCTTTACAACCGTCCGGACACACTGTTCGTCGCCGGGTTCATCGGCTCACCGCGCATGAATTTCCTGGGGGGACCGCATGCCGAAGCCCTCGGCGCAACGCGGATCGGCGTGCGGCCCGAGCATCTCGAGGTCGTCGCCGAGGGCGGCCAATGGCGTGGCACGATCCGCCACGCCGAGCATCTGGGCTCCGACACCTACCTTTACGTCGCCATATCCGACACGGAGGAACTGACGGTGCGGCTGCCGGAGGAAAGTCCGCTGGAGGCGGGACAATCCATCGGCCTGCAGCCAAGGCCCGGCCGTGTCCACCGCTTCGACGCGGACGGAAAAACCCTGAGGGGCGATCAGTCCGCGCCGCCCTTGTAGCCCGCCCGAGCCGCCACGATCGCCCCATGGTTGTTGTCCGCCCAGGCCACCAGCGATCGCATCGGCACAAGAAAGGACCTGCCCAGCGGGGTCAGGTCGTAATCCACGCGCGGCGGGATTTCCGCATACACGGTCCGCTTGACCAGCCCGTCCTGCTCCAGCCGCTTCAACGTCTTCGACAGCATCTGTCGCGAAATGTCGTCGACACTGCGGGTCAGCTCGCCGAACCGGCGCGTGCCGCCAGCGAGGGCGTCGATGACGAGCAGGCTCCATTGGTCTCCGATCCGGTCCAGCACGTCGCGGATCGGACAGGGTTGGTCGAACTTCGTTTCGCTTAACAGCATGAATAGCTCCGGTTGTCAGGGCCGGTCAGCGCGGCGTGACTACTTGCGGGCATGGGCACGGCGTCCTACCCTTTGGTCTGCAATAAAGACCAAGTCCTGAAATCATACCAAGGAGATAACCAGATGGCAAAAGTGGCGCTTATCGGTGCATCCGGAAATGCCGGCTCACGGATCTTGAAAGAGCTGTCGGATCGTGGCCACCGGGTTACGGCCATCGCCCGCAACCCGGACAAGATCGCCGACCTGCCGAACGTCACCGCCGTCAAGGGCGATGTCTTCGACAAGGACGGGCTTGCGGCGCTGCTTGCCGGCCATGACGCAGTCATCAGCTCCGTGCACTTTACCGCCAGCGACGCGCAAACGCTGATCGAGGCCGTGCGTCAGTCTGGCGTGCGCCGCTATCTGATCGTCGGTGGCGCCGGGAGCCTGGACGTGGCGCCCGGCCAGCGCCTCATCGACCTGCCGGACTTCCCGGAAGCGTACAAGGCAGAGGCCGGCAAGGGCGCCGAGTTCCTCGATCTCATCCGCAAGGCGGACGACCTCGAATGGACCTTCATCTCGCCATCGGCAGAGTTCGTGCCCGGCGAAAGAACGGGCACGTTCCGCCTCGGCAAGGATACGCTGTTGTCGAATGAAGCGGGATCACGCATCTCGTTCGAGGATTTCGCCATTGCGCTGGTGGACGAGCTGGAAAGGCCGCAGCACATCCGCGCCCGCTTCACCGTCGGCTACTGATCGGAATGGCGGAGGCGGCCATCGCAAGGGCCGCCCCGCCGAGGGCCGGACCGCTTCCCGCCTGGTCGTAGACCATGCCGAACAGCGGCGCGCCCGCCGTCTGGCCAAGCGCCACCACCAGGAACGGATAGCCGAGCCCAAGTGCCGGCTGGTCCTTGAGGATCGCAATGCCCCATAAGAGCAGAGCACCGGTAGACACGATATAGGCAAGACCGAACAGCGCCATCGCAGCGAAGGCGAAAGCCGGTTGCTCGCCGGCAAAGGCAATCAGGCCGATTGCCAGCGCCAGCGCACCGACGCTGATGCGGTGGACGGGGCCGATGCCGAAGCGATCCGTCAGCATGCCCGTCGCCACCCCGCCGGTCCCGGCCACGCCCAACACGATCCAGGCAAGCGCGATGCCCCTGTCGTCGAACGCATACTCGTCCCGCAGGATTGTTGCCCCGAACGTCCAGACGGCGGTCGAGCCTGCACCCATCAGGAAAGCGGCGATGGTCAGCGCGGCAATTCCATGTCGCTTCAGAAGCGCCAGAGGCGCTTGCCTTGCGGCTTCAAGGCCCCTGCCCGCCGGAATGGCGAACCATAGCCATGCAGTGATCGCCAACCCCGTGAAGGCGAAGGCGGCGTAAAGCTGGCGCCAGCCGAAGGCGAGCGACAGAACGGCGATGCCGGAAAGGACGATCCCTGCCGCCGTACCGGAATTGATCGCACCGTTGGCCCTGGCCTGCATGTGCCGGGCGAAGGCGCGTGCCACGGCGGCGGCCAGCGGCGGCGATGTCAGCCCCGTGCTCAATCCGGCCAGCGCCATTGCGAGGCCCATCGTCATGGCTGACGGAGCGAGGGCGGCGAGAGCCAGACCGCATGTCGCCACACCGCCGGCCAGCATCGCGTTGGTCCGCTCCGCATTGCGTGCGCCCCAGATGGCCGTGAAGACGATGCCGACGCAGTAGGCGGCAAAGGAACCGCCGCCGATCCAGCCGGCGGCGGTTGCGCTGAGGTTCAGCTCCGCGCCAATACCGGGCAGAAGCAGGCCGAAGGCAAAGCGCGCAAGCCCGTAGGTCAGCGCGGTCAGGCAGAATCCGGCAGCGACGATGTTGAGGTTGCTAGACAATTCCGCGTTCCCGCGCGTGCTGCAGCAAGACGTCAGCAGCCTGCTTTGCCTCCTTTATGCAACCGGCGCCAACGACGGCGGCGGTGGCGGTTGCACCCTCGAAGAGCATCCATATCTGGCGCGACAGGCCGGCATCCGGCCGACCGAGCGTGCTGGCAACACGCTGTGCCACCTCGGCTTCGAACTCCGCCTTCTGCCTTGCCACGACCCGGGCGATATCGGCGTTGGCCTGCGCGTATTCGGCGCGGGCGCGCAGCAGCATGCAGCCCCGGGCACCATGCTCGTCGATCCACTTTTCAAGCGTATCGAACAGGGCCGCCACGGGGTTGGGCGCGGCACGCCCGCCGGCCAGCCGCGCCATGAAGGCATTGTGCCGATGGTCGAGAACGGCGAGCACAAGCCCATCGCGCGAGCCGAAATGCTTGTAGAGCGTGCGCGTGGATGCTCCGGACGGCGCAAGCACCGCATCGACGCCGGGCGCCCGGAAGCCGTTATTGTCGAAGACGGCCTCCGCGCCGCGAACAATTTCTTCATCCTTGCTCATCGACGGGCATGTAAAGCGATCGTTTTACAGGTCAAGCCGACGCGGCGGGGCGTGGGGCTTTGGATCAGACTTGGGACAGGGTGGCCTGCACGATGCCGCCATCGGACTTGAACCGCGAGCCGACGGGCTGCCCGGCCTCGATGAAGCGGACGTCCCGGATCGCGCCCGCCGACCGCAGGGCAGCGACGATATGGTCTCGCTCCGGATCGGAATGGCGGTCCACCCGGTGCGAGATCTGGAACGTCATGGATTGCAGGCCGAAGCCGAGATCCTGCGTGCCAGCTCCCACCCACACTTGCGCCCGATCGGCGGAAACCGTGGTCCGGCGGCTCCAGAAGGCAGCGGCCACGGCATCGAACGCCGGCTCCGCCTCCGCCGCCCAGAACCGGACATGATGGCGCTTGCGGGGGCTGTCGCCGACATCTTCCTGAAAGCCGATATCCTGCCGCCGCCCGAACAGGAACAGCGGACTGAAGGGTGCGCCGGGATAGGGCCGGTTGGTGACGAAGCACACGATCATCCGCCAGCTCGTACGCAGCGTCAGCGGATCGGCCTGCGCCCAGCCGGCTTTTTCGAAACCCGATTTCAGGTCCGCAAGCGATCCGGCCAGCACGATGTTGACAGGGTCCGCAGGGATGCCGTCCCCGGCGCGCGTCACGCGCGGTATCCGGTTGCCGCGGGTCAGGGTGACGGTGATCCGCAACACCAGCGGCAGGATCACATAGGCGGCGACGAAATAGGTGCAGAGAAGCGCGACGAACCAGGGAAGCCGCCGGTCCACCCGGTCGAAGATCTGCACCACGACGAGCCAGATGGTCAGTGCCGCGATGACGGCCAGGACAAGTCGCTGCAGCCAGCGGACGAAAAGGCTCATGGTATGGCGGCATCCGGCGGTGGGCGGCCCCGCCCGCCAGGCGGCGGACGGGGCCATGGCCGACGATGCGTCAGGCGACGCGCGTGCGCAACTCCCCGATGCCGTCGACATGGCCCAGCATCTCGTCGCCGCGCTCGACGGCGCCGACCCCGGCCGGCGTTCCGGCGAAGATCAGGTCGCCGGGCTGCAACTCGAACAGGCCGGACAGATAGGAGATCATTTCCGGCACCTTCCAGATCATCTGGTTCAGGTCTCCGCTCTGGCGGGTCTCGCCATTGACCTTGAGCCAGATCGCACCCGAGGTGATATCGCCCGCGTCAGCGGCGGGCACCAGCGGTGTGCAGGGCGCGGATGCCTCGAACGCCTTGCCCGTTTCCCAGGGGCGGCCCATCTTCTTGGCCTCGCCCTGCAGGTCGCGGCGGGTCATGTCGAGGCCGACGGCATAGCCGAAGACATGCGACATGGCGGCGTCGAGCGGGATGTCCTTGCCGCCCTTATGCAGGGCCACGACGAGCTCGATCTCGTGGTGCACGTCCTTGGTGGACGAAGGATACGGAAAATCCTGCCCCGACAGAACCAGCGTATCGGGGTTCTTCTGGAAGAAGAAGGGCGGCTCCCGGTTCGGGTCGTGTCCCATTTCGATCGCATGGTCGGCGAAGTTGCGGCCCACGCAGTAGATGCGATGCACCGGGAACAGCTTGTCCGTGCCGGCCACCGGAAGCGTCGGTATGGGAAGAGGCGTGAAGACGTAGGAATCGGAAGCGGTATGCACGTTCATGATCTTGCTCCAGCGTAGTACTCGATCCTGGACTCGAAATGTTCGACGAATGCCGACAGCAGCATGGCGGCGGCAAACAGAATGATGGTCAGTGCCCAGAAACTGGCCATCTCGAAATTGCGGGAGAAGCTTTCGAACAATTCACCGTAGCCGATAATGGAAACGAGAATCTGTCCGATGACCACCCCTTTGACCCCACGAATGAGACCAATTCTTATACCGGCCAGGATTTCCGGCAGGGCCGACAGAAGCACGATCTTTCGGAACAATGTCCACGGACCGGCTCCGTAGCTGCGCCCCATCTCGAACAGCGAGCGGGGAACCTGCATGACCCCGGCGCGGGCATCCAGCACGATGATCCACACCGCGAACAGGAAGACGGTGACGATGACCGTGGTTTCCCCGAGGCCGAACAGGATCATCAGCACCGGGACCAGCGCCGACAGCGGCGCCGAGACGAACATGTTGACCCACAGGGCCATCAACTTGTCGACCGACTTGAACAGGCCCATCAGGATACCGAGCGGCACGCCGACGCCGATGGCGAACGCCATGCCGATCAGGAAGCTGCGCACGGTGATGATGGAGGCGTTCTGCCAGGACTGGCTCTGTACCAGCCGGATGCCGGCCTCGATGATGTCGCTCATGGGCGGGATGAGGAAGATGAGGTCCATGCGGCCGACGACCTCCCAAAGGAGAGCCCAGACGATCAGGGACGCCATCATCGGGATACGGATTCCGAAAAGCGTCATGGCCCCTACTCCGCGTAATGCCGAAGGCCGTGCCAGATCTCTTCCACCGTATCGAGATAGCCGGGGTCGCGGCGGATCTCGTCGGGGGTGGTGGACCTGTCGATCTTCGGGTCGATGATACGCGAGATGCGGCCGGGACGCGGCGACAGAAGCACGATCCGGTCCGAGACGTAGACCGCTTCCTCGATGGAGTGCGTCACGAACAGGAAGGTCTTGTTTTCCAAGGCCACCAGCCGCAACAGGTCTTCCTGGAACTTGCGGCGGTTCTGCTCGTCCACCGCCGAGAAGGGCTCGTCCAGCAGCAGCACGTCGGCGTTGACGGCGAAGGCGCGGGCGATGCCGACGCGCTGCTTCATGCCGCCCGACAGCTCATGCGGATATTTCTCCTCGAACCCGCTCAGCCCCACCTCGTCGATGTAGCGCTGCGCCACGCGGCGACGCTCGGCCTGGCCGACGCCCCGCAATTCCAGCCCGAAGGCGACGTTGCGCATGACCGTGGCCCAGGGCATCAATGCGAAGTCCTGGAATACGAAAGCGCGTTCCGGCCCTGGCCCCGTTACCACGCGTCCGTTGACGCGCACCTGCCCTGCCGTCGCCGGCACCAGCCCGGCGATGATCTTCAACAGGGTCGTCTTGCCGCATCCGGACGGGCCGAGGAGCGTCGTCAGCTTGCCCCGTTCGAACCCCAGGTCGACATTGCGCAGCGCCTCGACATCGCCATAGGTCTTGCAGATCCCGGAAACCTCGACGACCGTGTCGCCGCCGGCTTCATCGAAGGCATGGGCGCTTTCCGCCCGCACTGTGTTTGACATCTCAGGCACTCCGTCTTTCCGGCCGCAGGTAGCGCGTCTCGATGCGCTGCAGGGCGACGAGGGTAAGCATCGACAGGACGATGATGGAGGCGACGGCGGCATACATATGCGCGTAATCCGCCACCGAGCGATGATAGGTGATGAGGTCGCCTATCCCCGTGGGCGTAATCAGAAGCTCTGCCAGCATGACGCCGATGTAGCCTGCGGCGACGCCCAGACGAAGCCCGGCGAAGATGACGGGCGATGCGTCGGGGATGATGATCTTGAACACGCGCTGCATGCGCGTGCCCTGGAAGGAGCGGCACATGGCCACCAGCGAAGGATTGACGTGGCGCACCGCCTTGTAGGAGTTGAGCGCGATGACCGGCAGCGCCAGCATGATGACGGCCAATGTCTTGGCCGTCAGGCCGATGCCGTAGACGAAGGTGACGAGCGGCACCAGCGCCGCCATGGGCGCTGCCTGCAACACGATGAACACCGGTGCGAAGAACCATTCCGCCTTGGGTGACAGGCCCATCAGGACGCCCAGTCCGACACCCAGCGTTGCCGAGATCGCCACGCCGAGCACAAGGGGCTGCAGCGTGATGAAGAAAGCGTAGCCGAGGCTGCCGTCGAACAGCATCTGCAGGAATGCGGCCAACGTGTCGGTGAAGGTCGGAAACGCGAAGCTGATCGGGACGAGGCCGGCGATCTGCCACGCGATGCACAGAACTGCAAGAGAGGCCACCGACCACAGCGCAGGCACCCGGTCGAAGACCCGGGCCATCCCGCGTATCGTGTCGTCGACAGCGCGGTGCACGCCACCGGCTTCACCCGTCTTGGTATAGGAGGTCATGGCATCACCCTCAAGACGAGCCAAGCTTGGCGAGGGCGGCGTTGAGCGCATCGAGGTCCCAGAAATCCTCGACCTTAAGCTCGGACGGCTCGCCCGTGAGCGCGCCCGAAACGGTATAGAACTCGAAGTCGCCGCGTGCCGCGGCCTCGCCGCCACCGTTGACCGGCAATCCCGCTTCCGCCGCCCCGGTGAAATAGGGCTCGATTTCGGCGACGGTTTCGGCGCTCGCATCGGGCAGCAGGTTGTACTTCTCCCGCAACTCCACCATGACGGCGGGGTTTTCGGCCACTTCGCGCCAGGTGGTCAGGATCGCCTCCACCAGCTTGGCGACGTCCTCTTCGTTCTCGCGCAGGTAGTCCGTGTTGGCGAACAGCGCCTCGTCCGTGGCCGGAGCCGTGTCGAGCGGCAGGAAGATGAAGCGATCCGGCGCCTCGCGCTCGAGAATGCGGCGGCCGGATGCATCGACGATGGTTGCCTTGACGTTGCCCTGCAGCAGCGCGCCGGTCCGCACTTCGGCGCCTGGGATATAGGAGATGCGGGAATAGCTGATGCCGTTCTGCTGGGCCGCCAGTTGCATCAGCGCTTCCGTGCCCGACCCGCGCGAGTGGACGGCCACTTCCTGCCCGTCGAGATCCTTCCACTCCTTGTAGGTGTTCCCATCCACGACCGGGTACATCTGCAGGGTCGAAAGCTGCATGAAGATGCGGATGGGCGCGCGCACTTTCTGGATGAGCGCATAGGGTCCGCCGACACCGATATCGGCTTGTCCGCTGACCACCGCCTGGGCGGCGATATCCTCGGACTTCAGGTAGGTGACGTCGATCTCGACCCCCGCCTCGCGCGCCCGCTCGATGGCGGCCATCAGGTGCAAGGTTTCCACCGTTGCGATATCGCCGAACGCGATACGCATGGGGTCGGCCAGCGCGGGCGCCGTGACGACGCTTGCGGATGCGAGAAGTGTCGCGGCCAGAGCGAACCTCCTGAGGGCTCGCAGCTTCATTCCTGACATGATTTCCTCCCTGGACATTCGATGCGCTCTTACCGGCGCATTCGTGAACCAATGATTGTATTGTTACGGCTTTGGTTAAGCGCGTGTCAACTCAAAAGCCGTTGACGGCGCAATTCCGGTGTCGTAGACATTGAACCAATATTGAATTGGTTCAAGACATGTACGCTTCACTCGACCCATCGGCAGACCACGCCGCCCTTGCCCGCATGCGGGAATACCTGCTGCACGCCGAGCTCGAAGACGGCGGTCGCCTGCCTCCGGAGCGGGATCTTGCATTGTCGCTCGGCCTGTCCCGCGGCGCGCTGCGCAAGGCGTTGGCGGACCTTGAGGCCGAGGGCGTGTTGTGGCGGCATGTCGGCAAGGGCACGTTCACCGGGGCGCGGCCCATCGACGGCGCGGCGGATGTCGCCGCCATGGCCAGCCGCACGAACCCTATCGAGATCATGGGGGCGCGCCTGTCCATCGAGCCGGAGATCGCACGCGTGGCGGCGTTGAACGCCACGCCGGCGTCGCTGGCGCGCATGCGCCAATGCACCGAACGCATGCTGGCGGCGCCGGACTGGCGGCAATATGAAAGCTGGGACAACCAGTTTCACCGGACCGTCGCCGAGGCGACCCAGAATACGCTTCTGGTCGGGCTTCTGGATACGCTGAATGCCGTGCGACGCCAGGTGAACTGGGGTCGGTTGCGGGCCAACCCGAAGAGGCCACCCGGCAACCACCACAGTTTTGCCGAACACGAGGCCATCATGGCGGCCATCCAGGACCGGGATACGCAAGGTGCGTCAAACGCCATGCGCGTGCATCTGCAGAGCGTCGAACGCAACCTGAAAAACGCGTGACGCGCTGCCCCGTCTGCGACGCCCGCGCCATTGCGCCGACGCGGCGTCATCTTCTGGACCCGTCGGCAGGCCTGCGGCGATTTCCGCTAGCATGCCTGTCCTGCGGCCTCTTGCTGCATCGGCGCAGCACCGCGCGGCTTCGCAACGCCCTCTCAGTCGCCCTCGACGGCCCGGTTTTTGTACCGCCGGCGGAGCTGGGGCTCGATATCTACACGCTGCGCATAGCGGCAACGCGGTTTGCGGCGCTGGCCCTGCCCTGCGGCCACCGCCAGTACCGCGCCTTGTCTGCGCCCCATTCGCCCCTCCAGGCGCGGGCGCGCCTGGTGACGCTGAAAACCGCTCCGCGTCTTCCCGTAGCGCTGGGCATCATGTGCCGGGCCGACAGACTGGATGCCTGCGTGGACCAGGCGCGGCGCCATCTCGAATGGGCGTCCGAGGCCATCGTCCTGTGCGACGGGGCCGTGCGCCGCGACTTGCGTGAAGGCCGTCTGCGGATCGCCTTCCGCCCGATGGAGGGCGATTTCGCGGGCCAGCGCAATGCCCTTCAAGGTCTTGGCGGCAGCCCATGGATGCTGCAACTGGACGATGACGAGACCTTGTCGCCGGAAGCGGCGTCGGCGCTGCCCGCTCTGGCCCACGCCGCCGAGGCGGCAGGCGTCGTATCCATAGGGCTCGCCCGCCGCAACAGGGTAGACGGCGTCCTGTCCGACCTGTTCCCCGATACGCAGTACCGCCTGAACCGGCGGGACGTGCGCTATCGTGGACAAGTCCACGAGCGCCCCGACCGGCCCTGGCAACGCAGCACGATCGCACTTCATGGCGCCATCGAGCATGTGCTGGACAGGGAACGCGTCGTGCGCCGCTCGCAGATCTACGAGGGGCTGTCCCCCGGACACGGCCGCCTGACGGAAACGCGCGAGCTTCTGACGCCCTATCGCCCCTGATGGCGTGCGATGGCCGCGCGGTAGAGATCGAGCGTCTGTCGCGCCAGCGACTGCCTGGTAAACCGTCCCGCCGCCTTCAAGGCTCGTTCCCGGTGGTGCAGGCGCAAATCGGCCGAGGCGATCAGCGGGCGCAGGGCTTCGGTGATGGCGTCCGCCGATGTGTTCTCCGCCAGGACCCCGCCATCGGCCACGAAATCGCGCGCGCTGGAATCCGTCGCGCTGGCCAGGAGGACCCGTCCGAAGGCCAACGCCTCCTGATAGACGAGGCCGAAGCTTTCATAGCGCGAGGGCGCAGCAACGATGTGCGCGTCCGTATATTCGCGCATCAGGCGCTCCTGAGGCTGGCGCCCGAGAGCATCTATCCGGGCTCGGGCAGCGGGTGAAAGTCCGCCCGGCAGGTCGGCATCGGATACGCCAAGAAGTCGCAGCGAAAACTGCGGGCCGGAACCGGTTTCCGCCTCTTCGGCCAGCCGCTCCACCGCGGCCAGCAATTCTGCAAAGCCTTTCCGCTCTTCCGCCCGGCCGACGAACAGGATTCGCGCCGGGCCGGCGGCATCGAACGGCGCGTCCGCCGCCACGGCCAGAAACTCCGGCGGGAGGGAAAGGCCGATCACCGCATGCGGAACGCCGCTCCCGATGCCGTAATGGCTTTCCATGCCGCGCGCATGCTCGGCCGAGTTGGAGATAAGCCCAATGGACCGTGCGATCTGTCGACGCTCCAGCCGGTCTGCCGCCATGGCGTCGAGCTTCTCGCGCACGCCCTGCGCCGCGGTTCGGGAATATGCGGCCGGCGTCGACATGCGCGTAACCAGCGGTGCGTCCCCGGGGCGGCCAAGCAGGGCTGCCGGTGCATACCAGTTCGTCGCCTCCACGATATCGAATGGCCGTTCGCGGTGCAGCGCCGCGACCGTGCGCCGAAACCCGACAGGCGCCGCAAGGTGGCCGATACCGCCCCACCGCCGCAGCCGCGCCAGCGAAGACCCCTTATCTATGGCGGCGCCGACCAGCCGCACCCCGTGCTCCTGCTGACTGCCGCGTCGATCCAGCGTCACGACGGTCATATCGCAGCCGGAGGCTGCAAGGCTTTCGGCGATTTCCCGTGCGGCAGTTGAAAGGCCGCTCGGCGACGGCGGATAATCCCAGGCCAGAAGGCAACACCGCATCAGCCCGCCCTTCCGGCCAGGAGCGAGCGGTAGAGCGCGATATAGTCGGCGGCCATGCGCTCGGAGGTGAAACGCGCCTCGAAGCGCTGCCGTACGACGCCCCGGTCCAGATCACCCAGGCGCCTTATGGCCGAGACAGCCTCGGCTTCGTCCTCCACGATGAAGCCGGAGGCGCCGTCTTCCACGATCTCGGATACGGAACCCTTGTTCCATGCAATGACCGGCGTGCCGCAGGCCATGCTTTCGATCATCACCAGGCCGAAGGGCTCCGGCCAGTCGACGGGAAACAAGAGCGCGCCGGCATCCTGCAGAAGCTGCTGCTTGCCTGCATCGTCCAGGGGGCCCTCGTACACCGCGTCGGGCCCCAGCAAAGGCGCGACCTCCCTCTCGAAATACAGCGGGTTGCCGACATCCACCGTACCGGCCAGCTTGATCTTCCAGCCTGCGGCGCGTGCCGCGCGGATGGCAGTGTCCGGACGCTTCTGATCCGTCATCCGACCGATGAAGGCAAGGTAGCCGCCCTTTCCCGGCCCTGCGGCATACCGGTCCCGGGCAATTCCGTGATGGACCACGCGGGTCCGGTTTGCCGGAGGCAGCATGGCGTTCTGCGCGGCGGAGATGGCCGCGACGGGAAGGTCGGGAAAGGATGCGAAGAACAGTTCGCGGTCGAGCTCGTCCACACGCCAATGGATTGTCGTTACCGAATGTCGGCGCCGGTCGCCTAATAGTGCCGCATGGAAAAATTCGCCGTGGCAGTGGATAATATCAAAATTATCCACTGCCAGCCTTAGTTCTTCCATCCGAACTGCTTCCAGGACCGCCGGGATCGACGGCGGAACGGAACCATATTTCTTTTCCAGGCTAAGCAAACTCGGCAGGCGACCGACCTGCGGCACCGATGCCGCACTATCCGAAGGCGCAAACAGCGTTACTTCAACCCCAGCTTGTTTGAGAGAAACGCAAAGGTCACCGATCATGCGTTCCGTTCCGCCATGGTCGCGGGGTGGGACCGGAAAGATTCCGGGGGCGACCTGGGCAACACGAAGCGGCGATGAGGTATTGTGCGTGCTGGCCATGCGCAGTCCTTGCTTGCCGAGGGAGCGGGTATGTTCATCTTGCACGTCGCACTTCAAGGGTGCCTCAAAGGACATGGGGTCGAATACGGGCTGACGGCGGATACCGGTGGCCATATCCGCTACCTCCTCGAACTGGTCGAGGCGTCGACGCAGCGCGATCCCGGCCACCGGCACGTCATCGCGACGCGCAGGTTTTCCGGAATCGGACCGGAATACGAGATCGCCGACGAGGTGTGCCGGCCCGGCGTTCGTATCCTGCGTCTGCCGACGCTCAGTCCCGGTTATGTCTCCAAGGAGGATATGCACAGAGAGGTCGAAAGCTTCGCCGACGGCCTCGTCGCCTGGATCGAGGCCAATGGCCGGCCCGACATCATCCATGCGCACTACGCCGATGCCGGGCGGGCGGCTTCCATCGTCCGCAAACGGCTGGGCATTCCATTCGTCTTCACCGCCCACTCGCTCGGCCGGGTCAAGCAGGCCGCCTTCGAAGCCATCGACGGTGGGCTGCCCGGCATGGCCGAGCGGATCGAGGCAGAGGAGACCGCCTTGTCCGATGCCTCCCTCATGATCGCCTCCTCGCGCGACGAGGCCGAGGTGCAATATGCCATGTACCGCGGCTACGAGCCCGGACGTATCCGCATCCTGCCGCCGGGCAGCGACCTTGCCGCATTCCGCGATGCGGTGCCGACACCCGGCGTCGAGGCGGAGATGGCGCGCTTTCTGACCGATCCGTCGAAGCCCTGCCTGCTCGCCATCGCCCGCCCGGTCCGGCGCAAGAACCTGACGACGCTTGTCGAGGCTTTCGGGCGCAACGCCGAACTGCGCGCCCGGGCAAACCTCGTCATCGTAGCGGGCACACGTACCGATCTTGCGCATTGCGACGCCGAGACATCGGGTGTCCTGGCGGAAATCCTGCATCTGGTGGACACCTACGATCTCTATGGACAGGCCGCCTATCCCAAGCATCACGCCCCGCAGGACATTCCGTCCTATTATGCCTATGCCGCCAGCCAGCGCGGCATCTTCGTGAACCCGGCGCTGAACGAGCCGTTCGGCCTGACCTTGCTGGAGGCTTCCGCCGCCGGGCTGCCCATCATAGCGACGGACAGCGGCGGCCCGAACGACATCGTGGAGACCTGCGGCAATGGCATTCTGGTCGATCCGCGCGATGCCGACGGGATCGCGCGCGCCGCGTTGGCGATGCTGTCGGACGATGCCCGCTGGCACCGCTACGCTCGAAGCGGGGCGTCGGCAGCCGACGCGTACGACTGGAAAAGCCATGTCTCGCGATATGACGGCCTTCTCCGGTCCATCCTCCATCCGGCCGGGCCGCACCCGCGCCCGACGAGCCTTCTGGTGTCCGACATCGACAACACGCTGGTCGGCTGCGGCGATGGCCTGCGGGCGTTCCGGGACTGGCAGTGCCGGCAGCCGGGCCTGGCCTTCGGCGTGGCCACCGGCCGCTCCTTCCATAGCGCCATGGCGATCATCGAGCAGGAGAACGCCCCCCGCCCGCAGGTGATGATCACCTCCGTCGGCTCCGAAATCTATCACCTGGCCTCCGACGGGGTCAGCTACATGGCAGACACCGTATGGCGGCGAAAGGTCCGGCGCGGCTGGCGTCGCGAGGCCACCATCCGCGCCATCGAGGGTATCGAAGGACTGACCCCGCAGGCGCCGCTGGAGCAACGTCCGTTCAAATTGTCCTATTTCTCGGACGGACGGACGGATACGGCGGCCACGGTGCGGCGCCGGCTCGAGGCGGCCGGCATCGCCGCCTCCGTCGTCCACAGCCATGGACGCTATCTCGACGTCCTGCCGCACGGCGTCTCGAAGGGTTCGGCGGTGGAGTTCGTCCGGACCAGCTACAGGCTGCCGGTCAACTCGGTCTATGTCGCGGGCGACAGCGGCAACGACGTCGACATGCTGGGCATCATGCCGCAGTCGATCATCGTCGCCAATTACTCCGACAACCTGCCCGGCCTGCCGGCCCTGGCCCATGCCTACGTAGCGCAGGGCACGCATGCGCGCGGCATCATCGAGGGCGTTGCGCATTTCCGATCCAATGGGGGAGTTGGATGGAAGCCAGCATCCTGACACTCGTCCGTGGCCGGCATACCAGCCTTGCCAACCTGATGGCGGGCATCGCCGCGCAGAGCGTGCATCCGAAGGAAGTCGTCATCGCCTACATGCAGCCGGAGCCCTTCGCCGATCTGCCCGACCCGGGTTGTCCGGTGCAGACCCTGTTCATACCGGGCGAGCCGATGCCGCTGGCGCTGGCCCGCAATGCGGCAGCCTCCGCCGCGCGCAGCGAGTTGCTGGTTTTCCTGGATGTGGATTGCATCGCCTCTCCCAGGCTCGTCGCTTCTTACCTGGCTGCCGCCGAACGGGACGCGGAGGGCGTCTTCCTGGGCGAGGTCCTGTATCTGCCGCAGGGTGCCGTGGACGGCGGCATCGATTACGCAAGGCTCGACCGCCTCGGCCGCCGGCATCCCGCCAAGCCCGCAATGCCGGACGAAGGCGTCCGGCGCGAGCCGGATCACGGCGAGCTATGGGGCCTGTCCTTCGCCATCAGGCGCATATGCTGGGACCGGATCGGTGGCATGGACGAACGCTTCGTCGGCTATGGCGGGGAGGAAACGGATTTTGCCCTGCGGCTTGCTGCCGCCGGCATACCGCTGTTCTGGACCGCGGATGCGCGAGCCTACCATCAGCATCACGCGGTCCATATCCCGCCGCTCCAGCAGTTCGACCACATCCTGCGCAATGCCGGGCTGTTCCACGCCCGGCATGGGCGTTGGTGCATGGATTACTGGCTCGGTCAGTTTCGCGACGCCGGCTTCATCGACTGGCGCCCGGACGAGGGCCTTATCGACATACGGCGTCGCCCCACCCCTTCGGAAATCGAGGCCGCGCGCCAGCCCGGCAGCGTCCTGTACTCTTGATCGTATCGGAGAGCGTCATGAAACGGCCCATAGCATTCTTCGTCCACCATCAGGGACGCGGCCACGCCAGCCGTACAATGGCGCTGGTAGAGCGGATGGCACGGGACCGTCCGGTGTCCGTCCTGACTGCCGGTCCGCACCTGTTCGATGGCTTTTCGCGCGATATCGAGATCGTCCCCCTGCCCGACATGATCGGCGCCACGGTGCCGACGCCGCGCCTTTTCGCCGAGCCGACGCCCAGCGTCATGCACTGCGTGCCCCTGGGCCTGTCGGAGATGCGGCGGACGATGCGCATCATCCTCGATCATCTCGACGCCCGCGAGGTGGGGCTGTTCGTCGTGGACGTCTCGGCTGAAATCGCGCTCCTCTCACGCATCGCAAGCGTCCCCTGCGTACAGATCCGCATGCATGGCAACCGCTCGGACGTTGCGCATACGGGATCGTACGAGGCCTCGGTCGGCATGCTCGCGCCCTTCGACGAGCGTCTGGAGCAGGCCGATTATCCGGCAGCCCTGCGGGCGCGCACCTGCTATACGGGCGGCCTGTGCACGACGCAGGCCGACATACCCCAGCGCAACGACGCCCGCAGGCGCCTGGGGCTGGACCCGGACCGCGAGATCATCCTGGCGCTGACCGGTGGGGGCGGCGCCGGAACGCCCTATGCCGCGCTGACGGTCGGCGCGCGCGCCGCACCGGATGCCCTCTGGATCGCAATCGGACCGACGCTGGAAGAAGGCCACGAGACAGACTTCGCCAACCTTCTCAAGCTGGGCTGGGTGGACAACGTGCCGGATTATCTGGCAGCCGCCGACATCGTCATCGCTTCGGCCGGAGACAACACGATCCACGAAGTGGCCCGCGCCTCGGGCAAGCTGATCGTCATGCCGGAATGGCGCTACTTCTCGGAGCAGCACCGCAAGGCCGACGCGCTCGTCGCCATCGGGGCGGCGGTCAGCGCGCCGCAATGGCCCGGGGATTTTCCAGCCTGGCAGGACCTTCTGGACGCGGCACGCCGCCTGGATGGGGCTGTCCTCGCCTCGCTCCACGACCCCGATGCCGCGGCGCGCGGCGCGCGCTGGCTGGAATCGCTGACGGACTCCCTCTGGGACGCTGCACCCCAACAGGTGCCGGCTGCCGTGCCGACGCGCTTGCCGGTTCGCGCCGCATGACGCCGGGATCAGCCAGGAAAAGAGCGGCGTCGACCACGCTCGCGGACACCGCGCAGGCCTTATCCGAGCAGCTTGCGGCCGATCCCGGCGCCACTGCCCGGAGCCTCGTCGACACACTGGCCAGCCACGGGCTTCTGGCAGCCGGGATCGTGCCGACCGGCTCCGGCGAAGGCGGCTTTGCCTTCCATATGCCCTGGCAGGGGCTTGCGGATACTCTGGAGTCCATCGGCGCCGTCGATCTTAGCCTTGCCCGCCTGCTGGAAGGCCATGTCAACGTCCTGCAACTCGTGCATCTCTACGGCTCCGCCGCGCAGCAGGAACGGGTGGCCGACCTTGCGCTGTCCGGCGCGCTGCTGGGCATCTGGGGTGCCGACGACACCCCGCCGGTGACGCTGGTCTGCGAGGGCGCCGTCTGGCGGATGAGCGGCGCCAAGCGCTATGCGTCCGGGGTCGGCGTCGTGCATACCGCGCTCATCCCGGTGTTCACGGGCCCGGCGCCCCTTCTGCCCCTTGTCGAGGTGCGCGACGCCGCCCGGATGGACCTGTCCGGCTGGAACCACGGGGGCATGGCGCGGTCGTTGTCCGGCCGATATTCCTTCGAGGGTACACATCTGTCTGGTGCCGAACTCGTCGGCAATCCGGGCGATTACCGGCGCGAGCCCCATTTTGTAGGCGGCATCTGGCGTTGCACGGCGGCCCAGCTGGGCGCCGTCAGGGCCATCGTCGCGATCATGCGCCACACGCTTGAAGAGCGCGGGCACGATGCCCACCCGCTTCAGAAGCAGCGGCTTGGACGAGCGGCCATGCAGGCGCGCACCGCGCGCCTTTGGGTGCATGACGCGGCCGCGCGGGTGGATGCCGCCGCATCGTCGCGGGATGCCGATGCAATCCGGGAGGCGACGGCCCTCGCCGCCTATGCGCGGCTGGTCACGGAAGAGGCCGCGCTGGCCGTCATCGAGCTGGCCCAGAGGGCGATCGGCCTGTCGGGCTTTCATCAGGCACATCCGTTGTCCTTGCGTGCAGCCGACCTTGCCGTCTACCTGCGGCAGGCCAACCCCGACGCCATCCTTCTGGAACATGCGGTCACCGTCAGCGAAAGCCTTGGCGCGTGAGCGCGTCATACGGCGCATGGACGGACCGGGTCGAGACGGCGCCGGTGGCGGATGTCGGTGTGCTTGCGGGCGATGGCGCGCTGATGGTGATCGCCCCCCATCCGGACGACGAGACCATTGCCTGCTCGGCCCTTCTGCTGGATGCCGCACGGCGAAAACGGCCGGTCGTCATCGTCGCGGTGACGGATGGCGAAGGTTCCCATCGGAAGTCGGCGGCGGTGCCGCCCCGCAGGCTGGCGCAAATCCGCGTGGGCGAGCAGCTCGCCGCCGTGGAGGCACTCGGCTGCGGGCATGCGGAGTGGTTGCGCCTCGGCCTGCCCGATGGCGCCAGCCGCTGGGACGCCGGGCGCCTCGCCGCCGTCGATCCCCTCGTCGAAAAATGCCGGCAACGTGGCGTCACCGCGATTGCGGCGCCGCATCCGGACGATCCGCACCCCGACCATCATGCCGCGGCGGAACTTGCGCTGGACCTGCAGGCCCGGTTGCCGCAGTTGCGTATTCTCTTCTACGAGGTCTGGACCTGCCGCCTGGATCGCAAGGCTCCGTTTCGCCAGGACGACCTCACACCCTTCCGCGTAGCGACCGACCGCGAAGCGAAGCGGCGGGCCCTTGCCTTTCACGCCAGCCAGCTGGGGCAGGTCGTTCCAGATGACCCAACGGGCTTCACCCTGCCGGACTGGTTCGTCACGCTTCACGACAGCGCGTTTGAACGCCTGTCATGGCTGCATATGCCGGGCGAGGCACCCGGCCCCGCGCATTTCGACGCCATCTACAGCGCAAGTCCCGATCCGTGGGAGGTTCGCACCTCACCCTATGAGCGCGGCAAGCGGGACGCCGCGCGCGCCCTTTTGGGCGACGCGCGTTTCGACCATGCGCTGGAGGCCGGTTGCGGCGAGGGCTGCCTTGCCGGCGACCTACTGGCGAACGGACAGGCCAGGCGCGCGACAGGCATCGACCAGGCAGCGGACATCATCCAGCGCGCGCGGAACGCGGCTCCGCAGGGACTTCGCCTCGTGCAGGGGCGTCTGCCCGACGATCTGCCGGAGGGGCCCTACGATCTCGTGATCTTCTCGGAACTTCTCTATTATCTTCCGGAAAAGGAGCTGGAGCGGCTGGCCGGCCTGACGCGCAGGCAGATGGTGCCGGGGGCGGCGATGCTGATCGTATCCTATCTGGGCGATACCGAAACGCCGCTCGATGCCCGCGCCGGGGCGGATTTTTTCACGGCGCTGTTCGGTCCGGAGCTCCAACCCGTTGCGCGCCGGAGCGCAGAGAGGTTTCGGATCGATCTCCTGCGATGGCGTCCCTGATTTTCAAAAGGTCCGGCAGGTGACGGGCCAGATCGGAAAGCCGAAGAGCGCGCCGCGCCAGTATGGGGCTCATTTCCTCGGCCATGTGAAAGGCGTGCCGGTCACCCTTCTCTGCCAGTTCGTCGAGCCCTATGGGCTGGACGCCGATGTCGGCCAGCACCGAGCGGCGTGCCGCAGCGTCCTCAGCAGCCAGGAAATCGCGGAGAGCGCACATGCGCCGGACAAGCGTTTCCGGCGCTTCCAGCAATTCGTCTACGATCGGGTCCGCTTCGGTCCGGTTGCGCTGCAATTCGTCGGCAAGGCCGCCACGCGCACGGCCATCGAGCCGGGGTGATGTCGCGACGCGCGCCGTATCCACGTAGAGAACGCGCAGTCCGAGGCCCAAAACCCTGCGCCGCAGGGCACGATCCTCGCCGGACGGCGGTGTGGGCAATCCGCCGACCGCGCGATAAGCCTTACCGGTAATGGCGAAATTGGCCCCGCCGATATTGCCATGGTGCGGCCAGGAATTGTCGCGGTCGGGAAACAGCATTTCCGCGATTTCCCGCGAGACGGCCCTGTACTCCCGCAGCAGATACTCGCCGGCAGGGTCGGCCTGCGGCAGCAGCGCAGCCTCCTCGGCTATGAAGTCTATGGCACCGCAGACGAGGTCGCCGCCACGAGCAAACGCCGCCCTGTGGGCGCTTGCCAGCCCCTTGGCGGCAAGGGTGTCGCCGTCCGTGGACAGAAGCAGGGCATGGGGGCTCAACGCGTTTGCGACATCCATCGCCAGGCGGCGCGCAAGCGGGGCGCTTCCCTGCCCCGGATGCCACACGCATTGAAGCAGCACCCACGGGCGGGTCCAGCCTTGCATGGCATCCTGCGCCACGCGCGCCGTCCCATCCCGGCATCCATTGGCCACGATGACGACGCCGTCGCCATCGTCCAGTGCCTCATCCAGCGCTACAAGGCTACGGCCGATCAGGCGCTCCTCGTTGCAGGCCGGCACGCAGGCGTACAAACCCGCCTGCTCCGCACAGGCCCCGTCGACAGCGATTTCGCCCCCGATCGGGAAAGTCCCCGCCACCGTTTCGATGATTTCACGCGTAGGCCTGTCCATAAGGCTTCAATCCATCGGACGGCGGCGCGTTCCGCGCGGGACACGGCCCGAGAGGAAATTACCGAAACGGTATTCAGGCAGGCATCATCACCGTCAGCGCCACTGCAAGAAACGACAGGCAGCCCGCCGTCAGCGTCGTCACGTAAAGCACAAGCTTCTTCTGGCTCATATCCATATCGGTCAAACCCTTCGGCAGGTTTCCATGGCGATCCGCGGCGCCCGCCGCCGCGCCGCACCGCCCATATAGGCGCCGGCTGCGGGGCTCTTGGATTGGACATTATGTCCAACCCCCGGTGAGCCCAACCTCATTGGGCTTGCGTATGTAACTTTATAACATTACGAAGATTGATATCACGTCATTCCATGCTGAGGGACCGTCCATGCAACGCCTACCTGTCTCCGTCCTTTCGGGCTTTCTGGGAGCCGGCAAGACCACGCTTCTCAACCACGTTCTTGCCAATCGTGACGGTATGCGGGTTGCCGTCATCGTCAACGACATGAGCGAGGTGAACATCGACGCCAGTCTCGTACGCGATGGCGGGGCCAACCTGTCGCGGACCGACGAGAAGCTCGTCGAGATGACCAATGGCTGCATCTGCTGCACGCTGCGCGACGACCTGCTGGCCGAGGTGCGGGACCTCGCCCGGCAGGGGCGGTTCGACTATCTTCTGATCGAGTCCACCGGCATCGCCGAGCCCCTGCCCGTCGCGGCCACGTTCGAGTTTCGGGACGAGGCCGGAGACAGCCTGTCCGACGTCGCGCGGCTGGATACGATGGTAACGGTGGTGGACGCGGCCAACCTTCTGGCCGATTACGCCTCCGCCGATTTCATCCGCGAGCGCGGCGAATCCCTCGGGGAGGACGACGAGCGGCGCCTTGTGGATCTGCTGGTCGAGCAGATCGAGTTCGCGGACGTCCTCGTGCTGAACAAGGTGTCGATGGCCAGCGCGGAGCAACTCGATGCCGCGCGCAAGATCATCCGCGCCCTGAATGTCGACGCGCAGATCGTCGAGGCCGATTTCGGCAGGGTCGACCCGAAGGCCATCCTGGGCACCGGCCTCTTCGACTTCGAGAAGGCGCATGAGCATCCCTTGTGGTTCCGCGAACTGAACGGCTTTGGCGACCATGTGCCCGAGACCGAGGAATACGGCATCCGGTCTTTCGTCTATCGTGCCCGCCGCCCCTTCGAGCCGGCGCGCTTCCAGGCCTTCGTCGACAGGCCATGGCCGGGTGTCGTGCGGGCGAAGGGCTTTTTCTGGCTGGCGACGCGCCCGGACTTCGTCGGAGAGATCAGCCAGGCCGGCGGTCTCGTGCGTACGGGCAAGCGCGGTTTGTGGTGGGCGGCGGTACCGAAGCGGAACTGGCCGCAGCACCCCGAATGGAAGGCGATGATGGGCGGCCTTATCGACCCCGAATGGGGCGACCGCCGGCAGGAAATCGTCTTCATCGGCACCGACCCGATGAGCGAGGCGGCCATCCGGCGCGAGCTGGATGCCTGCCTTGTGGCCGGCGACAGCTTCTCGCCGGAGAGCTGGAGCCGGTTGCCCGATCCGCTTCCAGCCTGGCCACGCGCAGCCTGACGGGATGACGATGCGGCGCGCATAGCCTGGCGCGGCGGAATATGGTCAACCTGCCAGGTGAACTGGCAGGAAGGGACTGGCCATGGCCGACAGCGCAGGCATGCAGGATACGCCGACACACAAGCGGGGAGCCGGGGTGGGCTTCGTCTACGAAACGTTGCGCAACGAGATCGTGGAACTGAAGCTCAAGCCCGGCAGCGCCATGGACGAAGTGCAGCTTTCCGCACGCTTCGCCATGTCACGCACGCCTATCCGCGAGGCCATGGTGCGCCTGCTCAGCGAGGGCCTGCTGGTCGCCCTGCCGAACCGAGCCACCATCGTCGCGCAGATCGACTTCCTCAACCTGCCGCATTTCTTCGATGCGCTGACCCTGATGTATCGCGTGACCACGCGTCTGGCCGCGGCCAACCACGGCGCGGACGCCATGAAGGCCATCGAGGCACGTCAGGCCGATTTCGTCGCGGCGGTCGCGCGGCGCGACGCTTTGGCGATGATCGCCACCAACCGCGATTTTCACCTGGAGATCGCGCGGGCCGGCGGCAACGTCTATTACACGGACATGTTCACGCGCCTTCTCGATGAAGGCCGCCGTATCCTGCGGCTGTACTACTCCAGCTTCAACGACATGCTTCCGCGCCCCTACGTGGACGAACATGAGGCACTCATCGCCGCGATAAGCCAGCGCGCGGTGGATGAGGCGGACATGCTTGCCGCCGCACATGCACGGCAGATCATCGGCCATATCCAGACGGCTGTCAGCGCCGATGCGAGGGTCAACGCGGAAATCACCCTGTAGTCGATTCTTTCTTGTCGACAAAGAAAATACAACGCCTATTATGGCGTTTGATCTAGCCGTTGGAGAGCGCTGTGGACAATTCCGTTTTCAAAGGTTGCATGCCGGCCCTGATGACGCCCTGCAAGGCCGACAGGACACCGGATTTCGACGCACTCGTGCGCAAGGGCGGGGAGTTGGTGTCAAAGGGCATGTCGTCGGTCGTCTATTGCGGCTCGATGGGCGATTGGCCACTGTTGACCGACGCGCAGCGCATGGAAGGCGTCGAGCGCCTGGCCGATGCAGGCATTTCGGTGGTTGCCGGAACGGGAGCGGTCAACACGGCGATTGCGGCGGCGCATGCCGCACATGCCCAGAAGGCCGGCGCCAAAGGGTTGATGGTCATCCCGCGCGTGCTGTCGCGCGGGCCCTCGCCTGCGGCGCAGAAGGCGCATTTCAAGGCGATCCTGTCGGCCGCCCCGGACCTGCCGGCCGTGATCTACAACAGCCCCTATTACGGCTTCGCCACGAAGGCGGACCTGTTCTTCGCCTTGCGCGCGGAGCATCCCAACCTTGTCGGCTTCAAGGAGTTCGGCGGGACGGACTCCCTCACCTACGCCGCCGAGCACATCACCAGCCAGGACGATGCCGTGACGCTGATGGTGGGCGTCGATACCGCCGTCTGCCATGGTTTCATCAATTGCGGGGCGAAGGGCGCGGTCACCGGGATCGGCAATGTGCTTCCGGCGGAAGTGCTTCATTTGTGCGGATTGTCGGCCGCAGCCGCCAAGGGCGACCCGGAGGCCCGTCGCCGCGCGCTGGAGCTGGAAAGCGCGCTGCATGTCCTGTCGACCTTCGATGAAGGGCCGGACCTGGTCCTGTTCTACAAATATCTGATGGTTCTGACCGGCAACCCGGAATATGAGCTGCACTTCAACGAGAGCGACAGCCTGTCGGCAAGCCAGCGCGGCTATGCAAAGGCGCAGCTAAAAATGTTCCAGACCTGGTACTCCGTCTGGAACGGCAATCTCGGCACCGAGTATCGCCACGCTGCATGATGTGGAAAGGCATGCGGGCCGCCCGATGGGCGGCCCGCATTTTTATTAGTTGAAGCGGTACGAAAGCTTCGCCGTGATCGTGTGGAAGTCGAAATCGTCCGAACCGGTGAAGTCGGTGAACCCACCCACGCCGCCACCGAACGGGCCGGCTACGAAGCGCGTGAAGGAATCGTCATCGCCGAGGTTGGTGTAGAGATATTCGACACCGATCGAGATGTTGTCGGCAACCAGGAAGTCCAAGCCGCCGCCGACGGTGTAGCCCCAGCGATCATTGCTGTCGGAGAAAGCCGCTGCCGTGGCGAAGGGCGCTGAATCGGCAGAGAACCTGTAGCTGACGTCACCATAAGCGACACCGCCCGTGGCATAGGCCAGGGTGGTCGGCGTCACGAGATAACCGGCGCGCAGGCGGCCCGTGGCGAAATAGTCGAGATCACGCTCGGCGGTGTAAAACGCCGGAGTGCTCGAAAAAGCGCTCTGGCGCTGGCCGAGGTCCGAAGCGTTGATGTCCAGCACGGCACCGACGACCCAGTTGTCGATCTGGTAGTCGTAGCCGATGTGACCGCCGCCGACGAAGCCGGATTCGAAACTGGACTCGTAGTTGCTGCCGAAGGCGCTACCCGGGAACGCGCCGGGGAAGCTGGGCACGATGCTGAAATTGTCGGGGTTCGACGGGTTGAAGCCGCCGCCCGCCTGGACGCCCAGGTAGAAGCCGGTCCACGACGGAACGGCAAGTGCGACGACCGGGGTCACCATCGGCTCTTCATAGATGACATCCGCGGCCGAGGCCGGAATTGCCGTACCGGCCAGAAGGCCGAGGACCAGAAACTTCTTCATACATCCCTCCGTGGGTGAATCGAACGCAAATCACGCGCTGATCGTGATTGCGAAATTTTCGTGACACGCTTCAAACGAAAAATACTTCGATATCGACAATCGCCGATCAACAATTCTTGTTGAGCAAATTGTCGCACCGCGGTTGTCAATGGCAACACATGCGCCCGCGAGAGAGAATGACGTAAGGTTTACTTAAGCCACAGAATACAGGTCGCCAGCAAGACCTCTGCCGCACGGACGATATCGCCGGGCTCGACATGCTCCGCTTCATTGTGGCTGACGCCGTCACGGCACGGGCTGAACAGCATCGTGGACGGTGCGACGCCGGCGACGAACGTGGCATCGTGAAACGCCCCCGACAGGATACGCCGGTACGACGCGCCGGCCTGGCGGGCCCCCTCCTCGACCAGTTCGACCATGCCCTCGGGAAAAGCCACCGGCACCATCTCCATCAACGGTTCCACCGCGACCGTGCATCCGTGGCCGCGCGCCGCCTCCGCCAGTACCGTGCGCAACCTGCCCTCGTGCCCGGCCAGGCCGCGCAAGGTCGGGTGGCGCAGGTCGACGGAAAAGCGCACCTCTGCCGGCACGGCGTTGATCGACCCCGGCGAAGCCGCGATGCGACCGACGGTCAACCGGACGTCTTCATCGCCTGGCATGATCGTGGCGAAAAGCACGGCGAGCGCGGCGGAGGCCGCCGCCATCGGATCGCGTCGGAAGGCCAGCGGGGTGGTGCCGGCATGCGCCGCCGCACCCCGGAAGGTGACGTCGTACCAGCGCGTGCCCTGGATGCCGGTGACGGCTCCGATGGCGATCCCCTCGCGCTCCAGCACCGGGCCCTGCTCTATATGCAGTTCCAGATAGGCGGCGATCGGATGGCCGGGTTGCTCCACGGATACGCCGGGCAACGCGGCCAGCGTGTCGCGCAGCGCCGCATCGAGCGTCATGCCGGCGGCGTCCCTTGCCTGCAGCCATTCGGGCCGCAGGCCACCCTCCACGAATGCACGCGAGCCGAGCGCACCCGGCTGAAAGCGGCTCCCCTCCTCGTTCGTCCAGGACACGAGTTCCACCGGACGGGGCGTCGAAACGCCGGCATCGGCCAGCGCCTCCAGCACCTCCAGTGCCGCCAGCACGCCGAGCGCCCCATCGAAGCGGCCGCCGGTCGGCTGGCTGTCGAGGTGGCTTCCGATCAGCAGTGGCGGCAGATCGGCATCGGCACCGGCGCGCCGTGCGAAGAGGTTGCACGCCGTGTCCTGGCGCAGGGCGAAGCCGCGCGCGGCGGCAAGCTCGGCCAGCAGGGCGCGGGCCTGCCTGTCCTCGGGCGAGAGCGCCTGTCTGTTGACGCCGCCCTTGGGCGTCGAGCCGATGGCGGCGAATGCGTCCAGGCGCGCCAGAAGGCGCGCGGCATCGATTTTCGGCATCACCGGACGGATGCCGAAAAGGCACGGACGCGCTCGGCGTCCACGGCATTCCACCACACGCCGTCATGCTTGAGCGAGCTTGCGACGATGACCCCGTCGCAGACGGCCAGAATGTCGTTGACGTTGTCCCTGGTCACGCCGCTGCCGACCAGTGTCGGCAGCCCTCCCGCCTCGCGGATCATCCCGATATAGGCAGGGTCGGCCGCGTGGCCCGTCCGCTGGCCGGTGGCGATGACCACATCGGCATCGAAGAAGACGAGGTCGCGCACCAGCTCCTCGACCGGCCGGTCGGCAACGATGGCATGGGCGCCATGCTTGACATGCGCATCGGCGAAGATGCTGACGCCATGGGCGCGCAACTGAGCGCGATACCGCATGGCGCGGGCGGCTTCGCCCTCCATGAAACCTTCGTTCGCCACATAGGCGTTGGCCCATTGGTTGACCCGGACGAAGGAGGCCTGCGACGCGGTGGCGATGGCCAGCGCCGGGATGGCGGCATTGGCCAGGACATTGATGCCCATGGGGCGCTGGAGTTCGCGCCGGATCCTGTCCGACACCACCGCCATCACGGCGCTTGTCTCGGGCCCGATATCGTCCGGCTTGGCAAAGGGCACGTCGCCATGGTTTTCCACGATGACGCCGTGGCAGCCATTGTCCAGATAGGCGCGGGCGTCGGCCAGCCCACGCTCGTAGAGGGCCTCCACGCCACTGCCGTCGTAACGTGGGCTACCCGGAATGGGCATCAGGTGGACGACCCCGATCAAGGGTTTGTCGACGCCGAAGATGCGGCGCAGCGTCGTCGTGTCGCCGCGTCCGACGGGAGAGCCGTTGGATGCCATGTCTAGTCCTTCCGCAGCATGATCGCCTGTATTTCGTCCCGGGTGGGACAGGAATCGAAAGTGCCGGGCCGCGTCACCGCCAGCGCGGCGGCACCGGCCGCCACGCCGACCGCCTCCGGCAGCGGCGCCCCTGCATGCCACAGGGCCACGACGACGCCGCAGAAGACGTCTCCGGCCCCGCTCGTGTCCACGGCCTTAACCTGAATCGCCTCGCGCCGGAACCGCTTGCCGCCGCAAAGCCCGACGGCGCCCTCGGCCCCAAGCGTTACGACGACATCCCGCGCACCCCTCGCATGCAGCGTATCGATGGCGGCTTCGATATCGCTGTTTCCCGACAGGCTTTGCGCTTCGCCCCGATTGACCACCAGAAGGTCGCAGCTCGGAAACGCAGAAGAGTCCAGCGGGCTCGCGTTGACGGCCAGCCGGATGCCGGCCTTGCGTGCCGAAGCGGCCAGCGCCTCGGTGGCCGCCTTCGTCAGGTTTCCCTGTAGCAGCATGGCGTCGCCCGGCCTCAGGGCCCTTGCCACCGCGCCGGCGGTTTCATCGCCGATGGCGCGGGCGCAATCGACGCAGCTCGCGACGATGTTTTCCGCCGAGGCGGCCACCAGCACGACCGACATGTCGGTCGCGGTGTCCATCCTTGCAATATCGGCGACGGGCAGGCCGGCGGTCGTTGCACGGTCGATGAGCCGGCTTCCTTCCGCGTCCTGCCCGACGGCGCTGAAGAACCGGACGTTTGCGCCGGCGCGGGTGGCGGCCAATGCCTGGTTTGCCCCCTTGCCGCCCGGCCCGCGCAGGCATTCCACGGCATTCACCGTTTCGCCCGGCCCGGGCAACGCGGGGACGCGCATCGCGAAATCCACGCAGATATTGCCGATGACGTGCAGCGTCATGTGCGATCCGAGAAAACCGCGCGCGGATTGCCCACGAGCATCCGGTCGATCGCGGCCTCCTCCATGCCCAGGCGGCGCAGGCGCGGCACGAAGTTGCGCAGCACATGCCCATAGCCGAAGCCGCCGTAGCGCGTGAGCATCATCTTCAGGAAGACGTCCTGCGACAGGAGGATCCGGTCCGCGAAGCCGCGATCCACCAGGGCCGCGATGGCGCGGGCGTTTTCCTCGTCGCTGGGGGATTGGGCATCCTGGTCGGCATAATAATAGTCCATGCCGATCATGTCGTATTCCAGAAACGCGCCGCGCCGGGCCAGGCTTTCCTGGTAGGCGGGGTCGGAATGGCTGGGGTTCATATGGCACAGGACCGTATGGTCGAGGTCCGCCCCTTCCGCTTCCACCACGTCCAGAACGCGATGCGCCAGCCGCTCCCATCCCGGCAGATGGATGGACAGCGGCACGCCGGTCCGGGCCGAGGCGCGCGCCGAGCCACGCAGCGATTTCAGCTCCGCGGGCGTGAAGTCCTTCGAGACGCCCACTTCGCCGATGATGCCGGCCATGATGTCCGGCTTCCGGGCCGCACCGCCGACGTCGGCGACGATGAAATCGGCCACCGCATCCACATCCATGCCGGCCAGCCAGTCCGGATGGGTATGCTCCAGATAGAAACCGGTGCCCATCACGATCTTCAGCCCGCTCATCCGGGCGATGCGGGCCAGCTTGGCGGGATCGCGGCCGATGCCGAAATTGGTGCACTCGACGACCGTGTGCCCGCCCAGCGCCCGGAAGCGGTCGAGCTCGGCAAGCGCGAGGTCAGAATCCAGCAACGATACATTGTCGAGGTTCGCATAAGGGTTCATCCGCAACTCGCCGATGATGTCCATGCGTACCGGGCCTTGCGAAACCTCTTCATTGTCCGGGCCGCAGGGGCAGCGCCAGGTGGCGCTGCCGTCCAGCACGATATGCTCGTGCATCAGCGTCACGCCCATCTCGTCCACCGGCACGGGCCCGGTCACCGTCATGACGTGTCCGGAGCATACGCCGACCCCGATCGATGCGCCCGTCGAATGTGCGCCAGGGGACTGGAAATCGAGAGCCATGGCCTCAGCGCCTCCGGGCCGTGCCCCGGAAGAGGCGGAAGTTGAGCCATATCGCGATCAGGATGATGCAACCGGTGATGATCGGCGTCAGGAAGGGCGACATGTGCGACAGGATCAGGCCGTTGGCGATGACGGCGACTGTCAGCGCGCCGAGCAGCGTGCCGGTCATGGAGCCCCGCCCGCCGAAAAGGCTGGTGCCGCCGAGCACCACGGCGGCGATAACCTCCAGCTCGAAGCCCTGCCCGGCGTTGGACGAGCCGGAGCCGAGGCGCCCGGCCAGCACGATGCCGGCAAGGGCAGCCGCGGCGGACGACAGCATATAGACGCCAAGTACGATCCGGCGGGTATCGACGCCGGCACGGCGCACCGCCTCGGCATTGGCGCCGATGCCGGTGACATAACGGCCGAACCGCGTGGAGTTGAACACGACGAAGGCCGCGACGAGAACGGCGAGTGCGATCCAGGCGGGTATGGGCACGCCCGCCAGCCAGCCGCGCCCAAGCACCACGAAGGGACTGTCCGGCGCGATCGGGATCGAATAGCCGCCGGTTATCAGCAACGCCACGCCCCGGATCACCGAAAGGCCGGCCAAGGTGACGATGAAGGCGGGTATGCCCTCATAGGCGATGAAGAACCCTTGCACGGCCCCGATCAGACAGCCGAGCGCCAGCATGGCCACGATGACGGCGGGCCACGGTACGCCCATCTGCAGCAGCGCGGCCGACAGGGCGGAAACGAGCGCCAGCACGGAACCGACCGACAGGTCGATACCGCCGGTGGTGATGACGAAGGTCATGCTTGCCGCGACGATCAGAAGCGGCGCCGACTGGCGGATGACGTTGAGAAGGTTGGGCGTCGACAGGAAGGCGTTTGTGGACAGCGCAAACAAGAGGCAGACCGCGATGAAGAAGACCGCGATGGACGCGACCCCGCCATTGGCGAGGAAGCGGTCGGCAAGCGTTTCCTTGCGGAACCGTCCGGAGGCGGCACCATGGGGCTGATGGACCTCGCTCATGGCCGGGGCTCCTCGATGTGGCGGCGTGCCGACCGCGCATCGAACTTGCGTCCGACGATCAGGTTGACCACCTCTTCGACATTGGTGTCCTGAACCTGCCTTTCGGCGATAGCCCGCCCCTCGTACATCACCTGGATCCGGTCGCAGACCAGGAACAGGTCCTGCAGACGATGGGTGATCAGGATCACGCTGACGCCGCGCGCCGAAACGGTGCGGATCAGCTCCAGCACGGCCTCCACCTCGGCGACGGCCAGCGCGGCGGTCGGCTCGTCCATGATGAGCACCTTGGGGTCGAAGGACGCCGCCCTTCCGATGGCGATGGACTGGCGCTGGCCGCCCGACAGATTCTCGACCTTCAGGCGGGTGTCGGCGATGACGATGCCGAGCCGGTCCAGCATGGCTCGCGCCTCGTCATGCATGCGCGTCTTGTCCAGGAACGGCAGTCCGGCCACGCTGCGGCGCGGCTCCCGCCCCAGGAAGATATTGCCGGCAACGTCGACCGTGTCGCACAGGGACAGGTCCTGATAGACCATCTCGACATGCGCAGCGCGTGCGTCGGCTGGCGAGGCGAAGCTGACCACCTGCCCGTCGATCTCTATCGTGCCGCTATCCGGCACGACGGCCCCGGACAATACCTTGGACAAGGTAGACTTGCCGGCGCCATTGTCGCCGACGAGGCCCAGGACCTCGCCCGGCGCAAGGCGCAACGAAACGTTTTCGAGCGTCTGGATGGGGCCATAGCGCTTGCTGATGCCGCGCATATGGACCCGGTCTCCCGCAGGGGCGGTTGGCATGGGCAATTCCCGTTCCGGGGCCCGGCCATCGACGGCCAGGCGGACAAGAAGAGCCGGGCGCCACGGCGCCCGGCCGGGTTCGATCACTGGAACATCGAGCGGAACTGGTCGACATTCTCCTTGGTGACGATGGTCACCGGCACGTTGATGATCGGCTCCACCGTGCCGCCGCCCTTCAACGTCACGAGCGCTTCCACGGCGGCCTTTCCTTCGCCGGCCGGATCCTGCTGGACGACGGCCGTGACCCAGCCCTCGTCGATGCCCTTGACCGCCTGTGCGGTCAGGTCCCAGCCGAACACCTTGACGTCCGATTGGCGGCCCTGGCTTTCCACCGCGGATACGGCGCCGATCAGCGCCGGCTCCCCGGTGGCGTAGATGGCCGTCATGGTGGGGTTGGCCGTCAACAGGTTCTCGGCGGCGCCCAGCGCCACATCCTGCACGTTCTGCCCATCCACCGTCTCGGTGAAGGTAATCGCATCTCCCGATGCCGCGACCGCCTCCTTGAAGCCGTCGAGGCGCTGGTTCTGGATAAACGAGTTCAGTGCGCCGACGACGCCGACCGTCGCCTTTCCGCCCATGTCGGACTTGACGTAATCGGCGAAGAACTTGCCGATATCGGCCCCGGCGGCGGCATTGTCGACGCCGACGAAGGAGACATTGTCGCCGTCCGGAATCTGGGCGTCGATGGCGATGACCGGAATGCCCGCCTCCTTGGCCTCGGTGATGGCGGGCTTGACGCCATTGACGTCGATGGCGACCAGGATGATGCCGTCCACCTTCTGCGTGATGTAATTCTCGATGGCGGTATTCTGTGCCGCCGGCACGTTGTTGGCGTCGAAGATCACCAGCTCCACGCCGGCCGCCGCCGCGGCTTCCTTGGCCCCGTCATTGATCTGGTTGAAGAAGAGAGCCTGCTGGTTGATCGTCACGAGGGCATAGGTGTCCGCATGGGCGGCGGCCGCGGTCAGCACCGACAGGGCAGCCACGGTCTGTGAAAGTCTACGGATCAGGCGCATGTCTGAAGTCTCCTTTGAGCGTTCGCGGCCGGCTGTCCGGCGTCGGAGCTCCGAGAGAGTTCAAGAGACTTGAATTTCTGTCAAGGGATTTGCACGCACTGCGTGCATGTTTCGATCTTGCACCGCAAATGGGCACTCAGAAGGTTGGTGGCGTATTCACCCAGAAGATGGCGGCCGGCTCGGCGCCCAGATTGCGGTAGTGGTGCGGGCGCTCGGACTGGAAGGCGAAGCTGTCGCCAGGGGCCAGCCGAAATGCCAGGTCATCCACCATCAGTTCCACCTCGCCGGTGATGACGTAGCCGACTTCCTCGCCCGAATGGCTGATCGGCCCGGCACTTTCGCCGAAGGGAGCAAGATGATGGATATTGCACTGCAACAGATGCCCGGGCGCATAGGGGATGATCCGCTCCAGCGCTATCCCGCGCCCCTGTCGCAGCGGGTCCAGCGCGATCAGCGGCCGCGCTCCGGCGCGGTAGACGATCCCCTCCTCTCCGTCGGCTTCCTCGAACATCCGGCCGATATTGGTGCCGAGCACCTCGACCAGGCGATGCAGCATCGGCAGCGATGGAGAAGCCTTGCCGTTCTCGACCTTGGATAGCAGGCTTTCCGAGCACTGCGCCGCCGCCGCCACGGCCTTCAGCGTCATGCCGCGCATCTGCCGCGTGTGGCGCAGACGCGTGCCCAGGCGCCCCGCCGCCCCCTCGCCCTTCAGGTCGATCGAACTGCGCCCCATGCGGAAATCTCCCAAGCTGTCGTCCTCGCAGAATGCCGGTAACTTGAACATCATTCAAGTAACTGGAACTTCGTTGCGCAGAATTGCGGCAGTGCGTCACAATTAACCGCTTTACTAAAGCGATTTACAAACTCAACCTTACGTTCATGAACGAGGTCGGACGAAGGAAACGGGTGACGTTGGGTGAGGTGGCGAAGGCCGCCGGGCTGTCGCCTGCTGCCGTGTCGCGATACTTGTCCGGGCAATTGACGCTGCCCGAAACTACAAGCCGGCGCATCCAGAAGGCCATCAGGGAGCTGGGTTACCGCCCCAACCATCATGCGCGCAGCCTAAGCCTCGGACGTTCCGATGCGATCGGGCTGGTGGTGCCGGATATCAACAATCCGTTCTTCTCCAATCTGGCGGCGGCGGTGGAGCGCGCGGCGCAGGCCCGCGGCATGCTGATGATGCTGTGCGCCACCTCCAACAGCCTGGAGCGCGAACTGGAGTATCTTCACCTTCTGGGGGCCGGCGTGGTCGATGCGCTGGTGTTCGCCACCAACCACGGGGACCCGGACGGAAGGCTGGCCGGCGTGCTCAACGGCGATCCGCGCGTCGTGTTGCTGGACGAGGACGTGCCGGGCACCGATCTCTTCAAGGTCTTCTCGGACAACCGGCAGGGCGGCCTTCTGGCCGGGCTTCACCTGATCGAGCACGGCCATCGCCGCATCGCCTATATCGGCGGCCCCTGCGACTTGATGAGCGCACGCGAACGCGCCGAGGGCCTTCACGACGCCGTGCGCGAGGCAGGGGGCGACGCCGCCATCGTTTCGGAATTGTTCGGCAGCTACACCATCGCCCATGGCGAAGCGGCCATGGAAGAGATCCTGGATACCATGCCGGGCGTCACCGCCGTCTTCAGCGCCAGCGACGAAATCCTGATCGGGATGCTTCACGTCCTGCGTCGCCGCGACATGGTCGTCGGGCGCGACATCTCCATCGTCACCTTCGACGATGCCGGGCAGCTGGAAATTTTGGCCGTTCCGGTATCGGCCATTCGCCAACCCTTGCAGGCCATGGGCGAACGCGCCCTCGACATGGCCATCGACTCCCTTGCCGGAACGCGCGGCCCCACCGTGGCGCGGCTGCCGGTCGAACTCATCCGTCGCCACTCCGTGGCGCACCTCGCCTGACTTAAGAGAGAAAGAGAAGGAAATACGATGTCCGCCAAGAAGAAGGTATTGCTGGTCGGCGAAAGCTGGGTCAGCTCGGCCACCCACTACAAGGGCTTCGACCAGTTCGGCTCCGTCACCTTTCATCTCGGCGCCGAGCCGCTGGTGAAGGCGCTGAAGGACAGCCCCTTCGAGCTGACCTACATGCCGGCGCACGAGGCGGTCGAGGCATTCCCCTTCGAGCGTTCCGGGCTGGATGCCTACGACGCCATCATCCTGTCTGATATCGGCGCCAATTCCCTGCTGCTGCCCCCGGCCGTCTGGCTGCAAAGCAAGACGGTGCCGAACAGGCTGAAGCTCCTGCGCGAGTGGACGGCGGATGGCGGCGGCCTGTTCATGATCGGCGGATATTTCTCGTTCCAGGGCATCGACGGCAAGGCCCGCTGGCGGCGGACGCCGGTGGAGGAAGCCCTTCCGGTCACCTGCCTTCCCTATGACGACCGGGTCGAGATTCCGGAAGGGACCGCGCCCGTCTTCGTCGCCGACCACCCCGCGCTGGCCGGCCTGCCGAAGGATGGCTGGCCGCTGCTGCTGGGCGTCAACGAGGTGGAAGTGAAGCCGGGCGCGGACCTTCTGCTGCGTCTGCCCGACGACCAGGGCGGCCACCCGCTGCTGGTGACGGGCACCTACCAGCAGGGCCGCACCGCCGCCTGGACGTCCGACATCGGCCCGCACTGGCTGTCGCCGGCTTTCTGCGAATGGGATGGCTATGGCCGGTTGTGGAGCAACATCCTGTCCTGGTTGACCGAAACGCGCTGATCGGGAGGCGACGATGACCGACATCCCGCTCATCGAGGCGAAAGCCATCTCCAAGCGTTTCGGCGCGCTCGCGGCGCTGACCGACGTGGACCTAGCCATCCGCAGCGGCGAGGTGCTGGCGCTTCTGGGCGACAACGGCGCCGGCAAATCCACCTTCATCAAGGTCCTGTCCGGCGCGCACCCGCAAAGCGACGGCGAACTCCTGATGGATGGCAAGCCTGTGTCGCTGTCCTCGCCGCAGGATGCGGCGGACCTCGGCATCGCCACCATCTTCCAGGAACTGGCGCTGTCGGAAAACCTGTCCATTGCCGAGAACGTCTTCCTGGGGCGGGAACTGACCCACCGCTTTCTCGGCGTGCCGCTGTTGCGGCGCGCCGCCATGAAGCGCCGCGTCAAGGAGCTGCTGGAAGAGCTGGACGCCCACATTTCGGACCCGGAGGCACCGGTGGGTGCATTGTCCGGCGGCCAGCGGCAGGCGGTCGCCATCTGCCGGGCGCTGAACCTCAATGCCCGGCTGGTCATCATGGACGAGCCGACGGCCGCCCTCGCCGTGGCCGAAACGCGCAAGGTGCTGCAATTGACGCGGCGGCTTGCCGACAGCGGCCGCGCCGTCGTGCTGATTAGTCACAATATGCATGACGTTTTCGAGGTCGCGGACCGGATCGTGGTTTTCCGACGCGGCCGCAAGATCACCGAGAAACGCAAGTCCGACACCAATCCAGAGGAGATCGTCTCCTTCATCACGGGCGCGCATCCCGACGTGCGCGCGCTCGAGATGCGGCACTAGAAACCTGCACGTCCGACGAAAGGCCAATCGCATGATCCAGAGATCGCATTTCGCCCTGGCCCTCGCGGCCCTCATGTCATCCGCCGTCACCATCGCGGCTGCGCAGGAGAAGCCCAAGGTGGCTTTCGTACCGCAGATCGTCGGTATTCCCTATTTCGACGCCATGCAGGAAGGCGGCAACAAGGCCGCCGAAGCGCTGGGTGTCGACTTCATTTACCAGGGTCCGGTCGACACCAACCCGGTGGACCAGCTCCAGATCGTCCAGAACCTCATCAACCAGGGCGTCGGGGCCATCTCTGTCAGCGTGCTGGACGCCTCCAGCCTGACGCCCGTGGTGGAAGCCGCCAAGGCCAAGGATATCAAGCTCTTCACCGCCGACAGCGACGCGCCGCAATCCGGCCGTGCGCTGTATGTGGCACAGGCGACCGACCAGGGCCTCGGCTACGCCATCATCGACCAGATGGTCGAGAGGGCCGGCGAAGACGCCAGGATCGCCATCGTTTCCGGCGAGGCGACCGCATCCAACCTCAATGCCTGGATCGGCTTCATGCAGGAGCGGGTGAAGGAGAAGTACCCGAACGTAACGCTGATGGAGCCGCAATATGCCGGCGGCAGCGCCGAGCGTGCAGCCCAGATCGCCACCGACCTGATGACCGCCAACCCGGACCTGAAGGGTATCATCGGCGTCGCATCCACGACCTGCCCCGGCGTGGCGCAGGCCATCGAAACGGCGGGACGGTCGGAAGACGTCGTCGGCACCGGCTATTGCAGCCCCAATACGGCACGCAACTACCTGAAGAGCGGCGCGCTCGACTACACCGTGCTGTGGGACCCGGCCGAACTCGGCTATCTGACGGTCTGGGCAGGCAAGCAGTTGATCGACGGGACGGAGATCCCGGCCACCGTGACGCCCGAGGGCATGAGCCACGCCGTTACCTACGATGCCGCCACCGGCATATTGCTGCTCGGTGACCCGGCGATCTTTACCGCCGATAACGTCGATGACTTCAACTTCTGATATGGGGCGACTGTTCGGCACCCGCGAAGCGATCCTGGGGGCGGCCATCCTGGCCGCCTGCCTGCTGTTCGCCTTCCTGTCGCCCACCTTCGCCACCCCGGCCAACATCGCCACGATCCTGCGCAACTCGACCGAACTGTTCCTCGTCGGGCTCGGCATGACGCTTCTTCTCGGCGTCGGTGCCATCGACGTTTCGGTCGGCGTCGCCATGGGGCTCGCGGCGATCCTGGCGGGCCGGATGCTGGAAGCCGGCGCGCCCTGGTATCTGGTGGCGCTGGCCGGGCCCCTGGCCGGCGCCGCACTCGGCCTTCTCGCCTCGCTCGTGGTCGTCGTCGGGCGCGTACCGGCCATCGTCGGCACGCTCGGCCTTTACGGCATCTATCGCGCCGCAATCTTTCTGGCGCTTGGCGGTAGCTGGCTTTCCGGCCTGCCGACCGGCCTGACCGATATTCTGGCCGCCCGCCCATTCGGCATCCCGGTCGCACTGCCGCTGATCGCCCTCGCCTATCTGGCGGTCTTCGTCGCCGTTCGCAAGACGCCCTTCGGCCCGCATCTGCTGGCCATCGGCCAGTCCGAGCCCAAGGCACGGCTGGCCGGCGTTCCGGTGCGTCGCACCGCCTGTATCGCATTCGTCGTCAGCGGCCTTCTTTGCGGCCTCGCCGCCATCTTCTACATCGCCACCTACCGCAACGTCGCCATGACCATCGGCGGCACGCTGGCGCTGGAGGCCATCGCAGCGGTGGTGCTGGGCGGAACCAGCATCCTCGGCGGGCGCATCAGCCTGATGGGCACCGCGCTGGGCGTGCTTCTGCTGCGTATCCTGCAGAACGGCCTGCTGCTCGTCGGCGTGCCGTCGCTTTGGCAGCCGGTGGTAACGGGTGCGCTCATCCTGCTGGTTCTGGGGGGAGAAGTCGCTTCGGGCCGCCTTGCGGTGCCGCGCATACGCAAGACCGCGGAGGCCGCACGATGATCCGCTCCAGGGACTTCACCCTTTATCTCCTGGCCGGTCTGTGGCTGGCGGCGATCGCCATTCTGGCGGTGATGCAGCCCGGGGCGCTGGCGCTGTCCACGGTGACGACCGTCCTGCAATTCTCCACCATCCTGGCGCTGGTGGCGCTCGGACAGGCCATGGTGATCCTGTGCGGCGGCGCCGGCATCGACCTGTCGGTCGGCGGCACCATGTCGCTGACCGCCATCCTGTCCATGATGGCGGTGGCAGCCGGCATGCCGGGCTGGCTGCTCGTGCCGGGCTGCGTGGCGCTCGGAGGCATCCTTGGCCTTGCCAACGGGCTGATCGTCACGCGCCTCGGCATCCTGCCGCTGATCGGCACGCTCGGCACCTTCTACATCTATTCCGGCACGGCGCTGGCCATTACCAGCGGGGCCAATATCGGCAACGTGCCCGCCGCACTGACGGTCTGGGGACGCGGCATGCTCGGCGGGCTGCCGCTTCCCTTCCTGACGCTCGCCCTGCCGCTGTTCCTGATTGCCGGCGGCCTGCTGCGCTTCACGAGCTGGGGCCGCTGGATCTATGCCGCCGGCTTCAACGAGCGGTCCGCCCGGCTTGTCGGCATCCCGGTGGATCGCCTGCGGCTTTCGGCCTATGTCGCCAGCGGCGCCCTTGCGGGCACCGCTGCGCTCGTCAGCCTCGCCTGGCTGGGCAGCGCTCGCCCCAATATCGGCCAGAACCTGGAACTCACCTCGTTGACGGCCGCCATGCTGGGCGGAATCGCCATCTTCGGCGGCCGGGGTGGCGTCATCGGCGTGCTTGCGGCCGTGCTGCTGCTCGTCACGGTGCAGACCGGGCTCCTGCTCATCAACGTCAACAGCATCTGGCAACTCGGCATCGTCGGCGCGCTGCTTCTGGCGGTGCTTCTCGTCGACACGCTTGCCATCGTTCGGAGAACATCATGACCCTATCGCCGGAAACCATCGCCGAGGCCGTGGAGGCGCGCGCCAGCCGCATCGTGGATACGCTGTCGCGCCTCGTCGAATTCCCATCCATCGTGTTGAACGACCCCACCAAGGCCGGCCCGGGCGAGCGCGATTGCCAGATCTACCTGCAGAAGCGGCTGGAAGCGCTCGGCTTCACGACCGACCTCTGGGAGCCGGACGGGCCTGCCCTCCTGGAAAAGTACGAAGGGCGGCCCGGCGCCAACAAGGGCCGCACCTTCGACGGGCGGCCCAATCTGGGCGGAACGCTGAAGGGCAGCGGCAACGGCCGCTCCATCATGCTGACGGGCCATATCGACGTCGTGCCCCCCGGACCTGCCACGCATTGGCAGAGCGACCCCTTCGTTCCCGTGGTGGAGGACGGGTTCGTGCGGGGGCGTGGCACGGTGGACATGAAGGGCGGCGTCGCCTGCATGCTGATGGCGGTGGAGATCCTGAAAGAGATCGGAGCCGAGTTGAAGGGCGATGTCGTCTTCACCACCGTCGTCGACGAGGAGATCGGCGGCATGGGCTCGCTCGCCATGGTCGACAGGGGCTTTTGCGCCGATGCCGGCATCATGACCGAGCCGACAGCCAACCGCATCGCGCCGCTGTGCCACGGCATCCTCTGGGGCCGCATCGTCATCGACGGCATCGGCGGCCATGCCGAGCTGACGCCGAACGCCTGGTATGCCGGCGGCCCGGTGGACGCTGTGCAATTGACCCGGCAGATGCTGGACGGCCTGGATATCCTGAACCGGCGCTGGATGCACGATCCCCGCAAGAACCACCCCCTAATGGCGATGCCCAACCAGATCATCATCACCCAGCTCAATGTCGGAGAGCATCCATCCTCGATGGCAGGCCGCGGCGAGATCGTCATCGACGTTCAGTATCTGCCGCATGAAAAGGACGAGTTCGGCCTCGGCGGGCATGTCAAGCGCGAGATCGAGGCGCATGTGGCGGCGGTGTGCCTGGCTGATCCTTACCTGAAAGAGCATCCGGCGCGGGTGGAATGGATACTCGACGCCGACTGTGCCGAGGTTCCGGCGGACCATCCGTTCGTCGAGAGCTTCCAGGGCGCCGTGGCTGCGGCCAAGCTGGACCCCGCCTTGTCAGGCTTCGGCGCGCACAGCGATATCGGGCTGCCGACCGGCCTCGGCAACACGCCGACGGTCAATTTCGGGCCGGGAGATCCGGCCCAGAGCCATCAGCCCAACGAACGGGTCTCGATCGAGGATCTGGTGGCCTGCACGAAGGCCATTGCGCTTACCGTCTACGACTGGACCAACCGGGAGCGGTCCGCCGCCTGAGGCGGCGGCGCCATGCGGGGCTTGCGGTCCGCAAGCCCCCCGGAGACATCGCCCACAGTGCGCCCGACGATGCGCATATGGATGCCCATCGCCTCGGCCGCGGCACCGCCATCGCCTGCCAGTATGGCCGCCACCACGCGGCCATGCTCTTCCTGAGAGCGGTCTATACGCCGGTCGGCATCGAACTGAAGCCGCCGGAACGGCGCCACCCGCCGGCGCACGCTGCGCGCGGTTTCCTCCAGAAAGCCATTGTGACTGCCGCCATAAATGGCGTCGTGGAAGCGGTCGTTGTGGGAGCGGTAGCGCTCCACCTCCCCCGCCGCCACCAGCGCCTCGCCAGACGCATGGAGCGCCTCGAGCCGGCATCGTTCGTTGTCGGTCATGGCCGTGGCGCACAAACGGGCGGCAAGGGTTTCAAGCTCCGCCATCACCAGAAAGATGTTCTGGAACTCGGCTTCCGTCAGCGTCGTCACCACCGCGCCCCGATGCGGCCGCGACAAGGCAAGGCCGATGGATTCCAATTGGCGGATCGCCTCGCGCACCGGCGTACGCGAAACGCCGAACTCGCCCGCCAGCCCTGCCTCGTCCAGAGGCTCTCCCGGCAACAAAATGCCATGCACGATCCGGTCGGCGATGGCCTCGCGGATCATGTCGGCCTGCGTACGGCGTGCCATGGTCTTGTCTGTCTGTGTCATCGTGCCGTGTCACGCTGCCGGGGCGCGGCCAGCGATATAATTGCGCCAACCACCATAATGCGTGATCTCTTGCGCGTTGGCGAGCGCGGCCGGTTCGCAGATGAAGCCGGTGACCAACGAGCCGTCGTCCAGCTCCACCTTGCCGACCCCGAGCGGCTGCGGGATGCCCGCAACGAACCGTCCGAAGCCGCCGGCCGGCATGGTCCACACCTCTACCTCAAGCCCCGGGCCGGCAAATCCGCCATCCCGCACAAGGCCGGGTTTGGGCGGCACCGTGCCGGACAGGGCATGGAGCCGGTAATGCGGCGCCGTGCGTGCCATGCGCAGCAACCGTGCGCCCTGCGCCGCAAGCTCGCCGTTCAACGGCATGCCCGTCAGATGCGCGCCGACAACGGCGATCTCCAGCCAGCCGCCATCCGATTGCGCGGCAGGCGCGCTCCGCGCGATCAGGCCACGATCCAGCCCCGCGCCGCAGGCGGCCTTTTCATGCAGGCGTGCCGCAAAAGCGGCCAGCGCGTCGTCGCTGTCGGCCGGGCCCACCAGTTGGACACCGAAGGGCAGCCCGCTTTCGGTAAAGCCGGCAGGCACGGCGATTGCCGCCGCACCGAAGAAATTGGCAAAATTGGTAAACCGGCCGAAGCGCGCATTCAGCGCCAGCGGATCGGCAAGCATCGCCGCCACCGTCTGGATGTCGGGCGAAGTCGGCAGCAACAAAGCGTCGACATCGGCCATCGCTTCTTCCGCCTGTCGGCGGTATGCGGCAAGGGCGTAGACACCCTCGAAGGCGTCCACGGCGCTCATGCCGCGCGCGCCCTCCATGATGGCGCGCACCGTCGGCTCGACGCTGTCCGGCTGCGCATCGATGAAGGGCTTGATGGCCGCAAGCCGTTCGGCCACCCACGGCCCCTCGTACAGCAGGGCCGCCGCCTTGCGGAAGGGTGCGTAGTCGAAGGGTACGATCTCCGCCCCCAGACTGCGTGCCCGTTCCACTGCCGCACCAAACAGCGCCGCATAGGCATCGTTGCCGAAGAACTCCAGCTCTTCCGCCTCCGGCACGCCAAGGCGCAGCCGCGTCGGCAGCGGGGTGTAGCCGAAGCGGCGTGAGAAGGCATCGGCGGCGTCGAAGCCCTCCATTACACGGCGCGCCGCGATGCCGTCGGCAACCGTTGCGGCAAACACGGTGACGACGTCGATGGAGCGGCAGGCGGGGACGACGCCGGTCGTGGACACCCGGCCGGTCGAAGGCTTGATCCCGACGATGTTGTTGAAGGCGGCGGGCACGCGCCCGGAGCCCGCGGTATCGGTGCCGAGCGCCAGCGCCGCCATGCCGGAGGCGACCGCCACAGCCGAGCCGGAGGACGAGCCGCCCGAGACATAGTCGGCATCGAACACGCAACGCGGCGCGCCATAGGGCGAGCGCGTGCCGTTCAGCCCCGTGGCGAACTGGTCTAGGTTCGTCTTGCCGACGATGATCGCGCCGGCCTGCCGCAGCCGGGCCACCACATGGGCGTCCGTATCCGGCGTATAGGCGAAGTCGGGGCACGCGGCCGTCGTCGGAAAGCCGGTAACGTCGATATTGTCCTTGACGGCGACCGGCACGCCCCACAGCGGCAGGCTGCCGGGAACGGGAGACCGCGCCTCCAGCGCCCTTGCCTGCAGCGTCAACTGCTGCCGGCTGGCCGGGGTGATGAATGCCGCCGGATCGCCCGCCGCGATGCGCCGGGACACGGCATCGACCATCGCATCCAGCGTCAGTCCCGCCGCGTAGGCGTCGGCCAGCGAAGCAAGGTCGATGATCTTCGGAAGATCGGTCATTATCGGTATGTCCTCAAGCCTGTTCGTCTTCATCGAGAATTTCCACCGGCGCCGCCCAGTGGATCAGCACCAGGCAACCCTCGTCGGACCAGACCCGGTGGATGCTGCCGGGGCGGTTGACGACGAAATCGCCGGCGACATAGCGCCCGGCATCGTCGGTTTGCGCCCCTTCCAGCACCAGAATGGTTTCCAGTCCGGCGTGTCGGTGGCGGGGCACGGACGCCCCGGCCCGGTATCGCAACAGGGCGACGCCGGGACCCCCATCCACCGAGCGGGCGATATGGTGGATGTCCACTCCGGGGCGGAACGGCTCGAAGGCCACGGCATCCGGCGCAAGGGCCAGAAGCCCCTGCAGGACTTCGGGTGTCATGTCGTCAATCCTTCCGCAATGGCGTCCACGGTAGCCGTCCAGCCGACAATGCCCCCCTGCGCGCGCACCATGTCCAGTGTCGCCTCCTTGAAGTGCGCAAAGTAGCTTTCCGTCGCGTCCTCGGCGAGCAGACAGTCGTAGCCGCGGTCGTTGGCCTCGCGCATGGTCGTCTGCACGCAGACCTCGGTCGTTACGCCGGCCAGCACCAGCGCGGTGACGCCGAAGCCTTCCAGGATCTCGGACAGGTCCGTCGCATGGAAGGCGCCCTTGCCCGGCTTGTCGATCACCGTTTCGCCCGGCAGCGGAAACAGTTCGGGCACGATCTCCGCGCCGGGCGCACCGGCCACAAGAATCCTGCCCATGGGCCCGATATCGCCGATACGCCGTCCCTCCGGCCCGCGCCGCCACTTGGCCGGCGGGCAGTCCGACAGATCCGGGCGATGACATTCGCGCGTGTGGACGATGGGTGCGCCACGCGCACGAAACAGCTCTATCAGCCTGCGCGTTGCGGGCACGATGGCCCGCAGCCGCGAAACGTCGTTGCCGAGGCTCTCGCCAAATCCGCCGGGCTCCAGAAAATCGCGCTGCATATCGATGACGATGAGCGCCACGCGCCCGTCCTCGAAGCGGAATGGAGAAGGGCTTGCCGCGATCGTGCCCATCATCGATGCCCCGCCATGTGCCTGCCGATTTCCATCGGATCGGCCTTGCGGCCGCCTTCCGTCTCAAAGACGATCCTGCCCTCGTGCATCACGAGGATACGGTCGGACAGGGCGATCACCTCATCCAGATCCTCGCTGACCAGCAACACCGCCGTTCCTTTGTTGCGCGCCTTCAAAAGCGCCGCGCGGATATCGGCCACCGCGCCGAAATCCAGCCCGAAGCACGGATTGGCGACCACCAGCAATTCGGCATCGCCGTCCAGTTCGCGGGCCAGTACGGTACGCTGCACATTGCCGCCCGAAAGAGTGGCGATGGGCGCGTCGGGAGACTGGGTCTTGATGGAATAGGCGGCAATCTGCGCCTCCGCGTAGCGGCGCATGCCGCGCCTGTCGACAAGGATACGCGCCCGCCCATCCGCATGCCGGTCGAAGCTGCGCAAGGCGAGATTTTCCATCACGCTCATCCGGCCGACGCAGGCATTGCGCAGCGGCTCTTCGGGCAGGACGCGCACGCCCATTGCCTGCGCCTGCGCGCGGCGGGCCTGGTATGGCGCACCGCCGACATGGATGGCGCCGGAGGCCGGCGTAGTCTGGCCGGACAGCGTCTCCACCAGCACCGCCTGGCCGTTACCGGATATGCCGGCGATGCCGACGATTTCACCGGCCCGCACCTCCAGCCTGTCGATATCGATGCCGCCGCGTTGCGGCCCGGCCTTGACGCCGCTGAGATCGAGGACGGCGCGCGCCTTGGCAGAGGCAGGCTCGGGCCGGGGCGCGGCCGCAAGATCGCGCTTGCCGATCATCATCTCTGCCATATCCGCCACCGACAAGGCATCGACGCGGCCATGCCCGGCCAGCCGGCCCCGGCGCAGCACGGTCACCTCGTCGCAGAAGCCCGTGACCTCCGGAAACTTGTGGCTGATCAGAAGAACGCCCAACCCCTCTTCGTTGGCGCGGCGACGCAGAAACCCCAGCACGTCGCTTGCCTCGCCCGGGGTCAGCACGGATGTCGGCTCGTCGAGCACCAGGACCCGGGAGCCGAGATACAATTCCTTCAGGATTTCGGTCTTCTGCCGTTCACCCGCCGACAGGCGATGCACGGGCACGTCCATCGGCACTTTCAGCGGCATATCGGCCATGAAGGCGGCCAGCTTTGCCCGCTCCTTGCGCCAATCCACGATGGCGGGCACATCCGGGCCGGCCATCACCAGATTTTCCAGAACGGTCATGGCCGGCACCAGGGTGAAATGCTGGTACACCATGCCGATGCCGAGGCGGCGCGCATCGCGCGGGCTGGCCACTTCAACCTCGCGGTCGTCCATCAGGACGCTGCCCTCGTCGGCGCGGTAATAGCCGAGAACGCATTTGACGAGGGTGGATTTGCCGGCGCCGTTCTCGCCCAGCAGGGCGTGGAACGTGCCGCGCCGCAGGCGCAGCGATACGCCATCCAGCGCCGTGAGGGCGCCGAAGCGCTTGGTCAGCCCCACCACCTCGAGCAGCGTCGTCAACGCAGGGCCTCCAGCAGCGCGTCGCTGTGGGCCACAGCGCCGAAGACACCGCCCTGCATGGTCACCATGCGGATGGCCGCGTCGTGGTTGCTTCTGTCGGTGGCGCCGCAGCAATCTTCCAGGATGACGCATTCATAGCCGCGGTCGTTTGCTTCGCGCATGGTCGTATGCACGCAGACATCGGTGGTGATGCCCGTCAGCACGATGTTGCGGATTCCCCGCTGGTTCAGGATCAGCTCCAGATCCGTGGCACAGAAGGAGCCCTTGCCCGGCTTGTCGATGACGACTTCGCCCGGCAAGGGCGCAAGCTCGGGGATGATTTCCCATCCCGGCTCGCCGCGCACCAGGATGCGCCCGCAGGGCCCCGGGTCGCCGATACCGGCGCCGATATTGCGCGAGCGCCAACGCTTGTTGGCCGGCAGGTCGGCAAGGTCTGGTCGGTGCCCCTCGCGCGTATGGATGATGTGGTAGCCGCCTGCCCGCATGGCCGCCATGACCCGTGCGATGGGTTCGATGGGCGCGCGCGTCAGCGACAGGTCGTAGCCCATTGCATCGACATAACCGCCCTTGCCGCAAAAATCGGTCTGCATGTCGATGACGATCAGCGCCGTATTGTCCGGGCGCAGGCTTGCGTCGTAGGGCCAGGCATAGGGCTGCGAGGCGATGGTGCCCACGGTGGTGCTCGATGTCGTGTCCATTGGGAGGGCCTCCTTATTCCGCCGCTTCGCGGGCCGGGCCGCCATAGCGGCGCGTCGGCGCGGCGAAGCCGAAGCCGGTTCCGTCCGTCACCTTCACGTCGTCTTCCCACGGCAGGCGATAGGTGCCCGCGGCAAGGTCGTGCATGTATGTGTAGGGGCAATCGCCGGCGCCGCCGGCCACGGCGACATAGCCGCGATGGCCGAGCTGGTAGATGTTGTTCTCCACGCCCCAATTGCGCCTTGCCTCGCGCACCAGGTCGGGCCGCACCTCGGCCGTGATGATCTCGTCCACCCGGCCGGTCGTGCCATGGGCGATGACCGTGCCGTCGAAATTGACGATCATGCCCTCGCCCATGGAATCGAAGCTTCCGTCCGACCCGCACATGCAGACATTGGCCGTGACCATGAGATTGCAGAAGGCGTTGGCCTGGTTGGTGAACCGCCAGCTTTCCCGGATCGGCGCGGTGTAACCGGCCGTCCGCAGCATGATCTCGGCCCCCTTGTAGGCGCATTCGCGCGCCATTTCCGGAAACATGCCGTCATGACAGATGATGAGAGCCAGCCTGGCGCCCCGGGGCCCGTCGATGACTGGAATGCCGAGGTTTCCGGGCTCCCACGGCTCCACCGGCACCCATGGGTGGAGCTTGCGATAATTCAGCCGGATTTCCCCGGTGTCGTCGATGACAAGCCCGGTATTGTAGGGCATGCCGCCGGGGTTCAGCTCCATGATGGAGAAGCAGCCCCAGATGGAGTTGTCGCGGCAGGCCTGCCGGAAGGCGGCAACCTCCGGCCCGTCGATACGGCACATGATGTCCGGGTTGGTGTCCATCGAAAGCCCGTGCAACGCGTATTCGGGAAACACGACAAGATCCATCGTGCCGAGGTTGCGCCGGGCTTTTGCCACCATGTCGACGATGCGCTGCGTCTGCGCGGCCAGATCGTCCTTCGTCACCACGGTCGGCAATTGCAGTTGCACGCAGCCGATGACGACGCCGTTTTCCGATTTGTTGAGTCCTCCAAGGCCGTTCATGCCTGGTCTCCCTATCTGGTGATCGAAAGTTCGCGCGGGGCGCCGTCGAGGGCGCGGTCCGGCGAGGAAGTGAAGATGAGAATGGCGAGGGTGAGCACGTAGGGCGCCGCATAGAACAGGTAGTAGCCCTGCGTGACGCCGATGGACTGAAGCGCCGGGCCAAGCGCCCCGGCGCCGCCGAAGATCAGCGCTGCGCCGAGGCACGCCACGGGCCGCCACCTGGCGAAGATAACCAGCGCAACGGCGATCAGCCCCTGGCCGGATGAAATTCCCTCGTTCCAGCTTCCGGGGTAGTAGAGCGACAGATAGGCGCCGGCGACGCCGGCCATGAAGCCGCCGAAGGCCGTTGCCCCGATGCGCACCGGCAGGATCGGATAGCCCATCGCCCGTGCGGCGTCGCTGCTGTCGCCCACCATGCGCAGCACCAGACCCAGCCGCGTGCGGCGAAAGACGAAGGCAATCACGAAGGCGAGCGCGATACCGATCAGGAACAGCGGGTTTACCTGCAGCGCCGCGCGCAGTTGCGGGCTGCCGGCCCAGAAGCCGAGGTCGATGGATGGCAGCATGGGCGCCGCCGGCTGGATCAGCGGCTTGCCGAGGAAGAATGCCAGCCCGGTGCCGAAAAGCATCAGCGCAATGCCCACGGCAATGTCGTTGACCCGCGGCAGCGAGCATAGAGCGCCGTGAAGCAGGCCGAACAGCGTTCCGGCAAGTCCGGCCGCCAGCACGCCCGTCCAGGGAGAACCCGTCAGGAGCGAGCCGCCGTAGCCGGCCATGGCCCCGAAGACGAGTGTGCCTTCCAGACCGAGATTGATGCGGCCGCTTTTCTCGGTCACGCATTCGCCGAGGCTGACGAACAGGAATGGGGTGGAAACGCGGATCGCGCCGCCAAGAACCGCAATCAGCACGCCCCACAGGCCGAGATCGCCGCTCATCGTCCGGCCTCCGTGGATGCGGCCCGGCGGGGCACCAGCCGGCCTGACAGGGTTTCGGAGGCCAGCATGGCGATGAACAGGATGCCCTGAAGCACCAGCATGGTAGCGTCGGGAAGCTGCATTCGGCGTTGAACCAGCCCACCGGCCGCGTCGATACCGCCGATCAGGATGGCCATCGGAATGATGGCAAGCGGGTTCTGTCGTGCCAGGAAGGCGACGAGGATGCCGGTATAGCCATAGCCGGCAATCAGCGCCGCATTGGCATTTCCGTGAATGGCAGCAACGTCGATCATGCCGGCGATGCCGGCCGCCGCCCCGCCCGCCATGCAGAACAGCACGATGAGCCGTCCGACGGGCAGGCCCTGTACGGCGGCGGCGCGCGGATTGCCGCCGGCGATGCGCGCCGCAAAACCGAAGCTCGTGCGCCCGATGACGAATGCCGAAACAAGGCAGGCCAGCGTTCCGATGACGAAGCCCCAATGCACGTCCAGCCCCGGCATCGCGCCGATGCGGAACTCGGCAGGCAAAGGCAGGGTCGACGGCTTGTTGAGGCTTGCGGGGTCGCGCAGCGGCCCTTCCACCATGTGGTTGAACAGCGCAATGGCGATATAGGCAAAGAGCAGGCTGGCGATCGTTTCGTTCACGCCGCGCCGCACGCGCAACAGGCCGACGCAGCCGATCCACAGGCCACCGGCCAGCGCTCCGGCCATGGCCATCAGGGCAATCGCCGGCAAGGCCGGCATTCCGGAAAGGGCCGCCCCGGTGACGGCGGCGGCAAGGCCGCCCAGCACGAAGGCGCCCTCGCCGCCGATGACGATCAGGCCGAGCTGGGCCGGCAGGGCTACGCACAAGGCCGTCAGCAGCAGCGGCGCAGCACGTTGCAGCGTATTGGACACGGAAAACTGCGTGCCGAAACCGCCACGCCAGACCAGTTGGTAGAACTCGATCGGCGATTTGCCGAAGGCCAGCAGGAACAGGCCGAACAGAAGCAGCCCGGCCAGGAGTGCCAGCAGCGGCAGCACCACCGCCTCCACCCGTGCGGCCTGCCGCTCCGGCAAGGCAAAGCCGCGCCTTGCGGCCGTCGCGCTCTGCATGATGCTCGTCATCGCAGTGCCCCTGCCGTCAGGAGGTCGAGCCGACGACGCCTTCGACCAGGTAGTCCATGCTCTCCAGCTCGATCGCCGTTTCCGGATAGTCCGTGCCCGCCGCGACGATCTCGTTGCCGCGATTGTCCTTCAGCGGACCCTTGATGATGGCGTAGCCGCCCTTCATCATCTCGTCGCGCACGGCGTCGGCCTGACGCCGCGCCGCATCGCCCACCATTGCGCCGTAGGGGCTGGATTTGACGAAGCCCTCGGCAAGGCCGCCCCGTACGAAGTTGGGCAGCGGCTCTCCAGCCAGGGCCTTCTCGACGAAGGATCGGTAGACATTGGCCCAGTTCCACTCCGCGCCGGTCAGATAATGCTCCGGCGCCAGCGCCGCCTGGCTGGTGTGGTAGCCGCAGACGAAGACGCCGCGCGCGGCGGCGGCCTGCGTCAGCACCTTCGGCCCATCGACATGGCAGGTGATAACGTCCACGCCCTGGTCGGCCAGCGCGTTGACGGCCTCTGCCTCCTTCACCGGCATCGACCAGTCACCCGTAAAGATCACCTGCGTCTGGATCGAAGGGTCGACGCTGCGCGCACCAAGGGTAAACGAGTTGATGTTCAGTAGCACCTGCGGAATGGGCTTTGCGGCGATGAAGCCGAGCTTCTTCGATTTGGTCTGGTGCCCGGCCACGATGCCGGACAGATACTGCGCCATGCCGATATAGCCGAAATACGAGCCGGCATTCGTGGGGTCGCTCTCGCTCCACAATCCACCGCAATGGCGGAACTGGACATCGGGGTTGGCATCGGCCGCCTGCAGCACGAAGGGCTTGTAGTAACCGAAGGATGTCGGAAACAGGAGCTGCGCGCCGTCCAGCTCGATCATCGACTGCATCGACCGCACGACGGCGTCGCTTTCCGGCACGTTCTCTTCTTCCAGCACCGTTACGCCGGCGATGTCCTTCACCGCTGCGGCGCCCTCGGCGTGCGCCTGATTGTATCCGAAGTCGTCGCGCGGCCCGACATAGAGAAAGCCGACGGTCATGTCGGCGGCAAAGGCGGGCGTGATCCGCCCCAGCGCCGGCATCAGCGCCATCGAGCCGGCAGCGGTCAGAAGGCGGCGGCGATTGAGGATGAAGGATGACATGGGGCTCTCCGGCGGGTTTCGATCTCTCGCCGGCAATTGCATGCAATGCGCGTGCCAAAACCGCTCACTGCTGCCATAACAATGATTTAGGAACATCCATGCCCGTCGGCCGAATTGCATAATGCCTATTTTATAGGCGGATTGTCGATAATTGTGCTGCCGCGCTTGGATAATTCGCGCGGCTTAGCAACAGTAATTGACTCGCCGAACCTGCGGCGCTTAAACGCCAACCTCAAGAGATCGTGAGCTGATGGTGCTATCTGCTCACGATAAACGGAGGTTTGTTCTACATGACGGTCAGCAAGGATGCCGAAGGAGCGATCGGAGGCGATCGCTGTCGGGCTGCACGGGGAAAGGCGCCATCCGGCGCCACCAAGGTTCGTTACTTCGTATTGTTCATGTGTTTCGTCGGCCTGACGATCAATTATCTCGACCGCGCCAACATGAGCGTCGCGCTGCCGTTCATCGACGAAGAGCTCGGTCTCAACCTGACGAACACACAGAAAGGCCTGATCCTCGGCGCGTTCTTCTGGGCCTATGACGGGATGATGCTGCTGGCCGGCTGGCTGACCGACAAGCTCGGCGCGCGCAAGAGCTTTTCGCTGGCCGCCGTCTGGTGGTCGGTGTTCACCGCACTGACGCCGCTGGCCAACAGCTTCTGGAGCTTCTTCGCGGTGCGCTTCATGCTGGGTGCCGGCGAGGCTCCCGCCTACCCGTCGTCCACCAAGGCCGCGTCGCGCTGGTTTCCCACCAGTGAGCGCGCCTTTGCAACGGCCGTCATCGATTCCGGCTCGCGTGTCGGCACGGTGCTGGCCCTGCCTATCGTGACCGCCATCATGGCGTTCGCCACCTGGCACTATTCCTTCGTCATTCTGGGAGTGGTCGGCATCGTCTGGGCATTGGCCTGGTACGTCACCTACCGCGATCCGGAGGAACAACCCCGCGCCAATGCGCTGGAACTCCAGTACATCGCCGACAATGGCGGGCGCTCGGAACAGAACGATGACCCCGCGGCGCTCGCTGTTCGCTGGGGCGATCTTTTCCGTTACCGCACGGTCTGGGGCATGATGGTGGGCTTCTTCTGCCTCAACTTCGTGATCTATTTCTTCCTGACGTGGTTCCCCAGCTACCTGAAGACGGCGCGGGGGCTGAACCTCGCGGAGCTCGGGCTCTACGGCATGCTGCCGGGCCTTGCCGCCGTGGTCACCGCATGGGCCGCCGGCCTTCTGGCCGACCGCGCGATCCGCAACGGGGCCGATGTCACGCTGGTGCGCAAGACGGTCATGGTCGGCGGCATGCTGGGCGGCGCCGCCATCCTGCCCGCGGCGCTGGTGGAGTCTCTCGCCGCCGCGCTGTTCTTCCTGGCGGTGTCCTACAGCAGCCTTGCCGTCGCGGCCACCGGCATCTGGTCCTTGCCCGCGGATGTCGCGCCAAGTTCCAGGCATGTCGCCTCCATCGGCGGCATCCAGAACTTCGCCTCCAACATTGCCGGCATCATCAGCCCGTTCCTGTTCGGCTGGCTGCTCGACATGTTCGGCGGCAGCTACACGCCGTCCTTCATGATGGCGGCGGTGATGGCGCTGGTGGGGGCGTTCTCCTACGCATTCGTCGTTGGCCGCGCGGAACCCCTGCCCGCTCTTGCCCCACGTCGCTAAAGCGGATGGCGTCCGGCCCTTCAGGCCGGACGCCGCATCCCGATCAGGATTTGCGCAGAACGTCCTGCCACTCCGGATGGCGGGCGATCTGCGCCTTCGCAAAGGGGCATAGCGGCAGGATGGTAATACCTTCGCGGCGTGCGTCCTCTACCGCGCGTTGCACCAGCCGCTGCCCTACATGCCGGCCCCGAAGTGCATCCGGAACGCCCGTATGGTCGATGATGATCATCGTTTCGCCGGCGCGGCTGTAGGTCATTTCCGCCTCGACGCCATCGACGACAAGGACGTACCGCCCCTTGGAGGGCCCATCCTGCCGTTCGATCTGCCCGGCCCCAGCCCTATCCTCGCTCATGATGTCTCCTTCGCTTGCCCGGTGCGGGTGCTGCCTCACAGGATATGAGACGCCGCCGGCCGCGCAAAGGGCCGTGATCTGCCACAGAGCGTCCCGTGGCGGGGAACGGTACGCCCGGAAGTGCTACTGCGTCAGCAGCGACTGGAAATCCGCATCGAGCCTGCCCAGGGCGGCGTCGATATGGTTCTGCCGCTCGGCAACCCAGCTTTCCTGCCGGTCCAGCCGCGCCGTGGCTTCGTCCAGCATGCGCTTCATCTCCGCCGGCTGAGGCCCCCCGGACGTCGCGCGGCCCCGCACGATGGCGACCGGGTCCAGCGCGGCGCGGAACTCGGCTTCACTCAACGGCAGCTCCTGTGGGAAATCGGTGCCCTTGACCGTCTCTGTGTAGATGTCCCGTGCCTTCTGATAGGGAAAGTCCAGGGGCCCGATTCCTTCCGCCCGGGCATAGGTGACGATCTCGGACGCGACATGGTGGCCTTCCCGGAACGGCAAACCGTGGTCGCGCATCAGGATATCGGCGATCTCCTGCGAGGCGGTCCAGTCCGCGTTCAGCTCCTCCAGGGCGCGTTCGGGGCTGATCACCAATGCCTTCAAGACCTTGTCGAGATCGGCGAGGGTCTTTACGCCGGCCTCGACCATGGCTGAGTTTGCCTCGACATCCTTTGGATCGGGCATGCCAGGGGTAATGTTGTGGGCCTGGATCATCGGGCCGAGAGCCAGCGTGATGGCCGTCGACGCCTGGCTGCGGGTGTTGTTGAGCAGGCCGGGATTGCGCTTCTGCGGCATGGCGGACGAGACATAGGTGTTGCCCCCGCCCTCCTGCAGCAAAATCCATGGCCGCGTCTGCGCATACTGGGTCATCACGTCTTCGACGAAGTTGCCGCTGTGCAGGGCGATCGCGGTGACGATGGAACCGATCTCGACCGGTTGGTCCATGGAGGCGATCTGCGAGGCGTCGTAGGCATTGTCCACCACGCCGGCGAAGCCGAGATAATCGGCCATCCGCTGCCGGTTCAGCGGCCAGCCCGTGCCGTTCAGGACCGTCGTGCCCATGGCGGAGCGGTCCACCCGCGCGTAAGCCTCGCGGATCCGGTCCGCATCGCGCGCGAAGCCGGCCGCGTGTCCCAGAAGGTAATGGCCATAGCTGTTGGGCTGCGCCGCGACGCCGTTGGTGTAATTGGGAACGATCGTTTCGGCGTGCGTGGCCGCAAGATCGACCAGCGTGCGGGAGGTGGCGTTGAGCTGCGTGGCGAGTTCCAGCAGCCCGTCTCGGAGGATGGCCGCCCGGTAGGTGGCGTGCATGTCCTGGCTGGAGCGGCCGGCATGCAGCAGGGTCACCTCCACCCCGCCTTCATCGATGAGCAGCGGCTCGAAGGTGATGACGGTGGCCGGGCGCTTTGCTCCCGGCTCGTTGCCGGCCTTGATGACGCTGTCGATCGCCTTTGCGATTGCCGGCGTCTTCGCCTTGTCGAGCAGGCCTTCCTGCGTGTTGATGACGGCCGTCGCCTTGTTGATCTGTCCCAGCCAGAAAAACTCGTCGCGCACGCCGTCCTGTGCCCAGGCGGGGCCGCACAGTATCGCGGCAAGCCCCGTCAAGCAGCCTAGTGCAGACAGGGGCCGCAGCCCCCGATCCCGAACTTCGACCATGACTTCCTCCCATGATGCCGCGGTTCAGGCGGCCTTGAACCTGTCCAGCGCCGTCAGTGTGACGGTCACAGGGTCGGCTTCCTCGCGCCGGTAGATCTCCTGGCGCAGAAACGACAATTCCGCATCGTAGGCCGCCTCGTCGACCTCGACCCACCAGCATTTCGGGCGGCCGTCGCTGCCATCCGACCAGCGATAGCCGCGCCGTTTCAGGACATCCTTCAGGTCGAAGGGCGTATGTTCGGCATAGATGCGCCGGCGGGTCCGACCGCTCGATTCCAGGAGATGGGCGAAGGCGCTGCGCCCATCCGCCCCGGAAGGACGCGTCAGCACTTCCAGAAGCGCATGGCAATCATCCACCGCGCGATGGCCATCGTGGAACAGGCCGCACTGCGACAGAAGATAGGACAGCTTGCTGCCTTCGAAACCGAGTTCGCGCCAGGGGATCTCGGCATGCGAGCACGCCCAGGCCTTGAATTCGAAGCAGGCGGACAGCCCCTCGCAGAAACGCCGGTCGAAGGCGGCATTATGCGCGATGACGAGGTCCGCCGTCTCTGCCAGCCGCTCCAGGGCGGCAAGGTCGATGCGCTGGCCCGCCACCATAGCATCGGTGATGCCCGTCAGTTGCGTGATCTCGGGCGGGATCGGCACGGAGGGCTGCTGCAGCCCGCCGAACACGCCGACGACATCGCCGATCGTGCCGTCGTCATCATAGGTGAAGGCAACGGCCCCCACCTCGATCACTTCGTCCATGCCATGGCGAAGGCCGGTCGTCTCGGTGTCGATCAGCAGCGCGACATGCGGAAACAGGCTTTCTTCGCGCGCCACCACGGGGCGCGGCACGAGCTTGCGCAAAATGCGGAACCGGCCCGTCGCCTCCAGCCGGCGCGCCATACGCTCCTCTTCGTCGAAGCTGAACAGATCGAGTTGGCCCATGCGAAATTCCTGCGTGCGTCGAGTATCAACTACCCGCAAGGATGGTCTGCGTCAAAAACTGAGCTTCACACCCGCAACCGCCACACGCCCCATGCCGCCATAGCCGTAGACATCCTCGTAGCGCTCGCCGAACAGGTTTTCGACACGGGCGAAGGCCTCCGCATGATCGTTGAAACGATACGATCCGGCGAGGTTCACCAGCGTATAGGGATCAAGCTCCACGCGTGACTGGTTGTAGAAGGCATCGAACGCGATATCCTGCTGTCCGCCGGTATAAAGGATGCCGAGGTTGAGCGCAGCCGCACCGTCCAGGAAGCTGTAGCCTATGTCGAGGCTCGCGACGTTTTCCGGACGGCGGGCCAGGGTGACGCCGTCCGCGTCATCGCCGTCGAGGAACGTATAGGCCGCGCGCACGGTCAGCCCATCCAGAAGATAGGCCGTCACCCCAAGCTCGATGCCGTGGATCGTGGACGTACCGTCCAGGTTGATGGACGTCGTACCCGCTCCCTGGATCAGGTCGGTAATGCGCTGGTTGAAATAGGTTGCTTCGATCGACAGCGCATCGCGCAGGATCCACTGGTCCAAGCCGATGTCCCAGCCTTCCGCCTTTTCCGGCTTCAGGTCGGGGTTTCCGCGATAGGTGCCGTCATAGCCGAACAGTTCGAACAAGGAAGGGTTCTTGATACCCGTACCATAGGAGCCGCGCAGTTTCGTTCCGGTCCGCGACAGATCGTAGGCCGCGGTGCCCCGCCATGTGGTGGCATCGGCGAAACGCTCGTTCATGTCGTGGCGCACCGCCCCGGTCAGGAACAGCGCGTCCGCGATACCGAGTTGGTACTGGCCGACCAGCCCGCTCTGGCCGGTGGAGCGGTCGAAGCTGGAGTATGCACCGTCCACTTCGGCGGATTCTTCCTCGTGCTCGGCAAGGAAGGTCAGCGTATGGTCCAGGCGCGCGGCCTCCTGCGCCAGGAAGACGTTGGATTGATAGTCCACCTTGGTCCGGTCGCCGACATAATCGTCGGTGCGGGACCTATCGGTGAAGTAGCGCAGCGTCGAATGGCTGCGGCTGATGCCGGCGACGTGCTGCCAGCGCCCGTCCAGCGTATCCAGCCGGGCCTGCACACGTCCGTACATCTGCCGGCCGCGTGTCGCGGCGTCCGCATCGGCCGGCAGGCCGTCGGCGAACCCATCCGCGTCGGCCCGATGGTCCGTCACGCGGCCCACCATGTCGAACCGCAGGTCCTGCGTGGCATCGAAGCCGAGTTTGGCGAAGCCCGTGACGTTGTCATAACCGTCGCGCTCAAGGTTGCCGCGCCACTCGGACGCGCTCGAGGCGCCGTCCGTGCGGTAGCCGCCGAGGCTGCCGAAAAAGTCGGCGCCGCCCGAAGCGCCGCCGATGGACAGGAGGCCGCTGGCCGTGCCCATGCTACCACCTTCCAGGCGTGCCGAAGCGGACGTCCGGCCCTCGCCCTTGCGGGTGACGATGTTGACGACGCCGCCGATGGCGTCGGACCCGTAGAGCGCACTCTGCGGACCGCGCAGCACCTCGATCCGCTCCACATCGTCGGCAAGCATGTTGGCGAAATCGTACTCGCCGCCACTGGCGGGATCGTTCACCTCGATGCCGTCGATGAGCACGAGCGTCTGGTTGCCCTCGGCGCCGCGCAGCCGAACCTGGGTCAGGCCGCCCACCGTGCCCGTGCGGCTCAGGCCCACCCCCGGCACGCTCCGCAACGCGTCGGCCACGAAGCGCACCTGCCGCCGCTCCAGTTCGGCCCTGTCGATGACGGTGACGGCGCTGCCGACGGCGCGCGCCGGCGTCGACGTCCGGTTGGCCGTGACGATGACGGGGTCCAGCGCGATCGCCGCCGGCAGCAAACTGATCTGTGCGCTGGCGGCGGACGAAATGGCGATAAGAGCCGAGCCTGTCAGGCAGGCAGCAAGGCGGATGGACAAGGCAACCTCGTTAACATCGTTTCCGGTTGCATCGAACGAGGTCCGGCCCTGTCGAGGCACCCCGCCCGACATGTTCGCGTGCAACCACGGCTGACGGCAGGTCTCCTGGCTCGCGGGTCCTTCCGCCGTGCCGCCTTCCCGGGGGCGCTGGCCCCAGTGGCATAATGGCAAGGCAGTCTCCGCCTACAGTTGCGGGGGCAGCCGCAGCATGGCCGGATGGCGCACTGCGTTCCCTTTGAAGCCCTTTCGGGGCACCGTCGCGCGGCACAATAGACACGGTACCGCGGCCTCACAAGCATCCACAGGATAAGGGATGGCTGACTTTCTGGTTGTGCTGCCGCAACGCAACTGTAACAAGGAGATGAGGGGCCGGTCCGGTCAGCGCGGAGTGCAAGGATGGCGCATAGTTTTCGGCAAGACCGTCCGACGGGGCGTGACGGACCGAGAATCCTGATCTACAGCCACGACACGTTCGGCCTTGGCCATCTTCGGCGTTGCCGCGCCATCGCCAACCGGCTGGTCGGGTCGATGGATGACGCCTCAATCGTCATCATTTCCGGCTCTCCCATCATCGGCCGCTTCGACTTCGAGGACGGCGTCGATTACGTACGCGTGCCGGGCGTGGTCAAGCTGCCGAATGGCGGGTACACAACCTCCAATCTGCGCCTGTCGCTGGACGAGACCGTGCAGATCCGCCGCTCCGTCATCATGGCAACGGCGCGCAGCCTGAACCCCGACCTCCTGATCGTCGACAAGGAGCCCGCCGGCTTCCGCGACGAGTTGCTGCCGACGCTGGAGCACCTGAAGGCGACAGGCGCGCGCATCGTGCTGGGCCTGCGCGACGTCCTGGACGATGCCGCAGTGATCGTGCCCGAATGGGAGCGCAAGGGCGCGACCGAGGCGCTTTCTGCCTTCTACGACAACGTCTGGGTCTACGGCCTTCCCGAGATCCACGAGCCGCTGGCGCCCTTTTCCCTGCCCGAGCGGCTGCAAAACGAAATCATCTATACCGGCTATCTCCGGCGCGACCTGCCCCAGGTCTCCGCGACGGCGGCCTACCCATCCATCACCTGCAAACCCTATGTGCTCGTTACGACGGGCGGTGGCGGCGACGGCGAAGGGCTGATCGACTGGACCCTTTCGGCCTACGAGGCCGACCGGTCCCTGCCCCTTGGCGCGCTCATCGTCTTCGGCCCCTTCGTGCCGCCCGATCAGCGTGCCGCCTTCATGGAGCGCGTGGCCCGCCTGCCCGACGTGGAAGCGATCACCTTCGATTCCAGAATCGAGCACCTCATCGCCAACTCCGAAGGCATCATCGCCATGGGTGGCTACAACACGTTCTGCGAGATCCTGTCCTTCGACAAACGATCCGTGATCGTGCCGCGCCGCACGCCGCGCATGGAACAGACCATCCGCGCCGAGCGGGCCGCCGAGCTGGGCCTCATCACGTGCCTGGACGGTGCCGGGCTGGAAGACGGCGCCCACCGCAACCCGCATTTGATGGCAGAAGCCATCCGCGCCCTTCCCGGACGCCCGAAACCTTCGGAAAAGACCCTGCCAAGGCTGCTTGATGGACTGGATACAATCGACGCAACGGTGCGAGGCTGGTTCCCCAGCCCCTCGAAAGAAACGGCCCGAACCGCAAGCCGGTAGAATTGCCGTCGTCCTGAAGGGCTATCCCCGGCTTTCGGAAACCTTCATCGCACAGGAAATCCTGGGGCTGGAGCAACTGGGCTTTTGTCTGGATATCTGGTCGTTGCGGCGCCCGACGGACCGTGCGCGCCACCCGATGCACGAGCAGATCGCGGCGCCTGTCTACTACCTGCCGGAATATCTGAAGGACGATCCGCTGCGCGTCCTGCGCGGCGTACTGGCGCTGCCACGCCAGAAGGGCCTTGGCCGCTTCGTCCGCACGGCGCTTGCCGACCTGCGCCGAGATCCGAGCCCCAACCGGCTGCGGCGCATCGGCCAGGCGGCGGTTCTGGCTCGGGAACTATCGCCGCAGATCACGCAAATCTACGCGCATTTCCTGCACACGCCGGCTTCCGTCGCACGCTATGCGGCGCAGCTCCGGCAACTGCCCTTCAGCTTTTCCGCCCATGCCAAGGATATCTGGACGACGCCGGACTGGGAAAAGCGCGAAAAGATCGCCGACAGCATCTGGGGAACCACCTGTACGCGGCAGGGCCACGACGAACTCGTGCGCCTGTCGCCGGGCGGCGACAAGAACCGCGTGCGCCTCGTCTATCATGGGCTGGACCTTCGTCGCTTTCCGGCACCGCCCGTCCGCGATGGCGGCGGAAACGGACGGGACACCCCCGTCCGGCTGGTCAGCATCGGCCGCCTGGTGGCCAAGAAGGGTTATGACGATCTCCTGCAGGCGCTCGCCATGTTGCCCAGGGAGCTGGACTGGCGCCTGACGCAGATCGGTGGGGGCGATCTGGCGAAGCCGCTTGCCGAAACGGCGGAGCGGCTGGGCCTGGCCGGCCGGATCGACTGGTTGGGAGCGCGCCCCCAAGGGCAGGTCATCGAGGCGCTACGCGCGGCAGACCTGTTCGTGCTGGCGTGCCGCGAGGGCGACGGCGGAGACCGGGACGGCCTGCCCAACGTCTTGATGGAGGCGGCCACGCAGGGCCTGCCCATCCTGTCGACGGACTTTGCCGGCGTGCCTGAGTTCGTCACCGATGGTGTGGAGGGGCTGCTGGTGCCGCCTCGGGACCCGGCGGCGCTGGCCGAGGCGCTGGAGCGGCTGATCGGGCGGCCTGCGTTGCGACTGCAACTGGGGGCGGCGGCCCGTGCCCGTGTGACGGGCGACTTTTCCGCCGACGCCGGCATCGGCAGGATCGCCGCGCTTCTATCGCACGGCGATGTCGATCAGCGGGCGGAAACGCGGGTCAGATAGGCTTCGGCCAGACGAGCATTCTCGCACTCGTCGGCGCGGTGGTGGCCCGCCACGCAGGAGGCGGTCACCTCGGCGCGCATCGGCTCGTTGGCCACCAGGCTGGCAACGCTTTCCGGAGGCGATTTGAGGAAGAGAAGGCACAGGACGCCCGCGCCGATCGCCAGGCGGCAGCCTGTTTTCATTACCGTTGCAGAACCAGTCATCGTATCGTTTCGATCGCTCGGTGTTACTTGCGGCGGGCTATATGTCACCACTTTTTAACCATTGCAAGCCCCCGCGGCGACGGGGCCTTTCCGGGCCTGGTGCAGGCCCGGAAAGCGTTTTTAATCAAAGCTTTGCGCGTGCGACCAATACGGCGTCGATATCCGAGGCGGCATGCCTTTCCCGCAATCCCGGCCCTTTTTCGCCGTCATTGCTATTCACGATCCGGCCGCGCTGCACGCCGGGCCGCGCACCGACCTCATCCGTCCAGCGGCGCAGGTTGGTATAGGACTCCACACCCAGGAAACGGCCGGCCTTGTAGGCCTCGTTGTTCATCAGGGCGCCCAGCCACGGCCATGCCGCGATATCGGCGATGGTGTAGGAGTCGCCCCCCAGGTACCGCGCCTCGGCCAGCCGCCTGTCGGCGACATCCAGCAGCCGCTTGGTTTCCATGGCGTATCGGTTGATGGGGTATTCCTGCGGGAACGGTGCGTAAGCATAGAAATGGCCGAAGCCCCCACCGATGAACGGTGCCGAACCCTGCAGCCAGAACAGCCAGTTCAAAGCTTCCGTGCGCTCCGGGCCGGACGCCGGCAGAAACTTGCCGAACCTGTCGGCAAGATGCAGCAGGATGGCACCGGACTCGAAAACGCGGACCGGTGTCTCGCTCGAGCAGTCCAGAAGCGCCGGAATCTTGGAGTTGGGGTTGACCGCGACGAAGCCGCTCGAAAACTGGTCACCCTTGCCGATATCGATCATCCAGGCATCGTATTCGGCACCGCTTTCGCCGGCGGCCAGCAGCTCTTCCAGCATGATCCCGGCCTTCTGGCCGTTGGGCGTCGCAAGGGAGTAGAGCTGCATGGGATGGCTGCCGCGCGGAAGCTCCGCCTCGTGACGCGCGCCTGCGGTGGGGCGGTTGATGGACGACCAGCGCCCCGCGTCCCCGGCAGGTGGGCTCCACACCTCGGGCGGTGTATAATCGGCGTTTTCGTCGCTCATTTCTTCTGTCCTTCCGTTCGTCGGTCTTCAGGCCTTGACGACGCGGCTCATGTCCGCTCCAGCCTTTTCGAAGGCGTTCCGCGTATCGACGCCCAGCTTCATCACCGAGGCGATCCGCGCATAGTCGACGCCGCCATGGTCCGTCGCAACAAGCACAGCGTCATAGGATGCGATGCCGTGATCGTCGAGCAACCGGGAGGCGCGCCCGGCAAGATGGGGATGCTCCCGCGTCTTCGGCAACACCGGAACATGCGGATCGTGATAATTGACCCGTGCACCGCGTTCTTCCAGAAGGTCGATCAGGCGCAGCGATGCGCTTTCGCGCGTATCTTCCACGTCCCGCTTGTAGGCGACCCCGAGCACGAGGATCGAGGAGCCGTTGAGGCCGCGCCCGAAATACCTGTCCAGCGCCTCCGCCGTGGCGCGCACGACATGGCGCGGCATATCGGTGTTGATCTCGCCGGCCAGTTCGATGAACCGTGTGGCGATCTCGTATTCCCGGGCTTTCCATGTCAGGTAGAAGGGGTCGATGGGAATGCAGTGCCCGCCGAGCCCAGGGCCGGGATAGAAGGGCATGAAGCCGAAGGGCTTGGTCTTCGCGGCCTCGATCACTTCCCAGATGTCGATGCCCATCGCGCCGTAGACGAGTTTCAGCTCGTTCATCAAGGCGATATTGACCGAACGGAAGATGTTCTCCGTCAGCTTGACCGCCTCAGCCACGCCCGGCGAGGATACCGGCACGACGGACTGCATGGCCGCCCCGTACAGGGCGCTTGCCAGCCGCAATGCCGCCGGGCCGTCGCCCCCCACCACCTTCGGTATGTCGCGCGTTCCGTACTCCCGGTTTCCGGGATCTTCCCGCTCTGGCGAAAAGGCCAGGAAGAAGTCCTGCCCCGACCGCATCCCGGCGGCTTCGAGAATGGGCTTCACCAGCTCGAGCGTCGTTCCGGGCCATGTCGTGGATTCCAGCACGATCAACTGGCCCGGCCGCAGGGACTGCGCGATCTGGCGCACCGACCGCTCCACGAAGGACAGGTCGGGCTCGCGGTGACGCGTCAGCGGTGTCGGCACGCAGATCAGGATCGCGTCCGCTTCGCCGGCCCTTGCAAAGTCCACCGTGGCTTCGAAGCGTTCCTCACGCAGCGCCTCGGCCAGCGCGTCGCCGGGAATGTGCGTGAAGCCGCTTTCGCCCCGGTTCAGAAGCGCGACGCGTTCCGGATTGATGTCGAAGCCCAGCACCGGAAAACCCGCCCGGCACATGGCGAGCGCCAGGGGCAGGCCAACATAGCCGAGCCCGATGATGCCGACTTTGGCGCGGCGCGCTTCCAGGGCCCGCGCCAATGCACCCGCTATATCCGAATCCGTCATTGCCTGCTCCACATGCCGTGTGCCGAACAAAATCGCACGGCGGGATGCCTGGCCAAAAGGGCCAGCAACCTGTCGACGAAGCGCCATGTCGCGCCGTCATGAATGAGATGGTGGGTCAGAAGTCCCACCGGTTCGCCCAAGTCGGCCAGAGCCGCGATGCGCTCGACAAACAATGCCGGCTCGCCCAGCCGCTTGCCCCCGCGCCAATCCACCGGGTCTATGTGGGTATTGAACACGCGCAGCCCGGCGAGCCGCGCCGACGCACGACGGCCGAATGTCGAAAGTCCTTCGAAACCAAGATCATGAAGCCGCCCGATAATGTTTTGGTCTATCCTGTTCCAGGGTGGCACCATGACCGGAAGAGCCCTGTCGCCAAAGGTATCCCGGTGACGGGACAACCCTTCGGAGAGCGGCGCGATGAAGGCGCCCGGCGGCGCATAGCCCAACTCCTGCCGCTTCGCGCCGGGTGGCGCATTGTTTCGATGCTCCAGGCCATGCAGCAGGACATCGACCCCGGCTTCCTCGCGCAGAAGCCGCGGCAGGGCCGGCTGGATCAGAAAGGGGCTCACGGCCAACGCCACCGGCACGCCGTGCCGCTGCCGCAGCGCCAGCAGGCGGCGTAGCTGCGGCGTATCGTCGGCCGCGTCGTCGTCGCGCCACCAGATGTCCATGACGGTCCCTTGCGCATGCAGGGAATTGAGCCTGTCCACCAAGGCCGCAAACGACATCTCTGTCGCATCGCGCCGGCGCACCGCCGCCTCGGCGATCCGGACAGCCTGCCGGGCGCCGTCCGGCGGCGCGGCCGGCGCCCTGCGCGGCAGCTCCGCAAGGCCGGTGCGCACGCACGACAAAAGGGTTTCGCCATTCAAACGCGCGGCATCCAGCAGCATCGCCACGCGATCGGCGGCCAACGCCTCGGCGCGCAGCCGTTGCTCCTGCTCGCCCCCGTCTTCGAAAGGCACCAGAACGGCGGGCGTTCCGGCGGCAGCCAGATCGGCCGCCGTATTGTAACCGGCCTGACTGACGGACAGTCGGGCCGCAGCCAGCAAAGCGGGGAAATCAGGCCGCGCCCGCTCGACTTGCGCATTGGACGGCGCGCCGGCCACAAGACCCTGCATGTCGCCTTGGCTGACCCCAGCCCCGACAAGGATATGCCAGGTAAGGTCCGGCGCGGCGTGTGCCGCCGCGATGGCGGCACGGAACAGCGGCAACGCCGCCGCGCTACCGCCGCCCGAAACCAGAATGGCGCCGTCTCCATCGAAAGCGGCCACGGTGTCGCGTGGTCTTGCGACATATCCCGTATAGGAAAGGAAGGTCTCCAGCCGGCTACTGACCGGCCAGGAGCGGGACAAGGGCGTGCGTGCGGGATCGCCGTGCACCAGCACCCCATCGTAATGCTCCACGATGCAGTCTTCCGCGCGTTCCGCCTTTTGTGGTTTCGATGGAGGGTTCAGGATATCGCGTATGGACGCCAACGCCACGGGACGCGGCAGGGCACTGTCCGCATAATCAAGCAAAGCCTGAAATTCTTGTCGCAACGCATTGCGCCCGAACGGAAATGTCTCAGTCATAATGCAGTCCGGGGCGAAGTCGGCCGCGTGTCGCAGGAGGTGTTCTGCGCGGTCTTCCAGATAGATAGGGGTAACGGGCCCGTCGCCTTCATCGCGCAGGTTCACGAAGTCGGCCCCATGGGCATGGACGGCCGGCAATTGTGCGGTCCGCACGCCCTTTCCCGGCAGGTGGTGGGGGTGTGGCCGGCCGCCCGACACCAGCAGCACGTCATGCCCGGCATCAGCGAAGGCATCGGCCAGGACGGCCGCCCGCGCGAGATGTCCGACGCCCAGCAGATGGGTGACAGCAATCAGGACACGCAAGACCGGCTCCCATACGCCGCAAGCCGCTGCAGCCGGCCCGATACCGACGACGCGGCGGATTCGATGTCATGGCGGCGGGCCAGGTCCGCCGCGCCGCGCCCGAGCGCGGACAGGCGCCCTGGGTCCGACAGCAGATGGACGAGGGTTTGCGCATAGGCGACGGTATCGCCGGCGGCGACGAGATGGCCGCTCACGCCATCGGCGACCACTTCGCCGACACCGCCATACGCCATAGCAAGGCTGGGACAGCCGCTGGCGGCCGCCTCCAGATAGGCCATGCCGAACGCTTCGTTCACGCCGGGCCAGACGATGAGGTCGCTTTGGCGGTAGAGAGCGCCAAGCATGGCGGCGTCGACCTCGCCCAGAAAGGTCACCCTGTCGCCGAACGGCAGGAACAGGGCCTCGACCTGCGCTCGGGCGGGCCCGTCCCCTGCGATTTCGAGGCGCCAGCCGTCCGGTGCATGCCGCAGCGCATCGGCCAGCAGGGCGTAGGAGGCAAGCTTGTCGCCCGACCGCATCATGGCCACGGAGGCCAGCCGGACCGGCGTTCCGATACGCCAGCCGGTCCTGCACGGCCACTGGGCCGTGTTGATGAACGGCGGCAGGGCAAGGATGTCCCGCGCGCCGACGGCTTCCAGCCCGGCACGGTCACGGCCGTTCAACAGGAGGTGGAGATCTGCTGCACGGTTGGCCGCGTCCGCCAGGGCCGAGAAGCGCGCATATCGCCCACTGGCCCGCTTGCCGGCGCTGGAGCCTTCGGCAATCACGTAGGGAATGCCGAAATGGGCGGCGACGCGGGGCCCGATCAGGTCCGGCGCCTTGTAGTAGTTATGATAGGTGAACCATGCCGCAGGGGCCGGCCCGGCAACGAGGCGCTGCACCTCGCGCTCGGCACCGGCCAGGATTTCGTCCTGCGGATCGGCCGCGCCGACACCGTCGCGGCTGGAAAAACGCGTCGCCAGCACTGGCGATGCCCCGGCCCGTTCCAGCGCACGCAGCCACAGGCGCGCCATGGTCCGGTCGCCCGAGGGCACCGGATGGTCCGGAGGCTTCATTGGTGCATGAAAGGCGACCGGACCGTTTCGAGACGCTGATAAACGCATGCTCGCACTTCGCACTGGAAACGACTACCTGTCGTACTTCTCTGCTGCTAGCGTTGGCAAGGCAGCTCGGCAGGTAACGAACCGTTCATGGCGCCATCCCTTTACAGCTACCTTTGGAAGCACACGAAACGCCAGCAGCTCTGGATGCTGGTGGTCGTCCTCGTGTCGGTGGTGCCGCTCTATCTGTCGCTCAACCTGCCCAAGCTCATCATCAACGGCCCCATCCAGGGCTCGGGCTTCGAGGATGGCAGTGCCGACACCTATTTCCGCTGGAGCCTGCCCGATTTCCTGCCCTTTTTCGGCGGAGCGGATGTCTATCCCGGCCTGGAGCTGGAGCGGCTCGAGGCTCTCTACATCCTGTCGGCGCTGTTCCTGGGCCTCGTCATCGTCAATGGCGCGTTCAAATACTACCTGAACATCTACAAGGGCCGTCTCGGCGAGCGGATGCTGCGCCGACTGCGCTTCGAGATGGTGGACCGGGTGCTGCGCTTTCCGATGCGGCGGCTGCGGCGGGTACGCCCGGCCGAGATCGCCAGCATGGTCAAGGACGAGCTGGAGCCGATCGGCGGCTTCATCGGCGATGCCGTCATCCAGCCGATCTACCTGATGAGCCAGATCCTGACGGCGATGGTTTTCATCTTCGTGCAGAGCTTCACGCTCGGCCTGGTGGCCCTGGCCGTGATGGGCCTGCAGGTGGTGGTGATTCCCCGGATGAGGCGCCGGCTGCTGATATTGGGCAGGCAGCGCCAGTTGGCTGCAAGGCGACTTGCCGGCAGCGTCGGCGAGATCGTGGAGGGCATGCCCGCCATCCGCACCAACGATGTGTCCAACTTCGTGCGGGCCCGCATCTCGGACGAGTTGGGGCACATTTTCCTGATCCGCTTCGATATCTATCAGTGGAAGTTTTTCGTTAAGTTTCTCAATAACTTCCTGTCACAGGCGACGCCCTTCATCTTCTATTTGTTCGGCGGCTATTTCGCCATCACGGGGCAAATGGACATCGGTGCGCTGGTGGCCACCATCGCCGCCTACCGCGAGCTTCCCTCGCCGCTGAAAGACCTGATCGACTGGGACCTGACGCGCCTGGACGTCAACGTCAAATACGAACAGGTGATGGACCAGTTCTATGTGGACGGCCTGTTGAATCCGCGCTCGCAGGCGCAGGTCGACGGAGAGGTGCCGCACCTCACCGGGCCGCTGCGCCTCGAGGGCGTGACCATCCGCGACGAAACGGGCATCTCGCTCGCCACCGCCATCGACCTCGTACTGCCGTTGACCCAGCAGGTCGCGGCGACGGGCCCCGTCGGCGACGGCGCCGAAAGCGTGGCCGAGGCCCTGGCACTTCTGTCGCAGCCGGCCGAGGGAGCGATCACCGATGGCGGAAGGGCCCTGGCGGACTTGCCGGAGCGCATCACCGGCCGGCGCATCGCCTTCGTCGACACTACAACCTACTTTCCGCAGTCGAGCCTCAGGGCTGCCCTCTTCTACCCGCTGATGCACCGGCTGGAGGACAAGCTTCCGCCGGCCGTCACGCGCCGGGAGCAACTGGCGCGCGCCGAATCCGTCGCTTCGGGCAACAGCGTGGAGACCCCCGAAGGCGATTGGGTGGACCATACGGCCATCGGCGCCAGCCACGAGGAAAGGCTCGCGGCGATCCGAAACGTCCTGGAAATCACGCAGTTGACGCGCGACATCAAGCGCATCGGCCTCGGCTCGATCGTGCCGGCCACGCTCGTATCCGCGGCGGCGGCGCCCATTCTGCGGGCCCGCGCCGATTTCAGCACGCGGCTGCAGGAGCGCGGGCTTGCCAAGGCGGTCCAGCTTTTCACGCCGGATGCCTTCCTGTCCGATGCGACCATCATCGAAAACATCGTCTTCGGCGCGATGCGCGGCGAGGAATCCATGGCTGCCCAACTCACCGCGCTGGCCGAGGTGCGCGACATCATCCTGTCTACTGGCCTGGATGCCCCATTGGCCGAAATGGGGCGCAAGATGGCCGAAACACTGGTCGAGGTGTTCGGCGGCATGGGGGAAGGCAACCCTCTGTTCCGGCGCATGTCCATCGGCTCGGCCGAAGAGATCGAGGCGCTCCGCGCCCTCCTTGCCCGCATCGAGGGACGCCCCACCGGAGCGGCGGACCCGGACGACCGGCGACAGCTGATCCGGCTGGCGCTCGGCTATGCCGAGCCGCGCTTCAGGTTGGGCCTTCTCGACGCCACGTTGAAGCAGCGCATCATCGACGCGCGCCGTTCCCTGCATGCCGGGGCCTCGGACAGGCTCCTGGCCGAGGTGGACCTTTACGAACCGGGCGAGTTCAACCCTTCGGCCACGATCCGCGACAATATCGTGTTCGGCCGCGTCGGCGAGGTCACCTCCGCCACCAGCGACGCGCTAAATGAAATCCTGGTCGACGTCATCAACGCCAACGGCCTGTCGGACATCGTGCTGGAAGCAGCCCTGGATTACGACATCGGGTCCGGCGCCAAGCGACTGACGGTCAGCCAGCAGCAGCGCCTGGCGCTGGCGCGCGCCATCCTCAAGGCGCCGGACTACCTCATCGCCAACCGCTGCCTGTCATCGCTGGACAGCAATCTGCAGCAGAAGATCGTTCAGGCCACGCTGGCGCGTGGACGGGATGAGAAGCGGCCCTTCGGGGTGTTCTGGGTCGTCGGCAACCTTGCCGTCGCCACGCAGTTCGAGCGGTTGATCACGTTCAAGGGCGGACGCATCGTGGAGGACAAGGCCCTTGCCGACGATGCGGCATTGGGCCAATCTCCCGTTGAGGCCCTACGCGGAGAGCCGCGTCAAGCAAGGGGAGCCACCCCATGAGCCTGTTGACGGACGAAGTCGAAGTTCTTCGCCGCAGCCCCATGTTTGCCGGGGTCGAAACACCGCAGTTGAAGCTGCTCGCCTATACGGGCGAGATGGTCCGCTTCGACGCCGGGGAAGTTCTGTTTCGACAGGGAGAGCCCGGCGACAGCGCTTATGTGATCCTGTCCGGCGAGGTCGTCGTGCTGGCGGATTCGCCCATCGGGCCCATCCAGCTCGCGCGCCTCGGCCAGCATGAGATCGTCGGGGAAATCGGCATCCTGTGCGATGTCCCCCGTACCGCCACGGTGCAGGCGGCGACGTCGCTGCGCACCCTGCGCATCGCCAAGGATTGTCTGGCTGAAATGCTGGAAAGTTTCCCGGGCATGGCGCTCGCCATGCTGCGGGAGCTGGCGCAGCGCCTGTCCCGCACATCGGCCGATCTGGTGATGCTGCGCGGCGAAGGCGAGCGGCCGGACATGTAATGCGGGCACCATGACAGAGAGACAGCGGATCGGGGCGTTCGATGGATTGCGCCTCACCATATTCGGCGCACGCGGCTCTATCCCGTCCGCACCGGACGACCCGAGCGAATTCGGCGCCCGTAGCTGCTGCGTCCTCGTGGAGGCGGACGGGCGCCCGCTCGTCTTCGACGCCGGCTCGGGCATCGTGGAGTGCGGGCGGGCCCTGGCCGCGGACGGCTGGAACGATGTGGACCTGTTTTTCGGCCACATGCATTACGATCACATCATCGGCCTGCCCTACTTCATGCCGATGTACGATCCGGCAGGCTCGGTCCGCGTCCATGCCGGGCACATGATGGACGGCGCCTCGTGCGAGGCCCTCGTACGCGACTTCATGCGCGCGCCCTTCCACCCCGTCGGCATCGAGGCGCTGAAAGCGCGGCTGAGCTTCATCACGTTCAAGCCGGGGGATAGGCTGCAACCGACGCCGCGCACGACGATCACGACCTACAGGCTCACCCACCCCAACGGCGCCGTGGCCTACCGCATCGAGCATGCGGGGCGCTGCCTGGTCTATGCAACGGACCATGAGCACACGCCCGGCACCGTCGACGAGGCGCTCACCGATTTCGTCCGCGATGCCGATCTTCTGGTCTACGACACGACCTACTCGGATGCGGAGATGGAGCGCTATCGCGGTTACGGCCATTCATCGCACGAGGAAGGCGTACGGCTCTGCAAGCGGGCCGGCATCGGCCAGCTCGTGCTTTTCCATCATTCGTTCAAGCATTCGGACGCGGTCCTCTGCCAGACGGAAGCCGCCTGCCGCGCCGTCTTCCCCGGCACGACGGCGGCCCGCATCGGGCAGGTATTCGAGCTTCCCGCCCGCACAGGCGCACCTGCATGAGCATTGACAGCAAGAGCCTGCACGAACTCGGCGAATGGATGGTCGGCGAGGTGCTGGCCGATGCGCCGCTGAAATCGGTAGTGCCGGAACTGGCCCGCCGCCTGACGACGCTGGGCGTGCCCGTCCATCGCTGCCGTCTGACCTGGCCGACGCTGCACCCCTTGTTCGAGGCCGAGACCCTGCTGTGGACCACGCAATTCGGTGTCACCAGCCAGAGCTTCGACCGGGAGCGCGTGGACGATACGGCCTGGCGGCAGAGCACCGTCAAATGGATGCTCGACAATCGCTCCAACCTCCTGCGCGCGCGGCTCGACGGGCCAACCCCGGACCCCACCTTTCCGCTGTATGACGAATTGCGCGGCGAGGCCTTCGTGGACTTCATCGCCCTGCGCACGCAACTCTTCGCCGACGGCTCCATGCTGCGCCAGGGCAGTTCGGACCTGGATTTCGGGCTTTATGTCGCCTGGGCGACAAAGGATCCCGCAGGCTTTTCCGACGACGCCGTCGAACTTCTGGGGCGTATCCAGCGCTATGTCGCGATGGTGTGCAAGTCGCTGGCCCTGCCTCGCCTGATCTTCGGCGTCGCCAACACTTACCTCGGCCCCACCATCGCGCGTGAAGTGCTGGGCGGGCGCATAACGCTGGGCAGCGGCAGCCAGGTGCGGGCCCTGATCTGGTACTCGGACCTGCGCGATTCCACCGCGCTGGCGGAATCGATGGGCAGCGAACCCTATCTGGCATTGCTCAACGACTACTTCGACAGCACCGGCCGTGCCGTGGTGGAGGCCGGCGGGGAAATCCTCGCCTTTATCGGCGACGCCGTAATGGCGATCTTTCCGATTTCGCAAACCGCATTCAGCGAAAGTCAGGCATCGCTTCTCGGCATGCAGGCCGCGGACGCGGCCCTCAAGATGGCCGAGCACGTCAATGCCCGGCGGATCACCAAGGGCCAGCCCCCCATCCATTTCGGCATAGCCATGTGTGTCGGCGAAGTCCGCCTTGGCAATATCGGCATACGCCAGCGCCTGTCCTTCTCGGTCATCGGCCCTAGCGCCAACGAGGTCGAGCGCATGGAAAAGATGACGAAGACCATGCGCGTTCGCGTCCTGGCCACCGAAGAGATCGCCCAGGCCGCGCCCCACCGCTGGCAGGCCATGGGGCCCGTGCCGCTGCGCGGCTTCCGCGACGCCGTCCCGCTATTCGCCCTTGTGCCGGACCGAACACCCCAAGGTTGAGGCTTCGCGTCGCCGTTTTTGAAACGGACCGTAGCCCGCCGGCATCATACAACTGCAATTGACGCGACTTATGGTTTGCCTGCCTATGATCCGGCAGAAAGGTGGGCATCCATGCGCATAGCTATGATCGGTTGTGGTTACGTCGGGCTCGTCTCCGGCGCATGCCTTGCGGATTTTGGGCACGATGTCACCGCCGTCGACCGGGATTCCGGCCGCATCCAGGGGCTGGAGGCCGGCGTCATGCCGATATTCGAGCCGGGACTGGACCAGCTCGTGGCAACCAACGTTTCCGCCGGACGCCTGCGATTCTCGAGCGATATGCAATCTTCGGTTGCCGATGCCGATGTCGTCTTCATCGCGGTCGGCACGCCCTCGCGGCGCGGCGATGGCCACGCCGACATCAGCTTCGTGGAAGCAGCGGTTGAGAGCATCGCCCGGCACCTCGAGCCGGGCGCGGTGGTGGCCACCAAGTCCACCGTACCGGTGGGCACCGGAGACAGGATCGCCGTTCAACTGGCCCGCCTGGCGCCGGGACGCCCCGTTTCCGTCGTCTCCAACCCGGAGTTCCTGCGCCAGGGTGCGGCCATCGAGGATTTCTGCCGCCCCGACCGGATCGTCGTCGGCACGGAGGACGCGCACGGCCGGGCCGTGATGGAGGCCGTCTACGGCCCGCTGTCGATCAACCGGGCGCCGCTCCTGTTCACCGGCCGGCGCGATGCGGAGCTGGTCAAATATGCCGGCAACGCCTTCCTGGCGATGAAGATCGAGTTCATCAACGAAATGGCCGATCTGTGCGAAAGGCTGGGCGCGGACGTGCAGGAGGTTGCACGCGGCATCGGGCTGGACAACCGGATCGGCCCGAAGTTCCTGCATGCCGGCCCCGGCTATGGCGGCTCGTGCTTCCCCAAGGATACGCAGGCGCTTCTGGAAACGGCGCGCGCCCATGGCGCGCCGCTGGCGCTCGTGGAAGCCACCGTCGCCGGCAATCTGGCGCGCAAGGAAGGGCTGGCCGCCCGTGTGGCGCATGCCTTCGGCGGCAGCGTCGAGGGCCTGCGCGTGGCGCTGCTGGGCCTGTCCTTCAAGCCGAACACCGACGACATGCGCGAAGCCCCTTCCATTCACCTGGCACAGGCCCTCAAGGCCGCCGGGGCGGACGTTACGGCAACCGACCCGCGCGCCATGGAAAACGCCCGTGGCCTGTTACCGGACGTACGGCTGGTGGAAGATGCCTACGAGGCGGCCAGGGGCGCCGACGCGGTGGTGCTGGTGACCGAGTGGAACGCCTACCGCGCGCTGGACCTTGCGGCCCTGTCGACCCGCATGCGCGGCAACGTCTTCATAGACCTGCGCAACGTCTACAGCCACGCGGCGATGGCCGAGCACGGGCTGATCCATCATGGGGTGGGACGCGGCCCGGCGGCGACCGCCCTACCCCTCCGGCGTCAGGCGTAGCGGAAGCCTTGCGCGCGATACCAGCCGACGAATTTCGGGATACCGTCGGCGATCGGCGTCTGCGGCGCGTAGCCGGTCAGGCCGCGCAGCAACCGCGTATCGGCAAAGGTTGCGTCGGAATCGCCGGCGGGCAGCGGGCGATACAGCTTCTGCGCCGTCACCCCGGCCGCCTTTTCGATTTCCGCGACGAAATCCATCAGCCCCACCGGCTGGCCGCCGCCCGCATTGACGACGCGATAGGGTGCAACGGCGCTCAGCGTATCGCCCTCGACGCGGCCGTCTTCGCCCGGGATGGCGTCCATCAGGCGGGCCATCGCCTCCACCAGATCGTCTATGTAGGTAAAGTCCCTGAGGCTGGAGCCGTTATTGTTGATCTGCAGCGGCTCCCCGGACAGGATGCGCCGGGCGAAGATGTAATAGGCCATGTCGGGCCGGCCCCACGGCCCGTACACGGTGAAGAACCGGACCGCCGTGGTGGGTATGGCGTAGAGATGGGCATAGGAATGGGCCATCAACTCGCCCGCACCCTTGCTGGCGGCATAAATGGTCAGCGGCTCGGCGGTACGGACGCGCTCGTCGAAAGGCATGGATGTGCTGGCGCCGTAGATGCTGCTGGTGGATGCGAGCACCAGATGCGCGGGCGTGTGGGCTCTACATGCCTCCAGCATGTTGAACGTACCCACGATGTTGGCGCCCACATAGGCTTGCGGGTGCGAAATCGAGTGTCGCACCCCCGCCTGCGCCGCCAGATGGAAAACGATCTCGGGCCGCTCCATCGCGAAGAGCGAGACAAGCTCCGCCGCGCTCTCGATATCCATGCCGACGAAGCGAAAACCATTCCGGCCTTCGATCTGAGCCAGCCGGGCGTGTTTCAGGGCCGGGTCGTAATAGGGCGACAGATTGTCGATCCCCGTAACCTCGTGCCCCGCATCCAGCAGCCGGCGCGCCAGATGGAAACCGATGAAACCGGCGCAACCGGTAATGAGAATACGCATGAACGGTCCCGCGCGGATGGTGGCGATGCCTTCCGATAGCGCGGCCACGGGCAAAGGCATAGGGCAGCGCCGTCGCTTTCTGGTTCTGCGCCATGCCCCCACCGCCTGGAATGCGGATGGCCGCATACAGGGCCGGACCGATTGTCCGCTGTCGCCCGAGGGGCACGAACGCGCGCTGACCTGGCGCGTGCCGGCGGGATTTTGCCGGGCGCCCTGTTTCAGCAGCCCGCTGCGGCGCTGTCTCGACACGGCCCGCGCCATGGGCCTGTCGCCCGTCGTCGACGACAGGCTGGTGGAGATGGACTGGGGAACGCTCGAAGGCGCAACCCTTGCCGGGATGCGCGCCGGGGGCGGCACGGATTTCGCCCGCCGCGAGGCCGCCGGCCTCGATTTCCGGCCACCGGGCGGCGAAACGCCGCGTGAAACGGGCGCGCGCGCCGTGGCGGTGCTGGCGCAGGCAACCTCCGATGCCGTCATCGTGACGCACAAGGGCGTCATGCGCGCGCTGCTTGCGCTGGCGACGGGTTGGGACATGGTGGGCAAGCCGCCGATCCGCTTTCCGGCAGAGGGGCACGCATTGCTCATGGAATGGCGGGAGGGCGTCCTGTACCTGCAACCAGACACTGTGGATATGCGCAACTGAAGCGCGCTATGCTTGACCGCCGATCGTTTCCGCCAAGGGCCTATGGACGACCTCCTCAAGATCGAAGACCTGATCGTCGATTTTCATGCGCCATCGGGCCGCGTGCGCGCCGTCGGCGGCGTTTCCTTCCGCGTACCACGCGGTGGCACGGTGGCGCTGGTGGGCGAATCGGGCTCCGGCAAATCGGTCACGGCGCATGCCATCATGGGCCTTCTCCCGGGCGCGGCGCGCATGGAGGCCGGGCGCATCCTGTTCGACGACGGCTTGTCCGGGCCGCTCGACCTTGCCGCCCTGCCGCCGCAGTCCGACACGTTCACGGCCCTGCGGGGCGCCCGCATATCCATGATCTTCCAGGAGCCTTCGACCTCCTTTTCGGCCTTCCACACGATCGGCGCGCAGATCGTCGAGGCACTGATGCTGCACGAGAAGGTCGACGCGGGACAGGCCCGCAAACGGGCGATCGACGCGTTGGCCGCCGTGGGCTTCCGGCAGCCGGAGCGGCAGATAGACGCCTATCCCTTCGAATTGTCCGGCGGCCTGAACCAGCGCGCGATGATCGCGATGGCCACCATAACCCGCCCCGCCCTTTTGATCGCGGACGAGCCGACGACCGCTCTGGACGTGACGGTACAGGCCGAGATCCTGCGCCTGCTGCGCGACCTGCAGCGTGACCATGGGACGGCCATCCTGTTGATCGCGCACGATCTTGGCGTGGTCGCCAACCTCGCCGACGAGATGGTGGTGATGCACCATGGACGGGTGATGGAAAGTGGCATGGCCGACGAGCTTTTCGCCCAGCCGCGCCACCCCTATCTCAAGGCGCTGGTGGGTGCGGTGCCTCGCATCGGCATGCCGCGGCACGAACGGCTGAAGCCACTGCGCGAGATCGACGTTTCGCTGCCGGCTACGCCCAGGCAGCCGCCCCCCGACCAGGCGGTGCTGTTGCGGGCCGAGGGCCTGCAGAAGCGTTTCGCCAGGCGCAAGGGCGGGCTGTGGCCGGGCCGCAAAGGCGAGGCCGCGCCGCCGGCCGTCAACGACGTCTCCTTCGAAATCCGACGCGGCGAGTGCCTTGGCCTGGTGGGGGAAAGCGGCAGCGGCAAGACGACCGTTACGCGCATCCTGGCGCGCAGCATCGAGGCGGATGCCGGGAGCATCCGCATGGCAGGCCGGGACGGCAGCGACGTCGATGTGCTGGCGCTCGAGGGCGAAGCCCTGCGCCAGTGGCGCCGGCGCATCCAGTTCGTGTTCCAGAACCCTTATTCGGCGCTCAATCCCCGCATGACCGTCGGCGCCATCGTTGCCGAGCCTCTGAAGATCCACGGGATCGGCACGCCGGCCAGCCGGCGGGACACGGCCCTGGACCTGCTTCGGCTGGTGGGCCTCGACGAAAGCCACATGGCCCGATACCCGCACAGTTTTTCCGGCGGACAACGCCAGCGCATTGGCATTGCCCGGGCGCTGGCGCTGGAGCCTGAGCTCCTGGTGCTGGACGAACCGGTCTCCGCGCTGGACGTGTCCGTGCAGGCGCAGATCCTGAACCTGTTGCGCGACCTGAAGGACAGGCTCGGCATCACGTGCCTGTTCATTTCGCACAATCTGGCCGTGGTGGACTACCTGGCCGACCGCATCGCCGTGATGTCTGGCGGGCGGCTGGTGGAAACGGCGCCGCGCGCCGCCCTCTTCGCCGATCCGCGCCACCCCTACACGCGGTCGCTGATCCGCGCCGTGCCGGAGCCGGACCCCGACAACCGGCTGGACCTGGACGCCATCGGCCTGACGCAATCGGGGCCTTCGCAATGGGGAGCCGATTTTCTGCCCGACGCCGCCGGCACGGAGCCCGGCATGGTGACCGTGGGCCCGGACCATTCCGTACGCGCCCACCGTGTGCCGGGGGATGCCGAGCTTGGCGGACGAAGCCGGGCGGAACACGACGAGATCGCGCGCGCCATCGAGACCGATCCGAAGGGCGAGCCGACGGTGCATCTGGATTTCGAGGACGGCACGCTTGCAGGCTGGAGCACACGGCGTCTCGTCGGCCCATGGTCGGCGCGGACGGACACGTCCCATGCCCGCACCGGGCGCTTTTCCTGCCGCTTCGAGCTTCGGCCCCAGGACACGGTCAGCCAGGGCAACCGCGCCGAATTGCGCGACTGGTGGAACGCTCCCCTCGGCACCGAATGCTGGTATGGCTTCTCCACGTTCCTGCCGGTCGATTTTGCGGCGCCCCCGGGCACCTCCATCGTGCTGGCGCAATGGCATGACCAGGCCCGGCTCGGCGAGCCATCCGGCAAGCCGCCCGTCGCCCTGCGTTACCGGGACGGTGTCCTGCGCTTCACCGGCGCCGCCGGCGCCGTCGCATCGTCCACACCGGAGATCGTCCATTTGTTCGGGGAAACGCCGGCAACGCCCGGCGCATGGATGGACTTCGTTCTGCGCGTCCATTGGCCCATTGGCGGCGAAGGGGCTGTGGAATGCTTCGTGAATGGCGAAAGCCTGTTCCGCTTCAATGGGCCGCTGGGCTACCGCAACCAGACGCTTGGCCCTTATTTCAAGTTCGGCCTGTATGCGAGCGGCCCCTTCACCGATCCGCTCATTGCCTGGCAGGACAATTACAGCCGTGGGGGCACCTATGCCGCCGTGGACCCATCGATTGACCATAGAGAACGGGAAACCGCCTGATGCGCCTTGCGGCCAATGACGCGACCTTGGCGGCTGCGGAGCCTTTCGGCGCTGTGGAGGCGGTTCGTCTGCCCGATGCTGCGCCCTTCGGCACGCGCCTCGCCGCCCTCGCAGGCGCTGCGAGGCAGCAAGGCTGCAAATGGCTGTTCCACACGCCCCCGGGGGAGACGCCATCGCCAACGGCGCTGGACAGGGTCGCCTTGGCCAGCCTGCATTACGACATCGTCTTCGGGGCGCTGGCCACGGGGACCCCGCCGGCCCTGTGGCGACCGTCGCGCCTGGCCTTCGACGCGGCGGAGCGGCTGCCCCACGCGCTGCTGAACTGGTGGGTGGGCCAGACGGTCCTGGCCCGCACCGACACGATATTGCGGCTTGCCGAGGCCGGACACTTCGACGATGCCGACGCGGTGGCCACCCTGTTCGCGCTGTGGGCCCATGCGCGCACCGTCAAGCTGGCGCAACCCTTGAGCGAGCGGCCCGACGAGCCGGAGCCGCTGCAGACGGAAGAACGGGGAGCCATCCTGGCGCGTCTTGCGCTGGACCCGGCCAGGCTTGCCGTCGACTGGGGCGACCGGCGGTATTTTCTACCCTATACGGGCCGCAATGCCGGCATTGAGCGGCAGCAGACGCGTGGCCAGTTCTTCGAGGCCGATGAGCTGGCCTGGCTTTCCCGCCGGCTTGGGCCGGGGCGCGTGATCGCCGATATCGGGGCCAACACCGGCAACCACACCATCTTCTTCGCCGGTCCGATGCAGGCGGCCCGCGTCATCCCGTTCGAGCCACTTCCCGACGCGGCAGCCATGCTGTCGCGCGCCGTCGCGTGGAACCGGCTTGCCAATGTGGACCTTTCGATGCTGCACCATGGCGTCGGCGCACGGCCGCTTGCCATGCGCGCCGAACGGTCCGAGCGCGGCGGCCTTGGTGCGACCCGGCTGGTGGAGGATGTGACGGGCGACATAAAGGTTCAGCCGCTCGATGCCCTCTTGACCGGACCGGTGGACTTTCTGAAGATCGATGTCGAGGCGATGGAGATGGACGTCCTGTCCGGCGCAAAGGGCGTTATCGCACGCAATCGCCCCGCCATCTTCATCGAGGTGGCCGAGATCACGGCGGATGCCTTCCGCATCTGGCTCGGCGAAAACGATTACGGTGTCGAGCGCGTCTTTTCCGACAAGGGACACACCAACCTTCTGGTGCTGCCCCGTGCCGCCTGAGCGGAGATTGCAACGCATGCGGCTGCCCGCGATCCTCCTTTTCCTGGCCGCCATGGCCGCGCCGGCCCTGGCGCAGGACTGGCGTGAGCCGCCGGTCCTTGCCGAACGGGTGGCGGATGGAAGCCTTCCACCCGTTTCGGAGCGGATCCCCGACGAGCCGTTGATCTACGATCCCCGCGCCCGTGGCGGCGAGATCGGCTCCTATGGCGGCACGCTGCGGCTGATCGAGGGCCAGGCCAAGGATACGCGGCGCATGGTCGTGTATGGTTACGCCCGCCTCCTCGGTTACACGCCCGAGGGCACCCTTGCACCCGACATCGCCAAGGCCGTCGAGGTGGAGGACGGTCGCATCTTCACCTTCCGCCTGCGGTCGGGGCACCGCTGGTCGGACGGCGCGCCCTTCACCGCCGACGATTTCCGCTACTACTGGGAAGACATCGCCAACAATTCCGAACTCGCCCCCTACGGTCCCCCGCGCGAGTTGCTGGTGGACGGCAAGCCGCCGCGCGTCACCTTTCCCGACGCTTCGACCGTGCGCTACGAATGGGATGCGCCGAACCCGTATTTCCTGCCCGCGCTTGCAGGCGCGCAACCGCTCTACATCTTCCGCCCGGCCCATTACCTGAAGCAGTTTCATGCCCGCTACGCAGAACCGGAGCAGTTGAAGCGCGCCGTGGCGCAGGCGGGCCAGCGCAACTGGGTCGCGCTGCATTTCAAGTTCGACCAGGCCTACAAGAACAGCAATCCCGACATGCCCTCGCTGGAGCCGTGGGTTCTGAGAACGTTCCCGCCATCGGACCGCTTCATCTTCGCCCGCAATCCGTACTTCCACCGCGTCGACCCGGAGGGCCATCAGCTTCCCTATATCGACGAGGTGGCGATGAGCATCGCCGCCCCGCGCCTGATCCCCGCCAAGACGGGCGCCGGGGAAGCCGACCTGCAGGCCAGCTATCTGGGGCTCGCCAATTTCGCCTTCCTGAACCGGGCCGAAAAGATCGAGGATTTCGAAGTGCGGCGCTGGCAGAGCGGGCGCGGCTCGCGGCTGGTGCTGTTTCCCAACCTCAACGCTCAGGACCCGGTCTGGGCCGAACTTTTCCGGCAGGCGGATTTCCGCCGCGCCCTGTCGCTGTCCATCAACCGCGAGGACATCAACAAGGCCATCTATTACGGCCTGGGGCGGCCGGGCATCGATACGGTGGAACCACAATCGCCCCTCTACGACGCGCGCACGGCCAACCTCTATGCCGGCTACGACCCCGCCTATGCGCAAAGACTTCTGGACGGGCTGGGCCTCGACAAGCGCGGACCCGGAGGGGTTCGCCTTCTGCCCGACGGACGGCCGATGATCATCGTGGTCGAGACGGCCGGCGAGGATACCGAGCAGGTCGATGTGCTGGAGCTCGTTGCCGAAGACCTCGCCAGGGTGGGCATCACGCTCATCACACGCACCGGCGAGCGCGAAACCATGGAGCGCCGGATATCGGCAGGGCTGACGCTGATGTCGGTCTGGACTGGCCTCGAAAATGCGCTGCCCAATGCAAAGTCCGATCCGGCGGAGCTCGCGCCCACCAATTCACGGCAGCCCGAATGGCCGGCCTGGGGGGCCTGGTACGAGACCAAGGGCTCGTCGGGGACGGAGCCCGACATGCCGGCAGCAAGGCAGTTGCTGGCACTCAACGCCGAGTGGAGCGAAACGACCGACGACGCCCGCAAGGCCGAAATCTGGCGCGAGATGCTGCGCATCAACGCCGACGAGGCGCTGCGTATCGGCATCGTATCCAACATCGACCAGATCGTCGTGGTATCGGACCGGCTGAAGAACGTTCCCCAGCGGGGCATCTACAACTGGAACCCCGGCGCCTTCTTCGGCATGTACCGGCCGGACAGCTTCTTCCTGACGCGGCCCGCTCAGGTGGCCGAAGGGCGGGGCTGAACGGCGATGCTGTCTTACGTTGCGCGACGGCTGGCGACGATGGCGGGTACCCTCCTGGCCATCAGCGTCATCGTGTTCGTCATCATCCAGTTGCCACCCGGCGATTACCTCACCACGACCATCGCCGAAATGCAGGCATCGGGCGAGACGGTGGACCAGGACAGGATCGAGTTCCTGCGCCAGCAATACGGTCTCGACAAGCCCATGCCGCTTCAATACCTGACCTGGGTGGGCGGATTGCTGCAGGGCGATCTGGGCTATTCCTTCGAATACGGCATGCCCGTCAGCGACGTCGTCGGAGACCGCCTCTTCCTGTCGCTGGTGCTGAACTTCGCCACCATCCTCTTCATCTATGCCGTGTCCTTTCCCATCGGCATCTATGTGGCGACTCGCCCATACGGCCTTGCAGACCATGGGCTCTCGTTTTTGGGCTATCTCGGGCTCGCGACGCCCAACTTCCTGCTGGCGTTGATCCTTCTGTATTTGTCGAACCGCTATTTCGGGCTGTCCATCGGCGGACTGACGGATCCGGAATATGTCGATGCGCCGTGGAGCGCGGCCAAGGCCGGATCGCTGCTGGCGCATCTGGTGGTGCCGGTGGTCGTCATCGGCACGGCGGGCACCGCCGGAATGATCCGCCGCCTGCGGGCCAATCTGATGGACGAGTTGCATCGCCCCTACGTCGTCGCCGCGCGGGCACGCGGCGTGCCCGAGGGCCGGTTGCTGCGCCGCTATCCGCTGCGCGCCGTGCTGAATCCTTTCATCTCAGATATCGGCACCCTGCTGCCGCAGGTGGTCTCGGGTTCCGTCATCGTCTCGGCCGTCATGTCGCTGCCGACCACGGGGCCGATGCTGCTGTCGGCCCTGCGCAGCCAGGACATGTATCTGGCGGGCTCTTTCCTGATGTTCCTGGCGCTGCTGACCGTCGTCGGCATGTTCCTGTCCGATATCCTGCTGGCCATGGTGGATCCGCGTGTCCGCCTGCAGGCGGAGCGCAAGGCATGAGCGGGCGGCTGCCCCATTTCGTGTCCACCGAGCCGTTCGACCCTGGCCGCACGCAGGCCGTCGGCACCATGCGGTCGGAGCGGTTCCTGCGCGCGTCGCAGGGTCAGCTCGTCTGGTGGCGCTTCTGCCGGCACCGGCTGGCGCTGTTCTCGCTGGTCTTCCTCGGGCTGGCCTACGCCTCCATCCTGATCTCCGAGTTCCTGGCGCCCTATCCGCTGGCCGCACGCCATACCGATTTCATCTTCATGCCGCCGCAGCCGGTGCATCTTTTCCACGAGGGCAGTTTCATCGGCCCCTTCACCTACCGCATGGTGGGAACGCTCGACATGGAGACGCTCGAGCGCAGCTATGCCGAAGAGCGTACCACCCCGATGCCGCTGAGCTTTTTCTGCCGGGGCGAGCCCTATTCCTTCTGGGGCCTGGTCGAGGGCGACCTGCATCTGGTCTGCCCGCCGGAGGGCGGCACACTGTTCCTGATGGGCACTGACCGGCTGGGGCGGGACATGCTGTCGCGCATTCTCTACGGCGCCCGCATATCGCTCACCATCGGCCTCGTCGGCGTTGCCCTGTCCTTCATGCTCGGCCTGTTCTTCGGGGGCATGGCCGGGTATTTCGGAGGCAGGATCGACTATTGGGTGCAGCGTGTGACGGAAGTGCTACGCTCCATTCCCGAGCTTCCGCTGTGGCTGGCCCTGTCCGCTGCGCTGCCTGTCACCTGGAGCCCGCTTCTCGTCTATTTCGGCATCACCCTCATTCTCGCCCTTCTGGACTGGCCGTCGCTGGCGCGCGCCGTGCGCTCCAAGCTCCTGTCCCTGCGCGAGGAAGACTTCACCGCCGCCGCCGTCACCATGGGGGCCAGGCCCGCCCGTATCATCGGGCGACACCTGATCCCCAATTTCATGAGCCATCTGATCGCCTCGGCATCGCTGTCCATTCCCACCATGATCCTCGCCGAGACGGCGCTCAGCTTTCTCGGCCTCGGGCTGCGGCCGCCGATCACCAGTTGGGGCGTCCTGTTGACGGAGGCGCAGAACATCGAGGCCGTGGCGCTGTATCCGTGGCTGCTGTTCCCGATGCTGCCCGTCATCGCGACGGTGCTGGCCTTCTCGTTTCTCGGAGATGGCCTGCGCGACGCGCTGGATCCGCACGCCCAGGTCTAGGGCCGGGGCCTGCCGATAGAACACCATGCCGCGTCAGGCCGGAAATATGATAAGCCATGCTTCGCAATGCGGCCGGGCCCGCTCTATCTTCGGCGTCAAACACAGCCATCCCCCATTTCCGAGGTTCGCCATGTCCACCATCGCCGCACCGCGTCCCGGTGCCACGGCCCCATCCCCCGGGCTTCCCGGCTTCGGGGCGCTCGCCGCTCTCGCCATCGGCACGGTCGCGCTGGCATTGGCCTTCGGCCCCAGGCAGGGGGCGCTGTTCCTGACGGGTGGCGCCCTGGGAATGGCGCTCTATCATGCGGCCTTCGGCTTTACCTCGGCATGGCGGGTCTTCATCCTGGAGGGGCGCGGGCGTGGCCTTCGGGCGCAGATGGTGCTTCTGGCCGTCGCGGTGCTTCTGTTTTTTCCCGCCCTCGCTTCCGGCACGCTTTTCGGCGAAGAGGTGCGCGGCAACGTCTCCCCCCTATCGACTTCGGTCGTCATCGGCGCCTTCATGTTCGGCATCGGCATGCAGATGGGCGGCGGCTGCGCATCCGGCACGCTGTTCACCGCGGGCGGCGGCAATGCCCGGATGGTCGTGACGCTGGTGTTCTTCATCATCGGCTCGGTCCTGGCCACGATTCATTTCGACTGGTGGTTAGCCCTCCCGTCATTCCAGCCGGTAACGCTGGTCTCGCTCGGCGCGCCGCTCGGCATCGCGGTTTCGCTGGCCCTGTTCGCGGCCATCGCTGCCCTGACGGTGGTGATCGAAAAGCGTCGCAACGGCGGCAGGCTGGAGCAGGCGCCGCCCTCGCCCCGCCACGGGTTGCAGCGTTACCTGCGGGGCCCGTGGCCGCTGGTGTTCGGTGCGGTTGCGCTGGCGATCCTCAACTTCGTCACCTTGGCTTTGGCCGGTCGGCCATGGGGCATCACCTCCGCCTTTGCCCTGTGGGGTGCCAAGGCCGCGCAACTTGTCGGCATAGACCCGACCGCATGGGCCTACTGGCAGATGCCGGGCAATGCCCGCGCCTTGTCGGAAAGCGTCTTTGCCGACATCACCTCGGTCATGAATTTCGGCATCATCGCCGGCGCCATGCTGGCTGCGGCGCTGGCGGGCCGTTTCGCCCCCTCATTGCGTATCCCGCTGCGTTCCCTGCTGGCGGCCATCATCGGCGGACTGTTGCTCGGATACGGCGCGCGGATTGCCTATGGCTGCAACATCGGGGCCTACTTTTCCGGCATCGCGTCCGGCAGCCTGCACGGTTGGCTGTGGGCGGTCGCGGCATTTGCGGGCAACGTCGTGGGTGTGAAGCTGCGTCCCTTCTTCTTTGCGGAACGACGCGGCGCGGTCGCCCGCGGCGACGGCGCTTAAGGATTGGAACGCGTCGGTTACTCGAACAGATCAGCGTGAGTACCGGCGCGCACGAAGATCACGCTGTTGCCGTCCACCCAAAACACCAGAAGGCAATCTCCGCCGATATGACATTCCCGGTGGTCGGCCCAGTCCCTTTTCAAGGCGTGGTCAAGCCATTCCGGGCCGAGCGGTTCGTCGTTCGCTATCAGAAGAAGCATGGCCTTCTTGATCTGGCGCATGTTGTAGCGGCCAGAACGGGACAGCCGCTACCAATCCTTTACGAAGCTCTTCGTATAGTCGGCCGATCTTGGCAGCGAAGCCCACTTTCTACTTGCGGTTTTCTTCGTCGAGGCCATCAAACAATTCCTGACCGCTGCTGAACCGTGCCTTACGGGCCTTCGCCAAGGCGCGCGATTCCGTAATCGCGGCGTGCGTTTCGGCGTTCGGTACCTTCAATTCGAAGGGCAAAGCCTTGTCCTTTGCAACGCGGGTCAACGTCATCCGCACAACATCGGACACGGTCAGCCCCATTTCGGCCAGCACGGCCGCTGCCTCGTCTTTCATGCGCTCGTCGATGCGGGCGCGCACAAATGCACGAGAAGCCATGACCGGCCTCCTTTCCATGTCCTGAATAGCTCGCATGAGGCACATCTTCACGGAATCCGCGCTACTCGTTCCGGTGCGTTACTAGGCCGAACGGTTAGGACAAGAACGCGTCGGCCACCAATTTCAGCGACACGAGAAACAGGGTCGTCTGCACGAAAAGGTAGAAGCCGCGCTCCGGCAGCACCCGCACCAGCCACCAACCCGCAACCGTGCCGACAAGCGCGACCGGCAGAAGCATCGCCGCAAACTCCAGATTGCGCAGGGTGAACTGGCCGAGTGCCGTGTAGGGTACCAGCTTCATGGCGTTGACCGCCGCGAAGGTGATGGTCGTCGTGCCGGCGAAGACAGTTTTTTCCAGCCGCTGCGGCAGGACATAGACCTGGAAGGGCGGCGCGCCCGCATGCGACACGAAGCTGGTGAAGCCGATGACCGCGCCCCAGATGACGCCGCGCGGCACATCGGCCGGGCGCGGCGGCACCGTGCGTTTGCGCTTCAGGAACATGTCGACGCAGAAGACAAGGCCGATCAGCCCGATCATCAGCGTCACGAGGCGCGCATCGGCGATGCTGGCGGTGGCCCAGCCGACGCCGATGCCAAGGCCCGCCGCCGGGATCAGGATGGCCAGGTTGCGGCCAGAGAAGCGATGCCGGTACAGGTAGACGCCGACCATGTCGCTGGCCACGTAGATCGGGGCCAGAAGGGCCGTCGCCTGCAAGGGCGGCATGGTCAGGGCCAGCACGGGCACCCCCAGCATGCCCACCATGGACAGTCCGCCCTTTGACAGGCCCACGAAAAACGCCGCCAGCGTGGCGGCGATGATGAAGCCCACGTCGATCGTCTCGGGCACGTCGTCCTCGAATCGCGGTTGCGCACTATTTAGTTGCTTCTATCGCAAATCCCCGCCTGGCGGGTGCAGGAGGGCTCCCTTGGCCGTGACACCCGCATTCACTGGCGCGCAATGGCGCATCCTTGCCGCGACAATCCTCGGCTCCAGCCTGACCTTCATCGACGGAACCGTCGTCAACGTCGCGCTGCCCGCCATCGGCGCCAGCCTCGAGGCCGGGTTCAGCGCCCTGCAATGGGTGGTCAGCGGCTACCTGCTGACGCTGGCAAGCCTGATGCTGCCGGCCGGGACGCTGGGAGACCGGCGCGGCTATGCCCGTACCTTCCGCCTCGGTCTCGTTCTGTTTTCCCTGGCCTCCCTGCTCTGCGCCCTCGCCCTGGCCGTCGGCTGGCTGATTGCCGCGCGCCTGTTCCAGGGGATGGCCGCCGCGGTGCTGGTGCCCGCCAGTCTGGCACTGCTGGCGCAGAATTTTCGTGGCGAGGCACGGGGCCGGGCCATTGGCATCTGGGCCGCATCCAGCGCCATAACCACCGCCATCGCGCCGCTTCTCGGCGGATTTCTGGTCGATGTCGCCGGCTGGCGGGTCGTTTTCCTGATAAACCTGCCGCTGGCGGCGGCCGCATGGGCGTTGGCGCGCCCGGCAGGCGGCCGCGATGCAGCCAGGGATGCCGGTCCCGTCGATCTTGCGGGGGCCGCGCTTGCGACCGCAAGCCTCGGGCTGATGAGCCTCGGCCTGGTGCGAATGGGCGAAGGAGCCTTGTTGCAAGGTGGCATGCTGCTTGCCCTGTCGCTGCCGTTTCTTGCCGGCTTCATCGCATGGCAGTTCCGCTGCCCCAACCCGATGATGCCTCCGGACCTGTTCGCCAACCGGGTGTTTTCCGGCGTCAACCTGCAAACCGTGCTTCTGTATGCGGCGTTTTCCGGCGGCCTCCTGATGGTGCCACTGTCCCTGATCGAGGCGCGCGGTTTCGACGCGCTGGAAGCCGGTGCGGCCCTGCTTCCCATCTCGATCATCATGGGTCTCTTCTCGAGCCTGTCGGGCCGTTATGCAGCCAGGGCCGGACCCAGGCTGTCCCTGACCGTCGGACCGCTTCTCGCCGCGGCCGGCTTCGCGCTCATCGGCGTCGGCGCGCCGCAAGCCGGCTACTGGCTCGGCTATCTTCCGGGTCTGATCGTCCTCGGCTGCGGCATGACCATGGCCGTGCCGCCATTGACGACGGTGGTGCTGGACGCGGTTCCGGAGGGGCGCAGCGGAACCGCGTCCAGCATCAACAACGTGGCGGCCCGCACGGGAAGCCTTCTGGCCGTCGCCGCCCTGGGTTTCGCTTTCGGTGGCGCTGCCGCCGACAGTCTCGGCGATGCCGGCATCGGCCGTGCAACCGCACTGGCCATGTTTGGCGCGGCCATCCTGTCGGCATTGTCGGCCATCGCAGGCTATGTCGCGACGCGCGGCGGCGTCAGGCCAGAAGCACGCGCTTCCACACCCGTTCCGCCGCGGCGCTGAGAACCCCCTGCCGGAAGATGCAGATGTTGATGTCGATCTCCGGCAGGTCGCCCGCCATCCGCACGAGCCTGCCGTCCGCAAGGTCGCCGGCCACCAGTTGCAGCGGCAGCCAGGCATAGCCGGCTCCGCCCACCGCTGCGCCGCGCAAGGCGGCGGCCAGATGCGACGTGAAGGCTGGGCTTTCTCCGGTGGCAACGGTGACCGAGGGCACACAGGCGGAAGCGATACGGCCAAGCCCCGATTCGGTGCTGTAGGCGAGATGCGGAATGTCGCCCCCATCCAACCCCGGCGCGTGAACGGCCACCATCCTGTCCCTGCCGATGACGCGATGCTGGAGCCGCCCATCGAATGGATCGTCGATGGACGGGTGATGATGGCAGATCAGGAACTCGGCGGCCTGCCGGCGCATCATCTCGGCACACATTGCCATGTTGGCGGCGTTGAGCTGGATGGGCCCGAGTTCGAACCCCTCGCCCATGCGCCGGATCCAATCGGGAAAGAAAACGAAGGACAGGGTCTGCGTGGCGGCGAAAGGCACAGCGGACGTGGTCGGCCCGGCAGCCTCCCGTGCCCTGCGGGCAATATGGGCGATGCGGCGTTGCAGGTCCGGGGCCAGCTCGGCGAAGGCTTCCCCCGCCGGCGTCAGCGCCACGCCGTGCGGCAGGCGCTGGAACAGCGATGCACCCACCCATGCCTCCAGCGCGCGGATGCGCCGGCTGAAGGCGGGTTGGGTCACGTTGCGACAGGCCGCCGCCCGCGAGAAGCCACCCTCCTCCACCACCGCCATGAAGTCTTCAAGCCAGATGCCGTCCACGTCGCCCTCATCAACGCCCATGCCGACACGGCATGGGGCTAGCCGATCATGGCATTGGATCGACGGCGGATCAAAGCCGTATCCATGCCGAAGGAAAAAGGAGCAGCTTGCCCATGCGTATCGTTGATATCCGGGAGAAGACGGTGTCCATCGCCTCTCCCATCGCCAACGCCTATATCGACTTTTCGAAGATGACCTGTTCGGTGGTCGCCGTGGTGACCGATGTCGTGCGCGATGGCAAGCCGGTGATCGGCTACGGCTTCAACTCCAACGGGCGCTACGGGCAAGGCGCGCTGATGCGCGAGCGGTTTTTCCCGCGGCTCCTGGAAGCCGACCCGAAGACGCTGGTGGACGCTGGCAACGACAATCTGGACCCGTTCGCCATCTGGCGCACGCTGATGCAGAACGAGAAGCCGGGCGGCCACGGCGAGCGGTCGGTTGCGGTCGGCACGATCGACATGGCGGTCTGGGATGCCGTCGCGAAGATTGCCGGCGTGCCGCTATGGCGCCTCCTGGCCGACCGGTATCGCGGCGGCGTCGCCGACGAGAAGGTCTGGGTCTATGCGGCCGGTGGCTACTACTACCCGGGCAAGGACGATGAAAAGCTCAAGGACGAGATGCGATCCTATCTCGACCGGGGCTACGAGGTCGTCAAGATGAAGATCGGCGCCGTCCCCCTCGACGAGGATCTCCGGCGCATCGAATCCGTGCTGTCGGTGGTCGGAAGCGGCGCCCGCCTGGCAGTCGACGCCAATGGCCGTTTCGACCTGGAGACCGCCATCGCCTATGCAAAGGCGCTCGGCCCCTACGACCTGTTCTGGTACGAGGAAGCAGGCGATCCGCTGGATTACGCGCTGCAGGCCGAACTGGCGAACCATTATGCCGGGCCGATGGCAACGGGCGAGAACCTCTTTTCGCATCAGGACGCGCGCAATCTCCTGCGCCATGGAGGCATGCGCCCCGACCGGGACTGGCTGCAGTTCGATTGCGCGCTGTCCTACGGCCTCGTCGAATATCTGCGCACGCTGGATGTCATGGAAGAGTTGGGCTGGTCCAGCCGCCGGGTCGTGCCGCATGGCGGGCACCAGATGTCACTGAACATCGCAGCCGGCCTGCATCTCGGCGGCAATGAATCCTACCCCGACGTGTTCCAGCCCTTTGGCGGCTTCGCCGACGGCATCGCCGTGGAAGGCGGCCTGGTTGGCCTTCCCGATATTCCCGGCGTAGGCTTCGAGGCGAAATCGGCGCTGTACAGCGTCATGAGGGAGATTGCCGAGTAGATTAAAAAAATAATGCAAGGGGAGGAGAAACAATGAGAAAATACGCTTTCACCATGGCCTCGCTGCTCAGCGCGGTCTCGTTCTGCGCCATGGCGCAATCCTATCCCGACAAGCCGATCACCATGATCGTGCCGTTCTCGGCGGGCGGGCCCACCGATACGGTCGCCCGGCTGACCGCCGAGGCGATGTCGCAGGAGCTTGGGCAGCAGGTGGTGGTGCAGAATGTCGGCGGCGCCGGCGGCACGCTGGGCGCCGGGCAGGCAGCGCAGGCCGCGCCGGATGGCTACACGATCCTCGTGCACCATATCGGCATGTCCACGGCGCCGTCGCTGTATGCCAATCTTCCCTACGATCCGGTGGAGAGCTTCGAGCCGATCGGCCTCGTCACCAATGCGCCGATGACGATCATCGGGCGCAAGGACATGGCGGAAGGCACGTTGCAGGAGCTGGTCACGGCCATCAAGGCGGACCCGCAGGCCTACACGCTGGCCAATGCGGGTGTCGGTGCGGCGTCGCATCTGTGCAGCATGCTCTTCATGTCGGCCATCGATACCGAAATGACCACCGTGCCGTATCAGGGCAACGGGCCGATCATGACAGATATTTTGGGCGGCCATGTCGACCTGACATGCGACCAGACCACCAACACCACGCAGCCGATCCTGGATGGGCAGGTGAAGGCCTATGCCGTCACCACGCCGGGCCGCATCGGGCAACTGCCCGACGTGTCGACGGCGACCGAAGCCGGGTTGGACGATTTCGTCATCACCGTCTGGCATGGGGTCTACGCCCCGAAAGGGATCGAACCGAATGTCCGTGATGCGCTGGTTTCGGCGTTGCAGAAGGGCCTGACACACGAAAAACTGGTGCAGCGATTCACCGATCTCGGCACCGCGCCCGTGACGCAGGCGGATGCGACGCCCGAGGCGCTGGAAACGCAACTGACCTCGCAGATCGAGTTCTGGCGCCCCTTCATCGAGCGCGCCGGGCTTGCCGCCGGACAATAGCCCAAAGGACGGGAACCTGAAGATGAGCAGCAATGGAAACGCCTACCGGATCGCGGTCATAGCGGGTGACGGCATCGGCAAGGAAGTCATGCCGGAAGGCATCCGGGTTCTGGAGGCGACCGCCAGGGCATTCGACCTGGACCTGCGCTTCGACGTGTTCGACTTCGCGTCCTACGATTACTACGAAAAGCACGGCACGATGCTGCCGGAAGACTGGAAGGCGCAGATCGGCTCGCACGATGCGATCTTCTTCGGGGCGGTGGGCTGGCCGGAGAAGATACCCGACCATGTGTCCCTCTGGGGCTCGCTGCTGCAGTTCCGCCGCGAATTCGACCAGTATGTGAACCTGCGCCCGGTGCGCTTGATGCCGGGCGTGCCCTGCCCGCTGGCGGGGCGCAAGCCCGGCGACATCGACTTCTATGTCGTACGCGAGAATACCGAGGGCGAATATTCGTCCATCGGCGGCAGGATGTTCCCCGGCACCGAGCGCGAGGTGGTTCTTCAGGAAACGGTCATGACCCGTCACGGCGTGGACCGTATCCTGCGCTATGCCTTCGACCTGGCCCGGACGCGGCCGGCAAAGCACCTGACCTCTGCCACCAAATCCAACGGCATCTCCATTTCCATGCCGTACTGGGACGAGCGCGTGGAGGAGATGGCGAAGGCCTACGAGGACGTGCGCTGGGACAAATATCACATCGATATCCTGACCGCGCATTTCGTGCTGAACCCGGACAGGTTCGACGTCGTCGTCGCCTCCAACCTGTTCGGAGATATCCTGTCCGATCTCGGTCCGGCCTGCACGGGCACCATCGGCATCGCCCCGTCGGCCAACATCAACCCGGAGGGCGATTTTCCATCCCTGTTCGAGCCGGTGCACGGCTCGGCGCCGGATATCGCGGGACAAGGCATAGCAAACCCGGTCGGCCAGATATGGACGGCCGCGATGATGCTTGAGCATCTGGGAGAGGCCAGCGCCTCCAGGGCAATCGTGGAGGCGATCGAGCGCGTGCTGACAAGCCCGTCCGGCCGCACGCGCGACCTCGGGGGCCAGGCCGACACCATGGCCGCCGGCAAGGCCATCGCCGCCGAGATCGGCTGAGCGGTCGTCAGGGTTTCATCTGGTGCTGCAACGCACGTTCGAGTGGCACGGGCGCGATGGCGGTCATGCCCTCGAAGGGCGTGTTCAGATCCAGTATCAGGTAGATCGTCGCGGCTATGCAGGCCGGACAGATGATAAGGAACAGCACCGACACGATATTGCGCGGTGCGAACAGTCCGAACGAGATGAAGATCAGCGTCAACCAGACGGTCAGCACGACGACCATGATCGGGTTGACCGAAGAATAGCTCTCGATCCCGATCTTCCAGCGATCCTGCTGCACCTTGCGATACATCGCCACCGCCGCGCTGCGGTCCTGCGCAGCGTCGGCGCTGTCGCCCGGCAGGTCGAAAATGGCCGTTCCGATCGCGGCCAGCGCCTGCTCGACATCGGTTTCCTCCGCACCCGGCATCAGGCTGCGGCGCGCGGGCCACGCCTCGGCAAGCGACAGCACCGTAAACTGCTGCAGGTCGGCGCGCACGGCGTCGGCCCCAGCTCCATAATCCCGTAGCGCCCCGTCCAGGTTGACGAGGTCGGTTGCGTATTGCTGTACGTCCCGTTCGGTCAGGTTGTAGCTGGACATGACCGAAGAAACGGTAAGCCCCAGGATCAGCGCGCTCATGGCCGACACCATGCCGATGCCGAGCTTCACCACATCGCGCGTTTCCGTCGATATGTGGTGCGGCCGGAGAGAGGGCCCGACCGCCATGGCCGCTATGGCCCCGACAACGACGATCGTGAAGATCAGCAACGACGTCGAAAACGGCTCCACCGGCTTGCTCCCCCTGTACCACCTGCCTCAACCACAGGATCAACACGACAGGAGCTCGAACTCAAGCTCATGTCCCCCATTCCAATGCGGCTGAGCGGCACGGGTCTTTCAGGAGATCGGCGAGCTGGTCGTCGAGATGCATGATGGACAGCGATACGCCGGCCATATCGAGCGAGGTGTAGTAGGGCCCGACAAGGCTCATCGCCACGTTGAGCCCCCTTGCCCGCAGACGCTCGCGGACGCGGCGATAGACGATATAGAGTTCCATCGTCGGCGTGCCGCCAAGAGAGTTGACCAGCACGGCCACGCGGTCGCCTTCGGTTGCGGGCATCTCGGACAGGATCCGGTCCAGCATCAGGTCTGCCGCGGCATCGGCCGTGGCAACGGGCTGCCGCGCAATACCGGGCTCGCCGTGGACACCGACGCCGATTTCCATGTCCTCCGGCCCGATGACGAAACTGGGGCGGCGTGTTTCAGGAAGCGAACCGGCCTCCAGCGCGATACCCATCGTGTAGGTTCTGGCATTGGCCCGCCGTGCGATGGATTCGCAGGCGTCCAGCGGCAGGCGCCTCTCGGCGGCCGCACCCGCCACCTTGAAAACGAAGACGTTGCCGGCCACACCGCGCCGCGCGGCGCGCGACTCCGCCGGTGACGAGGCGACGTCGTCCGTCGTGACGATCGACCGGACGGCAATGCCTTCCGCCGCGGCAAGCTCTGCCGCCATGTCGAAGTTCATGACATCGCCCGAGAAGTTTCCGTAGATGTACAATACCCCCGCGCCGGCATCGACGGCGCGCGTTGCCGCCAGGATCGGGTCCGGCGGCGGCGCGGAGAACACGTTGCCGATGGCGGCGGCATCCGCCAGGCCGGGGCCGACATAGCCCCAGAAGCCCGGCTCGTGCCCGGAGCCGCCCCCCACCACGATCCCGACCTTGCCGGGCCGCGGCAGATCCGTACGGGCGATGGCGCGCGGTGCATCGATGACGGGGGCCAGGATATCGCCATGCGCCGCCGCCGCCCCCGCCAGCATCTCATCGATGGCGTCATGGGGATCGTTCAGGAGTTTCTTGACCCGCGTCCGCGCCGCCAGTGGCGTCTGCGCCGGCGGCGCCGAACGGCGCGGCGTATCGTGGAAGCCCTCGGCCGTCAGAATGCCCCGCCCGGTCGAAGCGTCGGTCACCAGCACACTGACGAAGCCACCCCGCAGCGCGGCCAGTATGGCCGGAACCTTGTCCACCCCGCCGGCGACGGCGATGCGCTGCGGAATCCTCCGGAGCGCAGAAAGGTCGACCCCCACGGTTCGTCCGTCCAATGGCCCGGGCACGGCTTCCCCGCGCGTCGAGATGAAGCGGCCGGCAATGCTGCCGATGGCGTCCTGATAGTGAAGGTGCTGCGTCACCCCGTCGAAGAAGCCGCTCGTGTGGATCGTGCTTTCTGGCCGTAACGAGGAAATGCCCAGCACGATGCGGTTCGCTTGCGCTAGAACGTCCATCTGCTCGGCCAGGACGGCCTCGCTCACAAGCATGTCGCGCACGGTGGCACTGGATACGATGGCCGGCGCCGACAACGGAATGCAGCGGGCGCCGAGTGCCTCGGCCAGCCGTGAGGCGCAGGCCTCCGGCGTCCAGGGGATCTTGGCGGTCGTGCCGCCGGTGGCCTGCACCACGCGGATATCGGCCAGGCCGGGCGCCTGCATCGCCTGCGCCAAGGCAAGCATCGTCCGGCCCCATGTGACGGCGATCGTATCGCCGGACCGTACATGGAACGACAAAGCCTGCGCGCCGGCAGCCCCGAGCCGCGCGATCAGCGACCGCTCCCCGCCATCCGTAGGGATGACGAGGCAATCCTGAAGCCCGAAATGTTCCTTCAGGGCCTGCGCCAGGGACAATGCCCGGAACTTGACCGGCTCAATCTCGATATTGACGAGGCCGCGGGTGCGCGCGTCGGCCAGATAGGCGTTCACGGACGCCCGCGATACGCCCATCGTCGACGCGATGTCGCCCTGGGTCATCCCTTCTTCGTAGTACAGCCAGGCTGCCCACAGCAGCGCATCGTCGCCGAAGCGCAGCGGCATCACCCCCGGCTCGCCCGACGCCTTTCCGGCAATACGCGTCATCGGCCGGCCTCGCCCTTGCGCTCCAGGATCAGCGTCAGTCCTTCGCGGAACCCTTCGATGACGATGACGGCGGATGCGGCGCCCGGGTCCAGGTGCCCGAGGCTCCGCTCGCCCAGGCGCGCCGCGCGGCCCTTCGAGGCCACCATGGCCCTGGTGGAATCACGTCCGTCCATGGCCGCTTCCAGTGCGGCATCGAGCGCGCGCGGCGGCAAGGCCCCTGCCGCGAGGGCCGCTTCCACGGCGCGGGCCGCAGGGCCCCATGCGTCCATCATGGTCTTGTCGCCGGCGGCGGCCTTGCCGCGCTGGCGAATGCCGTCCGCCATGGCCGGAATCAGCTTGGCTATGTCGCGGTCCGACAGGCTTTCGGCGGCTTCGAGCCCCTGTCCGGCCCGCAGCAGGGCGCTGGCATACAGCGGCCCGGCCGTCGCCCCCACGGCGCTGAGAAAAGACCGCGCGGCAATGGGAAACAAGGCGCCGGCAGGCGTACCGCTTGCCGCCGCATCCCGGGTCGCGCGGACGATGGCCGCAAACCCCTCGGCCATGGACGCGCCATGGTCCGCGTCTCCGATGGCGCCGTCCAGCTCTCCCAGCCAGCCGCGCGCTTCCGACAACCGCGCGGAAACCACGCGGAAGATATCGACCAGATCGCTCGATTCTATCCTGCCCATGGCGCAGTGTCCGCCGGAATCCGGCTCATGCGCAAGCCGTCAGCCAAGCCGGCGGGCGATGGCGCCGCCGAATGTCGACAGGATGAGGCAGCAGGATGTCGCCCCGGCGTCCAGGACACCGCGCGACCGCTCCCCGAGCCGGCTGGCGCGGCCGATCCTGGCAACCAGATCCACGGTGGAGTCGCGCCCCTTCTCGGCCGCCGCGCTCATCGCTTCGAGGGCCGTGGCGAATCCCTCCGCCTTGTGCGCATCGAAAGCGGCGACGGCGGGTACGAGCGTATCCATCAACGTCTTGTCGCCCACATCGGCGCCACCGACGCCGCGCACCCCGTCCAGCCCGGCGTTGAGCATGGCCGAGAAGGTATCGGCATCGATGGTGTCGCGGCCCTTCAGCGCCGCTGCCATGTCTTCGAACATCAGCCCGTAGAGAGGCCCCATCGAGCCGCCGATCTCAGACATCAGGACATCCGAAAGCGTCGCCATCGCCTCTTCCAGGCTGACCCCCTGGCCATGGATACGCTCGGCCGCGCGGCCAAATCCCTTGGCCATGTTCACGCCGTGGTCTCCATCGCCGATCTTGCCGTCGATTTCGGACAGATAGGCCTTGTTGGCCACGATGACGGCCGCGATCTCTTCAACGATCACGCCGTTGCCGGCATTGTCGATAGCTTCCATCATCCTGGTCCTTACAACGCCGGAGAGGCGGTTTCCATGTCGAGAAGGCGCTTGAGCTCGTCGTCCAGCACCATCACCGTCAACGTCGCGCCCACCATTTCCAGCGAGGTGAAGTAGTTGCCGACGAATGCCCTGTGAACGGACAGGCCTCGCCTCGAAAGTCCCTTCTCGACCCGGTCGTAGAGAACATAGAGCTCGTTTACCGGTGTGGCGCCGAGGCCGGATACCAGCACAGCCACCTCGCCCCCGGTGGACACCTCGTGCTCCGCCATGACGATGTCGAGCATCTCGTCGGCGACCTCGTCGGCGGTGCGAAGGGCTTCCACCTTGGTTCCCGGCTCGCCATGGTGGCCGATGCCGACCTCCATCGTGCCGGGCTCGATGCTGAAATTGGGATGCCCCACCGCCGGCAGCGTGCATGGCCCGAGCCCGACGCCCACCGAGCGGCATGCGTCGACCGCCTTCTGCGCTGCCGCCTGTACCTCGGCCAACGACGCGCCCTCGGCCGCGCGGGCCCCGCCGATCTTCCACATGAAGATCTCGCCCGCGACGCCGCGCCGCTTCTCGCGCTCCGCCAAGGGCGCGGACAGGACATCGTCGTTGGCAACCACGGTCGCCACCTCGATCCCGTCCTTGCCGACCATGCGCGTCGCCATTTTGACGTTCATGTTGTCGCCGGCATAATTGCCGTACAGGACGGCAACCCCGGCGCCTCCATCCGCCGCCCGGATGGCGTCCGCAAAGCTTTTCGCCGTCGGTGACGAGAAAAGCTCGCCCACTGCCACCGCATCGACCATGTTGCGGCCCGTATAGCCGATAAAGGCCGGCTCGTGGCCCGAGCCGCCGCCGGTCACGATGCCGACCCGCCCGGGCGTGGCCGCGTCGACGGAAAGCACCACCCGTGGATTCTCCGGATGAAGACGCACCAGATGCCTGTGCGCCTTGACGAAGCCGGCTACCGTTTCGTCGACGAGATCGTCCGGGTTGTTGATGAAACGCTGCATGGACCTGACCTCTCCCTGCGCCGACCCGACATGGCCGCGCCTCCCTCACCTACGGCTCATAGAGGATTTGCGCACGGCTGTCATTATTCAAAAACGATTGACATATGTCATCGACAGCTTAGTGTGGCGCTGCACGTCAGGGAGGCGCCAGCAGCATATCCGCTGCCGGTTAGACGGCTGGGAGGTTTACGCATGAGCGAGCAGCTCGACCGCCAATTTACATTTCTGGTTGCGGTCAATGCGCTCATCATCGTCGCGGCGCTTGCGCTCGTGGGCCCCTCCTACACAAGCCTGTTCAATTTCCAGTCGATGGGCGCGCAGGTTCCCGAACTGGGTCTTCTGGCCCTCGGCGTGATGCTGGCGATGGTGTCCGGAAATGGTGGCATCGACCTTTCGGGGATCGCCCTGGCCAACCTCGCCGGCATCGTGGCGGCGCTGCTGGCGCCCCTCATCGCAGCGCCGGACGCGGCACCCCTTGCCTATACCTGGGTCTTCTTCGGCCTCGCGCTGGCCACGGGCATTGCCGGCGGCATCGTCAACGGCCTGCTTGTCGGCTATGCCGGCCTGACGCCCATCATCGCCACCCTGGGCACGCAACTCCTGTTCACCGGGATCGCCGTGGGGCTGACGGGCGGTTCGGCGCAGACGCTGGGCTTCATCCTTCCCATGGACGATTTCGGCAACATGCCCGTATTCGGTGTGCCGCTGCCATTCGCCCTGTTCATCGCCATTGCGGCCCTTCTTGCCATCGCCTTGAGGTTCAGCGCCTTCGGCAAGCGGTTGTTCCTGATGGGCAGCAACCCCGTCGCGGCGTTCTATGCGGGTATCCCGGTGCGGCGGATGCTGTTTGGCACCTATCTCCTGTCCAGCGTTCTCGCCGGCGTGGCCGGCTTCGTGATCGCGGCGCGCACCTCCAGCGTCAAATGGGATTACGGGACGTCCTATGTGCTCATCGCCATCCTGATCGTGGTGATGGCGGGCGTGCGTCCATCGGGCGGATATGGCCGCGTGGTCTGCGTCGTGCTGTCGGCCATGGCACTGCAGATGCTGTCCAGCCTTTTCAACTTCATGGGCATTTCAAACTTTTTCCGCGACTGCGCGTGGGGGCTGCTTCTGCTGCTGTTCCTTGCCTCGGCGCGGATCGACCTGCGCCCCTTCATGCGCGTGCGGGCCTGAGCCGATTGCCCCGCGCGGTCCCTCCCGCGCGAGTGCTGAGCGATCGAGGGATTGTGGAGGAAACGGGAATGCGAATCTTGACTGCCCTTCTGGGCACCGCCGCCTTGAGCATGGCCATGGCTTCGCCGCTCGCGGCACAGGAAAAGACCGTCGTCACGGTGGTCAAGGTGACCGGCGAAAACTGGTTCACCCGCATGGAAGAAGGCGTGAAGGCCTACGGCGACGAGCACGAGGGCATCGCCACGCGCCAGGTAGGCCCGGCCAAGGCGGACGCGGCGCAGCAGGCCGCCATCATCCAGGATCTGATCGCGCAGGGTGTGGACGCCATCGCCGTCGTGCCCATGGACCCGTCCTCGCTGGAAGGCGTCCTGCGCCGCGCGACGCAGCGTGGCATCAAGGTGATCACGCACGAGGCCGACAACCTGCAGAACACGGAAGTGGACCTTGAGGCGTTCGACAACGCCGAGTTCGGCGCCCACTTCAACGAACAGCTTGCCGAATGCATGGGCCACGAAGGCAAGTGGACGTCGTTCGTCGGCTCGCTGGGCAGCCTGACGCATGTGCAGTGGGCCGATGGCGGCGCCAAGAATGCCGAGAAGTACGACAAGATGGAACTTGTCTCGGCCAAGAACGAATCCTTCAACGATGCCAACCGCGCCTATGAGCTTGCCCGCGAGATCCTGCGCGCGCATCCCGACATCAAGGGCTTCCAGGGCGGTTCGGCCATCGACGTCATCGGCATCGGCCGCGCCGTCGAGGAAGCCGGCATCGCCGACAAGACGTGTGTCTACGGTCTTGGCCTGCCGAAGGATACCGGCCCGTATCTGGAGACCGGCGCGGTCGACGGCATCGCCTTCTGGGATCCGAAGGACGCCGGCTACGTCATGAACATCCTGGCCGCGAAGGTATTGGCAGGCGAGGAGATCACCGACGGCATGGATCTCGGCGTTCCCGGCTACGACAAGGTCAGCGTTACGGACGGTCCGGGCGAAGGCGTGATCGTGCGCGGCCAGGCCTGGGTGGATGTCACCAAGGACAACTACAAAGACTATCCGTTCTGAGATCGACAGGACAGGCGAAGCCACGGGACGGGCTGCTGCCCGTTCCGTCGAAAGCGGATGACAGGAACACGGCAATGGCGCGCGACGGCAATTCCGCAGGCGAGACGAAGGACGGCCCCGCGTTTCTGGAGGTCAGCAACCTCCACAAGCGTTACGGCGGCGTTCACGCGCTGCGCGGCGTCAGCTTCCGCATCGACCGTGGACAGACATACCACCTTCTCGGTGAAAACGGCTGTGGCAAGTCCACCCTCATCCGCATCCTGTCGGGCGCGCAGCCCGCGACGGAGGGCAGCCTCGTCATCGACGGCGTGACGCGCGATCGGTTGAACCCCATTGCCGCGCTGAAGGCCGGCATCGAGACGGTCTACCAGGACCTGTCCCTTCTGCCGAACCTGTCGGTGGAAGAAAACGTCGCGCTCAACCAGCAGCTCGTAGAGGGCGACGGACGCCTCTTTCGGGGCGTTTCCGGCGCACGGCTGCGGACGACGGCGCGCGCCGCTCTGGCCAAGGTGGACCTGCCCACCGACACCGCATTCCTGAAACGTCGCATCGAAGACCTGCCCATCGCAACACGCCAGCTCGTCGCCATTGCCCGGGCCATTGCCGGTCGCGCCGGTCTGGTCATCATGGACGAGCCGACCACCTCCCTGACGCGCCGGGAAGTGGAAAACCTGATCGCTGTGGTGCGGCGCCTGCACGCGGACGGTGTTTCGGTGCTGTTCGTCACCCACAAGCTGGACGAGTGCAAGGCGATCGGCGGCCAGGCCATCGTGATGCGCGACGGCGCGATCGTGCGCCAATGCGACATTGCCGGCGTCTCCAAGCGCGAGCTGGCCGCCCTGATGACCGGCCGCGATATCGACGAAGGCCGCTATCGCACCCATCCACGCATTGGCAAGCCTCTGCTGGAAACCCGCGCGCTCGGAAGGAAGGCGGCGTTCGGCGACGTATCGCTGACGGTGGCCGAAGGAGAAATACTCGGCATAACCGGCCTGCTCGATTCGGGACGCAACGAGCTGGCCCGGGCCCTCGCCGGCGTCTCTCCCGCCGATGTCGGCGAAATCCGCATCGCCGGCAGCCCCGTCACGCTGGCGACCCCTTCGCAGGCCAACCGGGCAGGCATCGGCTATGTGCCCGAGGACCGGCTGACGGAGGGCCTCTTTCTTGAAAAGCCGATCGAGGACAACCTCGTCATGGCCATTCTGCGCAGGCTGCGGGGCCGTCTCGGCCTTGTCGACAGGCGCAAGAGCGCCGAGGTCGCCAATGGGCTGATGCAGGAGCTGAAAGTTGTCGCGCCCAATATCCGGCGTCCCGTACAGTCGCTTTCGGGCGGCAACCAGCAAAGGATCCTGATCGGCCGCTGGCTGGCGATCCAGCCGAGACTGCTGATCCTCCACGGGCCGACAGTCGGCGTGGATGTCGGATCCAAGGATACGATCTTCCGCATCATCCAATCCCTCGCCGATGGCGGCATGGCCGTCATCATCATCAGCGACGACCTGCCGGAACTGCTTCAGAACTGCGACCGGATCGCCGTCATGCAGAAGGGTCGTATCGTTTCCACCGACGCGGCGACCGACCTCGACGAGGCCGCCCTGTACGAACGGATGGGCGCAGCATTGCAGCTCGGCACGAACCGCAACAGGGCCTGACACGAATGACCACCGACACGATCACCACCGCCACGCCGAGCCTTCCGGTCCGTATCCTCAGCCTGTTCCGCCGGCACCCCGAAGCGTTCGCCGCGCTTCTGATCGTCGTCATCTGCGTCGGCGTCGGCGCGATTAACCCCGCCTTCTGGCAGCTCGCGAACCTGTTCGACATCCTGCGGGCATCCGTCGTGCGCGGGCTCTTCGCTCTCGGCGTCCTCATGGTGCTGGCGGCCGGTGGGCTGGACGTCTCCTTTTCGGCTATCGCGGCCTTCGTCATGTATGCGGTGACGAAGGCCGTCACGCTGTTTGCGCCGGATACCGGGATGGTCGTCATCTTCTGTATCGCGGCGCTGGGCGGCGCGCTTCTGGGCGCGGTCAACGGCGTTCTCGTCAACGCACTCAAGGCCCCGTCGCTGATCGTGACCATCGGCACGCAATACGCCTATCGCGGCTTCCTGCTGACATTCATCGGCACGGCCCTGTTCATGAACATTCCGGCCGCGATGGACCGGTTCGGCCAGGCCAGCCTGATGACGCGCACGGCCGAAAACGGATTCACCGTGCAATTGCCGGCATTCGTGCTGGTGCTGGCGGTCGCCGCGCTCGCCACCTGGGCGATCCTGCGCTTCACCCTGATCGGGCGCGCCGTCTATGCCGTGGGCGGCAGGCCCGACATTGCGGAACGGCTGGGCTACAAGGTGACGACCGTTCAGCTATTCGTCTTCGCCTGGGCCGGAATGCTTGCCGGTATCGGCGGCATCATCCACGTATCCAGCAACCGGCTGGCCAATCCGTTCGACCTTGCCGGCATCGAGCTTTCGGTCATCGCCGCGGTCATCCTTGGCGGGGCGCGGATAACCGGCGGCTCGGGCACCGTGCTCGGCACGCTCCTGGGCGTGGTTCTCATCACGCTGGTCAGCAACGTCCTGATCATGGTGGGCATTCCGAGCACCTGGCAGACGGCCATCCTGGGCCTGTTCATCGTATCGGCAGGCGTCTTCTTCGTGCTTCAACGTCGCTAGGCTTGGCGCCTCATCCCGCAGGGATGATCGCCCGGCCTCCGGCCGGGTCGTCGCCTAGACCTTGAGGTCGGATTCCCCGGTGTCGATATAGGGCGCCCAGAAGGCGATGCTTTCCGCGATGGCCGGGATCACGCGTCGGTCGTCCGGCTCGCGCTCTTTGAACGACAGTTCCAGGCAGATTTCATTGTCGCTCGCGCCGCCCTCGCGCAGGGCTTCCAGCAGCGGTTCCGGCTTGATGCGCCCATTGGCGTTGTGCTCTGCCGTAAAGGGACGGTGGCCGCTCTTGTCCATCTTGGACTGCTTGATGTGGATGATGGGCGATACCGTAGGCACGGCGCGCGCCCAGGCATAGGGGTCGGTATCGTCAGGGTTTGGCGAGGTCACGTCGCCATGATCGATATCGGCCATCATGAACATGGGAATGGCCATTCCGGCGGCGGACAGCCGGTTCTGCAGCGTCAGGCATTCGGCGATGGTGTGCCCGAACTCGCGGCCAACCGACATCGGCTCCCAGTAGACATAGTCCAGCCCGGCCGCCTTGGCGTGTTCGGCCACCTCTGCCCAGCAATCGATGGCGATGGCCGTCAGCTCTTCGCGCCGCGCCGGATCGTCATAGTCGCGGAAAGTGAAGATGGCGAACTGCGTGCCCACCGAAACCCCGCCGAGGTCGGCGGTGATGTCGGCGAAGGTCTTGAACCAGTCCACATAATAGCGCCGCACGTCGCGGTCGGGATGTCCGAAATGGTTCAACCGGCCGTACGGGCCCGTCATGCCGGATGTGACGCGCACGCCCGTCCGGTCCAGCGCGGCGGACATCGACCGCGTCAACCGGCGGATCACGGGGGCCGGCCAGGATGGGTTGATGAACTCGTGGGTCAGTTGCAGATCGCGGATGCGCAGGTGCCGCGCCACGGTGTCGATCAGGTCGTCCACATCGGCAAAACGATTGACGAGCGGATTGGTGTTCAGGGAAAGCGTCAGGGCCATGTCGGGATCGTCCAATGCTGTCGTTGCGCGTCAGGCTGCGATATCGGCCCGGTTGTCGAACCACTCGGCCAACCCGCCCTTTTCCGCCTCGCTGAGGTGCAGACCGTGCTTGGTCCGGCGCACCAGGACGTCATCGGCCGTCATCGCCCATTCATGCGCGATCAAATAGCGCACCTCGGCCTCGTACAGATCGCCGCCGAAATGCCGGCCCAGTCCGCTCACGCTGCCGGCGTCGCCCACCAGGATGTGGGTCCGCGCCCCGTACAGCCGGGCATAATGGCGCATCAGACGGCGTGGCATCCAGGGATAGGCCTCGCGCAGCCTTTCGGTGAAGGTGACGAAATCCGCGTTCGGAATTTCACCGCCCGGCAGCGGCGCGCCGCTGGTCCAGGAGCCCGCCATGCCGGGGAAATACCCCTCGATCTTCTCCACCGCATGCTCGGCAAGCTTGCGGAAGGTGGTGATCTTGCCGCCGAAGACGTTCAGCAGCGGCACGCCATCGGTTTCATCGAGGTCGAACGTGTAATCGCGGGTCACGGCCGATGGGTTGCCCTTGCCGTCGTCGAACAGGGGGCGGACGCCGGAGAAGGCATGGACGATGTCCTCGCGCCGCAACTGTTCCTTGAAGTAGCGGTTCACCACGTCCAGCAGGTAGGCGATCTCGCTTTCGTCGGCGGTCACATCCTCCGGCCGGCCTTCATAGGGAATGTCGGTCGTGCCGATCAGCGCCTTGTCGCCCTCGTACGGGTTGATGAAGATGACGCGCTTGTCGTCGTTCTGCACCAGGTAGGCCTGCGAGCCTTCCCAGAACTTCGGAACGATGATGTGGCTGCCCTTCACAAGGCGCACATTGCGTGGGCTGTTGCTGCCGGCGACACGGCCCGCGATATCCTTTACCCATGGGCCGCCGGCGTTCACCACGACCCTGGCCCGGAGAGTGCGCTTTTCGCCCGTTTCGCGGTTGGTCAACTCGGCCGTCCAGGCGCCGTCGACGCGCCGGACGCCGGTGCAGGCGGTGCGCGTCAGGACCTCGGCGCCCTTTTCGGCAGCGCCAACGGCGTTCAACACCACCAGCCGGGCATCGTCCACCCAGCAGTCCGAATACTCGAAGCCGCGTGTGTAGCTGTCCTTGATGGGCGCGCCCTCCGGATCCCGCCGCAAATCCAGCGAGCGTGTACCCGGCAGCTTCCGACGCCCGCCGAGATGATCGTAGAGGAACAGGCCCAGCCGCACCAGCCACGCCGGCCTGTCGTTCGGGCTGTGCGGAAGCACGAAACGCATCGGCCAGATGATGTGCGGGGCCGCGTTCAGCAGAACCTCGCGCTCGATCAGCGCCTCGCGCACCAGGCGGAACTCGTAATATTCCAGGTAGCGCAAGCCGCCATGCACCAGCTTGCCGGAGCGCGACGAGGTGCCCTGCGCCAGATCGTCCTTTTCGCACAGGACGACGGAAAGGCCCCGGCCCGCCGCATCACGCGCGATGCCCGCGCCGTTGATGCCGCCGCCGACAACCAGAAGATCGATCATTTGGGTATCGCTCATCATGCACTCCCTTCGGACGCCTCGGCGGCGTCCATGGTCTGTTCCGTATGCTCGCGCGCGGGTTCCTCGGCGCCGGCCCCGCCGATGCCGGCCCCGCGATTGTCCGCCATGGTCTGCCAAACGCCTTCCAGGGCACGGCGCGCCTGCCCGTAGGCGGCGAAATCGCGGTCGTAGATCTTCTGCAGGTCGCGGTCCGGGTGTTCCGGCGCACCGAGCAGCGGCGTCACCCATTCCGCGATGCAGGAATCCATGTCCGGATATGCCCCGATGGCAACGGCGGCCATCATGGCCGCGCCGGCTGCCCCGGCCTCTTCACGGGCCGAGACGCGGACGGGCGCGCCGATTGCGGCCGACAGCACCGCACGCAGCGCCCGCGAGCGCGCCGCACCACCCGTCAGCCGCAGCTCGGCCGGCATGTCTCCCATCGCGGCGTAGCAATCGCGCGTGGCCATGCCGAGCCCCTCGACGACCGCCCGCACAAGGTCGGAAAAGCGATGGGTCGCCGCAAGCCCGATGAAGCTGGCGCGCGCATTGGCGTCGATGAACGGTCCGCGTTCGCCGGTATCGGAAATGTAGGGATGGTACAGGATGGAGCCCGGGCGGCTGCGATCCATCCAGCCGTCGATCCGGCGGACGAGGTCCGCGTGAGCCGTGGGCTGGCCGGCCTCTGCCAGAAGGTCGCCGGCGACGCGCAGGAGCCAGTCTATGTTCAGCGTCGCGGCCATGTTGGTCTGCACCTGCGTGACCATGCCGGGCACCGGAAGCAGGATGACGTAGCCCGTCCCCTCGTCGTTCAGGACCACGTCGTCGGCCGCGACGGCCCGCATGTGCACACCGGTGGACCCCACGGTGGAACAGGCCGCATTGCGGTGCCCGGTATGGACGCCCGCACCAAGCGCCGTCATCACCATGTCGACGAAGCCGAGCGAGACCGGCGTTCCGGCGAGAAGGCCGGTTGCGTCGGCAGCGGCCTGCGTCAGAGGGTGCGTTACGCGCGTGCCATCGATGATGTCCGGCAGAAGACGGCGCTCGCGCGTCAGGCCCAGCGCGTCGATGACCGCGTCGTCATAGGCGCGGCGGCGAAAATCGCCGAAGGTGAAGCTGGCTTCCGACGGGTCGGTGGCCCGCACGCCCGTCAGGTTGAGATACAGCCAGTCCTTGCAGTGCAAGGCGGTTTCGGCGCGCTGCAGCAGCTCGGGCGCGGCGCTGGCCATATGCGCCATCTGCGCACCCTGCTGGCAGGTATTGAGCCCGGTGCCCGTCGCCTCGAAGCGGGCCCGCTCGTGCGGGGCGTCGCGCAGCCGGCGCACGGTCGGCGCGGCCCGTGCATCCAGCCACAGCCAGGCATCGCCAACCGGGCGGTTTCCCGCGCCGACGAGCCAGGTGCCGTCGCCCTGTCCGGTTACGGACAGGGCCGCGACGCGCGCGGCAAGGTCCGGCGTGCCGGCTACCAGCTGGCGCAGGGCCTCCACGCAATCGGCCCAGGTCTGGTCCAGCGATTGCGTTGCGGCGCCATCCGGCCCGTGCGAATAGCGGTTGAGGACGGAGGCGACCGCCATCTGCCGTCCGGACAGGTCAAAGGCGACCGCCTTGATGACGGATGTGCCGGCATCGATGCCAATGACGACGTCCCTGCCCTTCGACGAAGCCTGCATTGTCTTTCCTCCCATCCCCGGCCTCAGAACGAATCCGTCTCAAGCAGGGCGGATGCGGTCTTCTCGTCGGTTATCAGCCCGGCCAGAAGCCCGCTTTTGAGCACCGAGCGTATGCCCCGAACCTTGCTTTCGCCGCCGGCCAGCGCCACGATCCGCCTGTTCTTCAGGAGGTCGATCCCGGGCGAAACGGTGCGGGCGGACAATGATGTCTCGATGGGCAGGCCATCCCTGTCGAAGAAGTGGCCCAGCATTTCCCCGACGCCACCCCCGGCCTGCACCTCGCGGATCTCCTCGATATCGATCATGCGCGAGGCGACAAGCTGCGCCTCTGGCTGCGCGATGCCGATGCCGACGAACATCAGGTCGGCGTTCAACGCCATCTGGAAAACATCGTTGACGCCGCGTTGCGCCAGCAGCACATCGCGATCCGCCACCGAATTGGCGAAAAACGGAACCGGCAGCACATAGGCGGCCGCGCCGGTGTTCTCGGCCAGACGGTGCATCACGTCATGCGGATTGGCCAGGAAGTTGCGGGTGAGCCCGCCGAGCAGCGAAACGAAGCGCACCTGCCCGCCATCCACCTTCGGCATGGAGGAGATTGCGGCCGCCAGCGTGCGTCCGTGGCCAAGCCCGATCACGCCGCCGCCCTGCATGGTTTCGATCTCGCGGCGCATGAAGGCGGCGCCGGCCATGCCCAGCGCCCGCAGCGGCAATCCGCTTTCGAAGAGATCGGGCACAACCTCGCAACGCGTCAGGCCGAAACGCTCCGACAGCTGGTCCTCCAGCTGGAGGCACTCGGTGACATCGCCCTCGATAATCACCTTGACCGCGCCCGTCTGACTGGCGCGCGCAACCAGACGATGCGCCTTGACGCTCGATACGCCCAGCCGCTCGGCAACTTCGGCCTGCGTCAGGCCGGCGCCGAAATGCAGCCATGCCGCGCGGATGGCAAGGCTGTCGTCTGCCGGGCGGCGCAATATGCGGGACATGACCCTCCACACCCTGCTACAGGTGAAATTATTTTATGTTGGCGAAAATTCTTTCACTTTCCATCTCACAAGTCAAATTGGCCGCCGGGGCGCCAAATGCCGCACAAAACCATGCTGCACCGCGAGAAGTGCAGGGATGCGATGATTACGGCTAACGGCGAGGATTGACAGGGGGAAGTGGTATATAACATTATCGACCTGAAACTTAACACAGACATATCACGTCCCATTGGGACCATGCTTTGCAATGCGACGCCCTGCCGGGAGGAACACGGCAGGAAAACGCGTCATCGGGAGGAAGGCTCAATGTCAGGTTCAGCCGATACGGCCGTGCTGCCGGTCGTCGCACCACCGCGACGCGGCGACCGCGTGGGCCATCGCAAGGCATTTCGATTCTTCCAGACACTTCAGCCGAACCGGAGGTTGATCCGCCCATGAGTACAGAGGCCGTCGCCGCGCGCCGCGCGCGCTTTCGCCCCAGCCACATGGTTCTTGCCGCCACGGCGGTGGCGCTCCTTGCAGCCATCGCGCTCGACACGACCTATGTGAGCGTCGATTCCGCCGAAGGCGCGCGCGCCCAGGGCTTCTCGCCCGAGACGTATGGCGCCGAGGAATTCCCGAACGTGCAGTCGGCCATCGAGGGCAAGGCGACGGATGCGGCGGCGCTGGCCGCCGCCATCGCCGCCAACAAGGATGAGGCCGTCGCGCAGCACGGCACGCCGTCCGGTATCGCGCCCGTCATGTCCGTCACCTTCACCGGTGTCGCCGGCGAACCGCGCTCCGGCATCTACCCCGTCACGGTCGAGGGCGCGCCCGACGATCTCGTCATCCGCGTCCAGACCGGGCCGGCCATCAACGGCACCGAGTTGCGGGATGCGCCCGGCACGATCGAGTTTGGCCAGTTCACCAACCAGATCGAGTACCAGAACGCCGGTGCGGCGCTGAACGAGGAGATGAAGAAGCAGGTGCTGGCCGGCGTCGACACTGCCAACCTGAACGGCAAGACGATCACGGTCACCGGCGCCTTCCGCCTCATCAACCCGAAGAGCTGGCTCGTGACGCCGGTTCGGATGTCGGTCGAATGAGCGCGCCCCGGCAGGCCGGCGGCATCGGCGAAACGGTTCTTTCCGCGCGAAACGTCGCCAAATCATACGGCAACATCCACGCATTGAAGGGCGTCAACTTCGACGTCCGCCGCGGCGAGGTGACGACCCTGTTCGGCGAAAACGGTGCCGGCAAGTCCACCCTCATGCGCATCCTGTCGGGCGTAACGCCGCCGACATCGGGCGAAGTCATCCTCGATGGACAGTCCGTCACCTTCTCTTCTTCGGTGGACGCGCGCGATCGCGGTATCTCCATCATCCACCAGGAACTCAGCCTGGCGCCCAATCTCAGCGTGCGGGACAACATCTTCATGGGACGCGAGATCCGCGGCCCGATGGGCGTCGACTTTGCCGAGGAAGAACGGCAGGCCCGCGCCCTGATGGAGGAGCTGGAAGAGGATATCGATCCCCTCACCCCGGTCGAGGAACTGCGGCTGGGGCAGCAGCAGATCGTCGAGATTGCCCGGGCGCTGTCCATCAACGCGCGCATTCTCATCATGGACGAGCCGACTTCGGCGCTCAGCGCGTCCGAGGTGGAGGTGCTGTTCAAGGTCATCCGTGACCTGAAGGCGCGCGGCGTCGCCATCGTCTATATTTCGCATCACCTGGAAGAGGCGCTGCAGATCACCGATCATGCGGTCGTCCTGCGCGACGGCAGCATGACGGCCAAGGCCGAGCGCCGCGATATCGACCTGGAGTGGATCGTCCGCAACATGGTGGGCGAGAACTTCGACCTTGGCTCGCCGCCCGCCGGCTACGATTTCGGGCCGGTGGCGCTGTCGGTGCGCAATGTCAGCGTGACCGAATCCTCCAGCGGGGTCGATGTCGTCGACAGGCTCAGCCTAGACGTGCGTGCCGGCGAGATCGTCTGCATCTACGGGCTCATGGGCGCGGGCCGCACCGAGCTCCTGGAAGCGGTGGCCGGGCGCGTCCCGCTGGCGGCCGGACAGGTCGTGCTGGAGGGGCAGGACGTGTCGCGCCTATCCATCGCCGAGCGCATCCAGCGCGGGCTGGTGCTGATCCCCGAAGACCGGCAGCGCGACGGGCTGGTGCAGACCATGAGCGTCGGCGAAAACCTGTCGCTGGCCAGCATCAAGGCCTTCACGCGCGGGCTTTTCACCTCGGGCCGCAAGGAGCGCGACCTGGTGAAGGAGTCCATCGGCCGCGTCCACATCAAGACCGGTGGGCCGGAAGCGCCCATCGGCTCGCTTTCGGGCGGCAACCAGCAGAAGGTCGTCATCGGCAAGATGCTGGCGACCGGGCCGCGCGTCGTGCTGCTGGACGAGCCGAGCCGTGGCATCGACATCGGCGCCAAGGCCGAGGTGTTCAAGCTTCTGGCGGGCCGCGCCACGGAAGGCCTGGCCGTCGTGTATTCCACCTCCGAAGTCGGAGAGTGCCTTTCCATTGCCCATCGCATCATCGTCATGAGCCGGGGCCGCATCGCGGCCGAGTTCGGCTCCGACGTGAGCAAGGAACAGATCATGGCCGCGTCGGGCGAGGCCGTCGTCGCATGACCAGAGACAAGAGCGGAGCCGCGAACATGGCCGACACCACTTCACCCTCGAAGCAGGCCTCCCGGGCAGGCGGGTTCGACCTTGCCCGGCTGCTGCTGGAAGGGCGCGCCTTCTTCGCGCTGATCGCGATCATCATCGTCTTCTCGGTGCTGTCGCCGGTTTACTTCACGGTCAACAACTTCCTCGTCATGTCGTCGCATGTGGCGATCTTCGGGCTTCTGGCCATCGGGATGCTGCTGGTGATCCTGACGGGCGGCATCGACCTTTCGGTCGGCTCCACGCTGGGGCTCGCCGGCGTCGTCGCCGGCTTCCTGATGCAGGGCGTGACGCTTGAGGCCTTCGGCATCGTCGCCTATCCGCCGGTCTGGGCGGTGGTGGTGCTGACATTGATGCTCGGAGCCTTCGTGGGCGCCATCAACGGAGTGCTCATCGCCTTCTTCAAGGTGCCGGCCTTCGTGGCCACGCTCGGCGTGCTCTACGTGGCGCGCGGCGTTGCGCTGCTGATGACCAACGGCCTGACCTACAACAACCTTGCCGGCCGGCCCGAACTTGGCAACACCGGCTTCGACTGGCTGGGCTTCAACCGGCTGTTCAGCGTGCCCATCGGCGTCATCATCCTGGCGGTCGTGGCCGTCATAGCCAGCATCATGCTCAACCGCACGGCCTTCGGGCGCTGGATCTACTCCACCGGCGGCAACGCACGGGCGGCCGAGCTTTCGGGCGTTCCGGTGCGCTTCACCACGCTGATGGTCTACATCCTGTCCGGCATGTGCGCGGCCATCGCCGGCCTGGTCCTGTCTTCGCAGCTCACCTCGGCCGGCCCCACCGCCGGCACCACCTACGAATTGACGGCCATCGCTGCCGTCGTGGTGGGCGGCGCGGCGCTGACCGGTGGCCGGGGCACCATCCGCGGCACGCTGCTGGGCGCCTTCGTCATCGGCTTCCTGGGCGACGGCCTCGTCATCATCGGCGTGTCGTCCTACTGGCAGACGGTCTTCACCGGTGCGGTGATCGTGCTTGCCGTCCTTCTGAACAGCATCCAGTACGGCCGCCGGCCCAAGCGCACCGCGCCGGCAGCCGCCGCCCCTTCTCCGCAGCAGGGTTCCACGGCCTGAGGGCCGGTCTACGGCGGAAGATCGCCGGGCAACCGGCTCCACTTGAGTGCAACGCACGGGAGAAAAGTGAGCATGCGCAAGACAATCAAGGCCCTGCTTCTGGCAGGCATGGTATCCATCGCACCGTCCTTCGCCACTACGGCTTCGGCCGAAGGCCTGGTGACGATCATCGTCAACGATCCGTCGAACCCGTACTGGTTCACCGAAGGCGAAGTCGCCTCCAAGACAGCCAAGGAACTCGGCTACGACGCCACCGTCGGGGCCCATCGCGGCGACACCAACACCGAAAGCAACCTGATCGATACCGCGATCACCAACCAGTCGGTCGCCATCATCCTCGATCCCGCCAATGCCGACGGTTCGGTGGGCGCGGTGCGCAAGGCCGTCAATGCGGGCATCCCGGTCTTCCTCGTCAACGCCGAGATCAACCAGGAGGGCCTCGCCAAGTCGCAGCTCGTGTCCAACAACGCGCAGGGCGCGGCGCTGGGCGCACAGCAATGGGTGGAGATCCTTGGCGATAAGGCCACCTATGTCGAGTTGCTCGGCGCGCCGTCCGACAATAACGCGGCGACCCGCTCCAACGGCTACACGACCGTTCTCAGCCAGTATCCCGACCTCGAGAAGGTTGGCCAGGAAGTTGCCAACTGGGATCGCACCCAGGGTTTCAACCGCATGCAGAGCCTGCTGCAGGCCAACCCCAACATCAACGGCGTGATCAGCGGTAACGACGAAATGGCGCTTGGCGCCATCGCCGCCCTCAAGCAGGCCGGCAAGCTCGGCGACGTCACGGTTGGCGGCTTCGACGGCTCGCCCGATGCGGTCGCCGCCATCAAGGCCGGCGAACTCGCCTACACGGTGCTGCAGCCGGTTGCCGTGTTTGCGGAGGAAGCCGTGCGCCAGGCCGACAACTTCATCAAGAACGGCGAGACGGGCGCCCCCGCCGAGAAGCAGCTTTTCGACTGCGTCCTGATCACCAAGGACAATGTCGACAAGTACACCTCGCCCTTCGTGCTCGAGCAGTAATGTCGAAGAAAGGGGCGGCCCGGCCGCCCCCTTCCATTTGAGGGGGGAGACAGATGGCGGCAGGAAAATCCGACGACAACGATCCGGCGGTGGCCGTCGCCGCGGACGATTCCCTGAGCGACTCGCGGCAGGCCCGCCAGCTTGCCCGCCGCCAGTCCATTGCCCAGACCGTCATGGCCGAAGGGTCCATGCGGATCGAAGATCTGACGGCGCGCTTCGGCGTCAGCCTCATGACGGCGCACCGCGATCTCGACGAACTCGTCAGCCGCGGCCTGCTGCGCAAGGCGCGTGGTGTCGTCTCGGCCGCCCCGACCAGTCTGATCGAATCCAGCGACGTCTATCGCGCCAACAGGCAGGCCGCCGAGAAGGAGGCCATCGCCGAAGCCGCCATGCAGTTCGTGGAGCCGGGGCAGGCCCTGTTCTTCGACGATTCGACCACCGTTCAGCAGATGGCCCGGCATCTGCCGATGAAGGTGCCGCTGACCTGCATCACCAATTCCCTGACATTGATGAACGAGTTGAAGGCCGTTCGCGACCTGACCCTGCTCGGCCTCGGCGGACAATATTACAACTGGTGCAACGCGTTCATGGGCCGCATGACGACCAGCGAAATTTCGCGCCTGCGGGCCGACACGCTGTTCATCTCCATGGCCGCGGTTACCGACGACATCGTCTTCCACCAGTCACCCGAGATGATCGAGACAAAGCGCGCCATGTTCAACGCGTCGGCCCGGCGCATCCTGCTGATCGATCATACGAAATTCGAAAGGCGCGCGCTGCACGGCTTTGCTGCCCTTTCCGAGTTCGACACCGTGATCGTCGATGGCCATACGCCCGGGGAACACGTCTCGCGCCTGCGGGACAAGGGGATCAACGTCGTGGTCGCGCCCGTGCGCTAACGCTGATCGCAGGCATCGTAACAAATATTGCCGTTACATTTCGACTGTTGTAACACTCCGGCACGGAATCGCACGGGAGGTTTGCGGTCGTGCCATCAATCCTGGGTATCGATAACGGGCTCACCGTCACCAAGGCCGTCATTTTCGACGCGGATGGGCGGCAGCTTGCGGTGGCACGGCGAAGGGTGCCGCAGGACATCCCCCATCCCCGCCACGTCGAACGCGACATGGCCGGCCTGTGGCGGGCGACGGCGGAGGCGATCCGCGATGCCCTCGCCTCGTCCGGCCGCCCGGCCGGCGATATCGTCGCCATTGCCGCCACGGCGCACGGCGACGGACTGTATCTGCTGGACCGGGAGCGCCAACCGCTCGGGCCGGGTATCCTTTCCCTGGACAGCCGCGCACTGGACATCGTGAAGCGCTGGTCGGGCGCCGGCCTTTTCGATGCCGCGCTGGAGCTGACCGGCCAGGCGCCGCACGTATCCGCCCCGTCGGCCCTTCTGGCCTGGATCCGCGACAACGAGCCCGAGCGGTATGCGCGCATCGGGCACGTGCTCGGCTGCAAGGACTGGCTGCGCTTCTGCCTGACCGATACGATCGGCACGGACCGCACGGAGGCCAGCACCTCCTTTACCGACGTCAAGACGCAAGAATACTCCAGGCCGGCGGCGGAATTGTTCGGACTGTCCGGCATCTTCGATGCCCTTGCCCCCATGGCGGGTTCGGCCGAAATCGTCGGCCACGTCACCGCGCAGGCGGCGGCGGCCACAGGCCTCGTCGAAGGAACGCCCGTCGCCTGCGGCCTTCATGACGTGACCGCCTCGGCGCTGGGCGCGGGCGGGCACCGGCACGGCGTGGTCGATATCGTGGCGGGCACCTACTCGATCAACGAGGTCGTCACCGACACGCCGCGTGTCGATGCGCGCTGGTTCTGCCGCAACGGCATCGCGCCCGGCCAGTGGAACGCCATGTCGATCTCGCCGGCGTCGGCCGCCAATTACGACTGGTTCCTCGATACGGTCTTCACGGCAGAGCTTGAGGCGTCGCATGCCGGTGGTCGGCCCATCCACACCCTTGCGGCGGCAGAGCTTGACGCGGCACTGGCGCGGCCCTCTGGCATCCTCTTCCATCCGTATCTGTTCGGCTCGCCGCAGGCCGGTCCGGCAAGCGCCGGCTTCTTCGGCCTGCATGGCTGGCACACGCGGGGCGACATGCTGCGCGCCGTGCTGGAAGGAATCGCCTTCAACCACCGCTATCATATCGACGCCCTTGCGGATGGATTCCGCTTCGAGGCGGCGCGCCTGACGGGGGGCATCTCCCGCAACCCTGCATTTGCCCAGCTTTTCGCCGATATCATCGACCGCCCGGTCACCCTGTCCACGACCGAAGAAACCGCCGCCTTCGGTGCCGCGCTCTGCGCCGGGGCGGCGGTCGGCCTGTACGACAGCCCGATGGCCGATCCGCGCGGCGCGGCCGTCGACGGGCCGACCTATCGGCCCGACGCGGCCCGCCATGCCGCGCTGTCGGCGCGCTACGCGGTGTACCGCAATCTTGCGGATGCGATGGCGCCCTTGTGGCCGCAACTGGAATCCTTGAGCGAAGGGGGCCGGCAATGACGCGCGGAGCGGACCGGCGCGAGGAGATCGCCGCCTTCGTCGCAGAGCGTGGCCATGTGCGCGTGGAGGAGCTGGTGGAACGCTTCGGCGTCTCGCGCATGACCATACATCGCCACGTCGACCAGTTGGCACAGCGCGGCATACTGCACAAGCTCCACGGAGCGGTCAGCGCGCAGCCCTCCGGCATCTATGAGAGCCTGTTTCGCTATCGCAGCGGCATCGCCGTGCAGGAGAAGGCGCAGCTTGCGCAGGCGGCGCTTCGGCATATCGAGCCGGGACAGGTCGTCATGCTGGACGATTCGACCACGGTGACGGCGCTGGCGCCCCTTCTGGCTGCCAGGACGCCCATCAGCGTCGTCACCAACAGCCTGGCCGCCGCCGATGTCCTGCGCGGGCTCGACGGGGTGGATCTCCTGTGTCCCGGCGGCCAGTACCACCGCACCTACGACGCCTATATCGGGCACCTGTGCGAAACCGCGCTCGGCCGGCTGCGGGCGGACGTGGCGATCTGTTCCGCCTCTGCTGTCGACGGTGCCACCGCCTTCATCCAGGATTCGCAGATCGTGCGAATAAAGCAGGCGATGCTGGCCTCGGCGCGCCAGCGCATCCTGCTGGTGGACGGCTCCAAGTTCGGCCGCGTGGCGCTGCACGAGTTCGCGCCGCTGGACACGTTCGATACGGTGATCGTCGATGCAGGACTGTCGGCGCAAACGGTTTCCGGACTTCGCGACGCGGGTATCCGGATAGAAACAGCCTCTTCCAGGAAAAGCGGATCATGAGCGAAGCACCCATCAACGGCACGCCCGACGATTTCGATGTCCTCATCCTGGGAGCCGGGATCAACGGCGCGGGCCTGTTCCGCGATCTGTGCGAGCAAGGCGTACGCTGCCTGATCGTCGACAAGGGCGACTATGGGTCCGGCACCAGCGCCGCACCCTCGCGCCTGATCCATGGCGGCATCAAATATCTGGAGACGGGCGAGTTCGGGCTCGTGCGCCAATCCACGCTGGAGCGCAACCTCCTGCTCCGCAACGCCCCACACGCGGTGCATCCGCTGCCGACGATCATTCCGATCTTTTCATGGACCAAGGGCGCATGGGCGGCCCTGCGAACCCTGTTCGGCTCCACGACCGCGCCGCGCAGCCGGGGCGCCGCCATCGTCAAGATCGGCATGGCCATGTACGACATCTACGGTGCGAAGCACCGCGTGATGCCGCGGCACACGCTGTACGGCAAAGGCAGGGCCCTCAGGGAAATACCGGCGCTGACGCCGCGCATCGTCGCGGCCGGGCGCTACTACGACGCCTGGATCGCCCGTCCGGAACGCCTCGTCTACGAACTCGTCGCCGATGGGCTTGCGGCAATGCCCCGCTCGATGGCGTTGAACGATACGACGCTGAAGGGTTTCGACGGGGACGTCCTGCACCTCGAGGGCCACGACGGCGCCGCATATGCCGTGCGGCCACGCATCGTCGTCAACGCCGCCGGTCCGTGGATCGATACGGTCAACGCGGCGCTGGGCGCACCGTCCCGCCTGATCGGCGGCACGAAAGGCTCGCACATCCTGCTGGATCATGACGAGCTGGTGCGCATGCTAGATGGCCGGATGATCTATTTCGAGGCCGATGACGGCCGCATCTGCCTCGTCTACGACTATCTCGGACGCGCCCTCGTCGGCTCTACCGATATTCCCGCCGCCAACCCGGACACCGTCCGCTGCGAGGACGCAGAGATCGACTATCTCCTTGCCAGCCTTTCGGCCCTCTTGCCGAAACTCTCCTTCTCCCGCGCGCAGATCGTCTACGCCTATAGCGGCATCCGGCCCCTTCCCGCCTCCGACGCCACCAATCCGGGGCTCATCAGCCGCGATCATTCGGCTCCGGTGGACGAACCGTCCGGCCGGCGCAGCTTTCCCATCGTGTCGCTGGTCGGCGGCAAGTGGACTACCTTCCGGGGGTTTGCCGAGGAGGTTGCCGATACGGTGCTCGGGCGGCTCGGGCGGACAAGGCAGGTATCGACGCAATCCCTGCCCATCGGCGGCGGGCGCGATTTTCCGGCATCCGACGGCGAACGGCACGCCTGGGTCGACGGCGTTGCCCGCAGGACCGGCCTGGGAATCGAACGCGTCGGTGCGCTTTTGTCGCGCTATGGCACCACGGCGGCCGCCTTCGCCGCTGCCGAAGCGCAGCAAGGCGATGCGCGTTTGCCGGACAGCTCCGATTACAGCCTTGCCGAGATCGGCCATATCGCGCGGCACGAGCATGTGCGGCATCTCTCCGACATCGTCATGCGCCGCACGACGCTTGCCGTCTGCGGTACGCTGACGATGCGGGATCTGGAAGCCGTCGCGGACATAGCCGCGGCGGCCCTTGGCTGGACCGACGCCACGCGGGCCAGCGAGGTTGCCGACCTGTCCACGCGCCTGACCCGCGACAACCAGATGCGCTTGTCTGCCGCCGGCTAGATGCCGAGATCGGCGATGGCCAGAACAGCCGCTGCAGCCTCCTTGCCCTTCTTGACGAAGTGCTCGGTGAAGAAGGCCACGTGCTCGGCCGACGGCTGGAAGTGATGCGGCGTCAGCGACACCGAAAAGGTCGGCACGCCCGTCTTCATCTGGGCGTCCATAAGGCCGTTCACCACGGCAGCCGCGACGAAGTCGTGGCGGTAGATGCCACCGTCAACCACCAGCGCGGCGGCGACGACGGCGTCGTATCGCCCGCTGTGTCCAAGCTTTTGGGCAAGTAGCGGCATTTCGAAAGCGCCGGGCACGTCGAAGCTATCCAGCGTGTGCGGCCGGCCGCTCTGCGCCATCGCTTCGGCAAACCCCGCATGGGCCCGATCGACGATGTCGGCGTGCCAGCGGGCCTTGATGAAAGCTATCCTAAGGGTGTTTGTCATTGCGGCGTCCAGAACAGGTGTTGAACAGGAGTCGGGCCGCAAACAGGCCGGCGCCCGCGCAAACAGGACGTGCGCGCGGGTACTGGCCGTTCTCTCTTATCCGGACTGTAACCGTCGGCGCCGGAATCTCACCGGACTCTGCTGACCCTGCCGTTGCCGGCAGGCGCTCGCGGGCTGTACCGCCGGTGGGGAGTTTCACCCCGCCCCGAGAACCTTGAAGTCTTATGTCTTCGATATCTCATTGCCCCGGCCGATCCGCCGGGGCAAGTCTTGCGTGTGTGAACGGCGTGTTCAGCCAACCGGATGATATTTTGAATCGAGCGCGTTGATCGCCTCGACATTGCCGGCCGACTTGCCGGCAGGGTCGAACTCGTTTGCCAGATACGCGTCGGCGATGGATTTCGCCAGTTCCGCCCCGATCACGCGCGCACCCATGGTGATGATCTGCGCGTTGTTGGACAGCGCGGCCCGCTCGGCCGAATAGGTGTCGTGCGTCTGCGCCGCGCGAATGCCCGGCACCTTGTTGGCCGACAGGGCCACGCCGATACCCGTGCCGCAGCACAGGATGGCGCGGTCGTAGGTGCCGTCGAGAACCCCCTTGGCCACACGCTCCGAAAGATTGGCATAATATTCGTCGGTACCGGCCGGCGGCGTCGAGACTTCGGACACTTCGAGGCCCGGCTTGCCCTTCAGATGGTCGGCCAGAACCTTGGCCAGGGGTGCGCCCGCACTGTCTCCGGCGATTGCGATTTTCATGATTTTTCCTTTCGTTAAAGTGCCTTGGCGCATTTTGCCAGGATGTCGAGATAACCCTCGACCTGCCAGGCCGAACGCCCGATGAAAAGTCCGTCGACATGTGGGCAGGCGATCAGTTCCTCGCAATTGCCCGGATTGACGCTGCCGCCGTACAGGCATGGCACCGTCCTGCCCGTGATGGCGCGCGCCAGCTCGATGATGCGTTCCTGACGGGCATCGGCATAGGCGGCGCTGGCCGGCTTGCCGCCCTCTCCGATAGCCCAAACCGGCTCATAGGCGAACAGGATGGGCATGGCCTTCTGCGCATCGTCCAGCCGGCCGAGCGCGCCCTCTACCTGCCGGGCCAGCACGGCGTCGGCCTGTCCGGCGTCTTTTTCGCGTTCCGTCTCGCCGATGCAGATCAGCGGCGTCAGCCCATGGCGAAGGGCAGCCTCGGTCTTCAGCCCGACGGTCTCGTCCGTCTCGCCGAAATGCTCGCGGCGTTCGGAATGACCGAGTTCGACGATATCGAGCCCGCAATCCACGAGCATGGGTGCCGAAATCTCGCCCGTCCAGGCGCCGGCTTCTGCCCAATGCATGTTCTGCGCGCCCACTTTCACGTCGCTTGCCGAGAGGATGGACTTGACCTCCCGCACGGCGGTGAAGGGCGGAATGACGAAGCGCTGGATACGCGGATCGCCTATCTCGGCCGCAAGGCGCTCGGCGAAGGCACGCGCCTGCGCCAGCGTCTTGTTCATTTTCCAGCTCGTGCCGATCCAGACATGCGGCTTATCGACCATGCTTCAACCTTCTTCCGCGAAATAGAGCTTGATGCCGTCCTGCCTGAGGGCGTCCGCCCTCTCCTGTGGCAGGGCGGCGGATGTGACGACGCCGTCGAAGACGTCGAGATCGGCCAGACGATGCAGGGCCGTACGCCCGAACTTGCGATGATCCACCATCAGGTAGCGCGATGCAGACGAGGCGATCATGCCGCGCTTGACCTCCAGCACCTCCTGGTCCTGATGGAAGGCGGTCCGCCCGTCTATGGCCGACGACGACAGAAAGGCGATGTCCGCCCGCAGCTCGGCGATGGACTTTTCCGTCAACACGCCGAAGAAGCCGTTGAACTTCTTGGAAAAGCTGCCGCCAAGCGCGATCAGCTCGATGCCGGGCTGCCCCGACAGTTCGACGATGACCGCCAGATTGTTGGTGATGACCGTCAGCGGACGGCATTCGACGAGATGCGGCGTGATCATCTGCGAGGTCGAGCCGTCGTCCACCATGACGATCATGCGCTTCTCGATGAAGCCGGCGGCACGCCGCGCGATCATCTGCTTTTCCTTCGCAGCGACGCGGGCCCGATAGCGGAAATCCGATTCGAACTGGCCGCCCGCCTCGATGGTGGCCCCGCCGCGAATCTTGCGCAGCAACCCGGCGGATTCCAGATCGTCCAGATCGCGATGAATGGTCATGGTGGACACCTCGAAGGCGCGCGCCATCGATTCCAGAGAGGCGGCCCCCTCGCGGATCAGAAGCTCGATAATCTCGTGACGACGCTGTTCCGGCCTCATTGGTGGCCCCGCCCCTCCATGCGGAATGAACCTAACATTCACACTGTCAAATTCAACATCATTTTTGTTATTTTGAGGATCAGCTTGTTATATCTGTGCAAGGCCCTTAATCCCGGTATGCCATGCCGGCATCGCCAATTTCGCCGATCGACGAGGAGACATCTTTTGGCGCGCATAACACTCAGACAGCTGCTCGACCACGCTGCCGAAAACGCCTATGGCGTGCCGGCCTTCAACATCAGCAACATGGAACAGGGGCTGGCCATCATGGCCGCCGCGGACGAAACGGGCTCACCCGTCATCCTCCAGGCCAGCCGGGGCGCGCGCGCCTATGCGAACGACATCGTGCTGGCCCGGCTGATCGACGGCCTCGTCGAGCTGTATCCGCACATTCCGGTCTGCATGCATCTGGACCACGGCAACACGGTCGCGACCTGCGTGACGGCCATCCAGAACGGCTTCACCTCGGTCATGATGGACGGTTCGCTGAAGGCGGACGGCACCACGCCGGCGGACTACGCCTACAATCGCGACATCACCCGCAAGGTGGTCGAGATCGCCCACTCCTCCGGCGTGTCCGTGGAAGGAGAGCTGGGCGTCCTCGGCTCGCTGGAAACGGGCATGGGCGACCAGGAAGACGGCCACGGCGCAACGGGTACGCTGTCGCACGACCAGCTTCTGACCGATCCGGAAGAGGCGGAGCGCTTCGTGGCCGAAACCGGCGTCGACGCGCTGGCCGTCGCGATGGGCACGAGCCATGGCGCCTACAAGTTCAGCCGCCAGCCGGACGGCGACGTGCTGGCCATGGGCGTGATCGAGGAAATCCACAAGCGCCTGCCCAACACGCATCTGGTCATGCACGGGTCTTCCTCCGTGCCGGTGGACCTGCAGGACGTCATCAACGCCCATGGCGGCGCATTGAAGCCGACCTGGGGCGTGCCCGTGGAAGAGATCCAGCGCGGCATCCGCCATGGCGTGCGCAAGATCAACATCGATACCGACCTGCGCCTTGCGGTGACGGCGGCGGTCCGCAGCGTCCTGTGGAACGATCCCGCCGAGTTCGATCCGCGCAAATACATGAAGCCGGCCATGGACGGCATGCGCAAGGTCTGCGTTGCGCGGTTCGAGGCCTTCGGCACCGCCGGGCAGGCCGAGGCGATCCGGCCGCGCGCGCTGTCGGCGATGGCGCGCCAATACGCCTGAGGCATGGACCTCGCGTCCCTTCTGCCGCCGGAGGTTTCCCCGGTTTTCGGGCTGGCCATCATCGTGGCCAGCTTCCTGACATCCGCCCTGACGGCGGCACTCGGGCTTGGCGGCGGGCTTGCCATGCTGGCGATCCTCGGGCTGGGCCTGCCATCGGCCAGCCTGCTCGCGGTTCACGGCATCGTGCAGCTTGGATCGAACGCCAGTCGCGTCGCCATCCAGCGCCGGTTCATCGCCTGGCCCCTCGTGCTGTGGTTCTTTCTGGGCAGTGTCGCGGGCGTCGCCATCGGCACCCCCATCGCCGCGGCGATCCCCGAGACGGCCGCGAAGCTGGCTCTCGGCCTGTTCATCCTGTGGTCCGTCTTCGGCGCCCGCCCAAAACCCGAACGCATGGGCCGTGCCACCTTCGTCGCCGGCGGCGCGATCACCTCGATAGCAACGATGATCGTGGGCGCCACCGGCCCTCTCGTCGCCGGTCTTCTATCGGCACGCGGCCTTGTCAAACAGGCGCTCGTGGCCACACACGCCACCTGCATGGTGGTGCAGCACGGGCTGAAGATCATTGCCTTCGGCCTGATCGGCTTTTCCTATGCGCAATGGGCCCCTCTGCTGGCCGCCATGATAGGCACCGGGGCACTCGGCTCGCTTGCGGGCACGATTGCGCTGGACAGGTTGCCGGAGCCGATCTTCCGCCGGGCCTTCAAGATAACCATGACCCTGTTGGCGCTGCACATCATCTACGGCGCCGTCGCCTGACGGGTCTTCAGCCGCGTCCCCGGTAAGGCGGCACGCCCTGGTCTGGAATCCAGACGTCGCCCGGAACCGCGCCCGTCTGCCAGAAGACGTCGATGGGGATGCCGCCACGCGGGTACCAGTATCCGCCGATGCGCAGCCATTCGGGTTCCAGCAGATCGACCAGCCGACGCGCGATGGAGATGGTGCAATCCTCGTGGAATGCGCCGTGGTTGCGGAACGCGCCGAGATAGAGCTTCAGCGACTTGCTTTCCACCAGCCACCCGGACGGCACGTAATCGATCACCAGATGGGCGAAGTCCGGCTGGCCCGTCATCGGGCACAGCGACGTAAATTCCGGGGCGGTAAAGCGGACGCAATAGCGGATGCCGGCCTGCGGGTTTGCCACGCGTTCCAGCACGGCCTCCTCAGGACTCGCCGGCAGCGCGGTCGGCTGTCCCAGTTGCGTCAGGTCGTTGTAGATATCGCTCATCGTCACTCTTGCAGTCCGTTGGCCTACCGCTCTACGCGGAAAACCCCGTTATGGGTGTAATCGCGGACGAGGTCCACGCATCGTCCGTTCCAGTGATAGGCAAGATGCCGACCCTGTACGGGCGCCGATGCGCAGTCTGGATAAAACAGCGCGACGCACTCCCCGCCCGGCTGCCGGACGCTGGGATAGCGCAAGCCGTTGGACCCGGCGGCGCGCAGCCTTGCCGCGGCATCCTGTGCCTGGGCATAATCGTCCGGGTGCAGCAGGGCGGCATCGGCCTGCGGGTCCACCATATGCAGATCCGCATCGACATCGAGAACGATTTCCCGAAACTGGTTGGTCCAGCTTTCGGGTTCGTCCGTCGCGGCCATGAACCGCTCATGATGGTGAATGGTCTCGGCCAGCGCCACCTCGAACCGGTCCGCCACGTAGAGAACGCCGTAGCTGCCATTGGAAAAGCGGCTCTGCCGGTCTTCCGATACATGCGTGAACGGCGCCATCAGATAGGATGCGCCCGCGCCGCCGACGCGCCTGCCAGGCGGCACGCGCTCGACTTCGCCGAGGCGCTCGGCAAGCCGGGGGTTGGTCTTCTGCTCGGCGGCCATGATCGCCGGCCAATCGGCGGGATCGGCGATATCCTCGAACAGGTGGATCGGCGGGAAGATGCTGCGAATGATGCGGACCGCCTTAGCCCACCGCGTTTTCACGACCCTCACCAGCCACCGCGCTCCGCGTCGATATAGCGGCGAACGCGGATGAGGTCGGTCAACTCTCCCCGCAGCATCACGTCCAGCGCCGACATGCCGCCAAAGGCCGCATTGGGCGCATTGATCCATGCGTATACACGCGGAGAGTCACCGAAGATCAGCCGCAGGCCCTTGTGAATCCCCATCAGGTTGGACAGGCGCGCCTTGCCGTCCCGTCCAAGGCGCCCCGGGCCGTCCGCCTTCCAGCGGCGGTAGCTGCGCAAGCCCAGGTCCAGCAGCACCGCGGCCTGTTCATCGGTCAGCCCCCACCGCGAGAAAAGCCGCACCGCCGCCCGGAAGCTGGCCGCCGCTTCATCGTCGGTTATCAGCGGCGAAGCCTGCGCCAAACCCACCACATCGACAGGTGTCAGCCGTACCATGGACGTCCCTTCAATGTCATCTGGCATCAATATAAACATTAAATGCCATTTGGCAATACGAGACGGACTTTAGAACCCGGCGGCCATCCCATCCTTTCGTGGGTCGGACCCGGCGATATAAACCTCACCGACTTTCCGGATCAGTTGCGCCCCGCCGAAGCCGAAGCCTGCGGTGTCCGGCTCGACCGTCAGGCGATGGCCCATGTCGGCCAGCCTCGAAACGGTGTGCGGCCGGGTCGTCGCCTCTATCGCGACATCCAGCCCGGCAATGACACGCCAGCGCGGCGCATCCGCCGCCATCTGCGGGTCCTGCCCCCAGACATGGGTGCGCAGCATCATCTGCACATGCCCCTGGGCCTGCATCGGGCCGCCCATCAGGCCAAAGGCCATGGAGGGTCCATCGGCCCCCATGACGAAGCCGGGAATGATCGTATGGAAGGGGCGCTTGCCAGGGCCAACCTGGTTTGGATGCCCGGCTTTGGTGGAGAAGCCGAAGGCGCGGTTCTGCAGGCTGATACCGGTGCCCGGCACCACGACGCCGGATCCGAAGCCTGCGTAGTTGGACTGGATGAAGGACACCATCATGCCATCCGCATCGGCTGCGGCAAGGCAGACCGTGCCGCCGTCACGCGGGGCGCCGACGGGATATTCCCGCGCCCGTGTCCGGTCTATGAGCGCGGCGCGCGACGCCAGATAGGCCGGATCGAGGAGGTGCGAGGCCGTGACCTCATCCATCGACAACTGGTCGGCCACGAAGGCATGGATATCCATGAAGGCGAGCTTCATCGCTTCGATCTGCAGGTGCAGCGCCTCCGGCCCATCGGGGTCCAGATCCTCGATGCCGCTGCCCTTCAGCATGCCCAACGCCATCAGGGCCGCGATGCCCTGCCCGTTCGGCGGGATCTCGTGCAGCGCGGCATCGCCGAAGCCCTGCTCGATCGTGCCGCACCAGTCGTTCGTGTGGGCCGCCATGTCCGCGGCGGTGATGGCCGCGCCGTGTTCCGTGGCGAATGCCTGGATACGCTCGGCGAGCTCTCCGCGATAGAAGGCCTCGCCGCGGCTTTCGGCGATCAGCCGCAGCGTGCGCGCCATCTCCGCGCTGCGGAAGATTTCACCGGCCCGGGGCGCACGGCCTTCGGGCATGAACGTCTGCGCAAAACCCGGCTGGCTGTGCAGCTCTGCGGCGCCCCGGCGCCATTGCTCGGCGATGATGGGCGATACCGGGTACCCCTCTTCCGCATAGCGGACTGCCGGCTCGAACAGCTCTTCGAAAGGCAGACGGCCGAAGCGTGACGACAAGTCCACCCAGGCGGAGACGGCCCCCGGCACCGTCACGCTGTCGAAGCCGCGACGCGGCATCGCGCCCAGCCCGGCAAATCGCTCGGGCGTCCAGCTTGCCGGCGAGTGGCCGGATGCGTTCAAGCCATGCAGCGACACCCCATCCCACAGAATGCAGAATGCGTCGGAACCCAGACCATTACCGGTCGGCTCCACGACCGGCAGCGTAATGGCCGCCGCAAGCGCGGCATCGACCGCATTGCCGCCGCGCCGCAGCATCTCCAGCCCGGCAGCGGTAGCCAGGGGTTGCGAGGTGGAAACCATCTGCCGCGCCATGACGGGAGAGCGGCGCGACGCATACGGATTGCCAATTTCAAGCTGCATTTTCATCCTGTCCGATCGTCAGTGTGTCGGGCACGCCGTCGGAAGCCTCCAGGGCGTTCTCGATGGCCTTCAGTGTAGTGGTGTAGTGCGCCGTCAGCGCGGCAGAGGCGGCTTCGATATCGCCGGAAAGGGCGGTCTTCATCAGCCTTTCATGCTCCGCTTCGCCATCCCGGGGCTCGCGGCGAACGGCATTGGAAACGGAGATGTAGCGCTGCGCATGGTCGGCGAGCGTGTCGCAGAACTCGACCAGCCAGGGGGAATCGCAATTGCCGATCAAGGTCTGATGAAATACGCGATGCGCCCGCTGCCACTGGGCATGGGCTTCCGGCTCGGCCGACCAGGCAAGGCGCGACAGGCGGTGGAAAGCCAGCACGAGGCTATCTTCCCACGCGTCGCTGCGCCGCTTCATCGATTCCTCCAGGGCACGCGTTTCCACCCAGCAGCGCGTGCGCACCAAAGCGCGCCATTCCTCCAGCGCGACGGCCGGCACCCGAAAGCCGCGCTGCTCGTATCGGTCGACCAGCCTTTCCGTCGACAGCCTGGACAACGCCTCGCGCACCGCGCTTCCCGATACGTCGAAACGCTCGGCCAGCGCATCGATGCGCAGGCGCTCCCCCGGCCGCAGTTGGGCTCCGAGTATGTCCGCCCTGAGGGAATTGTAGATCGATGTGGCCAGGGTGAGCTTCTCTCCCGCCGCTTCCTTCTTTGCCATTCGCACCAAACCCGCCTGCTTGTCGCTTTCCTCGTCCATCGGCTTGTTCATAGCGCGTCAGACGGCTTTTTTGGGCATGGAATTCGACGATCGGTGCCAGAAGACGAACCTGTTCTGCATCCAGCTGACGAGCCCGAACATGGCAAGCCCAATCAGGCTGAGGTACAGGATCAGGGAAAAGACGCGCGGCGTATCGAGTTGCGAGGCCGCGACCCGGATGAGTTCGCCGAAGCCTTGCCCGCCGCCGAGGAACTCGCCGGCGATGGCACCGGAAACGACGCTGATGGACGCGATCTTGAGCCCGGTGAAGAATTGCGGAAGCCCTGTCGGTATCTTCAGCTTAACCAGCGTCTGCCAGCGCGTCGCCCCGATACTCTGGAACAGCATGCGGGAATTGGCATCGGCGGCATGCAGCCCGGCCGCCGTGCCGACGACGATGGGAAACACCGAGATAAAGGCCGCAAGCGCCAGCTTGGACGAGATCCCGAAGCCGAGCCATGCGACGAAAAGCGGCGCAAAGGCGATCTTCGGCATGGTATCGATGGCCACGATGTAAGGCATGATCGCCCGCTCGCCGAACGTCGTCTCGCCCACGACGACCCCCAGGAACACCCCGATGCCTACGGCAAGGACGAAGCCCCAGATCACCTCCTGAACGGTGATCCAGAGCGCCGGCAGCATGTAGTTACCGGAGGCGAGGCCCTTGCCGACGACCCACAGGTCGGCGATCACGGCGAAGGGGGATGGAAGGATGAGCGGCGAGACGATGCCCGACGTTGAAAACAGGTGCCAGGCCCCCAGAAAGGCCGCCAGCACCCCGATCAGCAACAACGAACGCGGCGTGGTGGCCGACCATGATACATCCTGCCGCCAGACGGTGTGGGCCGGCTCGGCGGCCGTATCCTGAGGAAGAACGCTCACAGGAATGCTCCCTTGTCGAGTAGATCTCTGATGGTCGAGACATAGGAGCCGAAGGCCGGTTGCGACGACATCTCCAGCGTTCGTGGACGGGGAAGGTCTATGTCGATTGTGCGGATGACCCTGCCGGGCCGGGCCGACATGACATGGACCTTGTCGGACAGAAGCACCGCCTCCGAAATGGAATGGGTTACCAGAAAGGCCGTTGCCCGCCGCTTCATACAGACCCGCTGCAGTTCCAGGTTCATGAAATCACGGGTGATCTCGTCCAGCGCGCTGAACGGCTCGTCCAGCAACAGTACTTCGGGCTCGCAGACGAGCATACGGCACATGGCGGCCCGCTGCGCCATCCCGCCCGAAAGCTCCGACGGATAGGCGGTGCCGAAGCCCTTGAGACCCACCAGCTCCAGCAGCGCTTCCGCGCTGGGCCGCGCGGCGGCTGCGGCACGCTTGCCGTCGCGCACCTCGATCGGCAGCAGGATGTTTTCGATGGTGGTGCGCCAGGGAAACAGCGTCGCCTGCTGGAACATCATGCCGATATCCGGACGCGGTCCCAACACCGGCCTGTCGGCCAGCATGACCTTGCCGGCCGATGGCGGAAGCAGGCCCGCCATGATCTTCAGAAGGGTCGTCTTGCCGCATCCACTGGAGCCGATCACCGAATGGAACTCACCCCGCGCGAGGGTCAGGTCCACATCCTGAAGGGCGACGACATGCCCGTCGCCGAAGGTCCGGTTGACACCCTGCAGGCGATAGACCGGGCGCGCCTCCGCCGCCATCATCGGTCGGCATTCCAGGCCGGCACGAAGGCGTTCGTATAGGCCGCCTCGAGATTATCGACGGGCTTGTCGAGGTCGCCCGACGCCACCAGGGTGTCGTGCCAGCGCACCCAGGCTTCGGGGCGCTGGTAGCCGAAGCCCTGTGCCTCGTCCTGCGGAGCCGTGAGGTCGAGATAGGTGTCCATCAGGGCTGCCGCAAAATCCGGGTCGTCGAGCTGCTGCGGATTGCCGACAAGCGCATTCTGCAAGGTCTTCTCGCGGTTCTCCGGCGCAAAACCGAAGCGGCTTCCTTTCACCAGGGCGCGCCCGAAGCCTTCGATCGTCTCCGGATTGCTTTCCAGGAAAGCCCGTGTCACCGCGTAGCCATTGCCGAAATAGGCCTTGAACTCCGGCGGCGTCAGCATCTTGAGGTCGACACCGCGCAGCCGCAGCGTCGCCACACCTGCCGTATCCGAGACATAGGCGTCGATGGAATCCTGCATGAAGGCGGCAACGGCCATGCCGCCCTCGCCAACCGTGAGGAAGCGGAAATCCTCGCCTTCCTTCATGCCCTGTGCATCGAAGATGGACCGGGCGAAGGCGACTTCCGCACCATCGGCGGTTCCGACGCCGATCACCTTGCCGCGCAACTCCTCGACGGAGGTATAGGGTGCGTCGCCCTCGACCACGATGTTGAACTGGCTGCTGGTGAAGGTGTTGTAGATGTAGACGATGTCTTCGCCGCCCTCCCGCGCATTGAGGACCGGCGCAACGCCGGGATGCCCGATCTGCGCCTGCCCCGCCAGAAGCGCCTGGATCACTTGCGCGGAGCCGTTGACGCTCTGCGCCTGGACCTCGATCCCCTCCTGCGCGAAATATCCTTCCTGGATGGCGTTGTAGAAGGCGTAGTAGCCGAGCCCGCCCGGGCTCGGAAAAACGACCGTCAGCCGGGTGGTCTCGGCCTGTCCGGCCACGGGAAACGCCAGCGCGGCCAGGAGCGTACCGGTGGCGAGAAGACATCTGCGGGAAATCATAATGCCAGTCCCCTATGATGCGGTGTGTCGGTGAACGACCCTAGCAACGCATCAAAGACCACCGACTGTCAACGTAAAATCGATTTTATTATATAATGTGATTTTTTATCGATTTTTGTCGACAGATGGAGTTGGGGCCGCTAGCGTTCCGGCATCGTGAACGAAATCCGGATCATGTCATGCTGAACGCACCCAAGATGGTCGTCCCCGCCCCCGCACAGCCAACGCTGCCCGTCATCGGAAGCCATGATCGCTATCCTGTCCGGCGGATCTACTGCGTCGGGCGCAACTATGTCGCGCATGTCCGCGAGATGGGGGGCGACGAGACACGCGACTTCCCGCTGGTGTTCCAGAAGCCGCGCGACGCGGTGGTGCAGTCGGGCGAGACGGTGCCCTATCCGCCTGGGACCGACGATTTCCATTACGAGCTGGAGTTGATGGCCGTGATGAAGTCGGGAGGCTATGACATCCCCGAATCCGAGGCGCTGGACCATGTCTTCGGATACGGCATCTGCCTCGACATGACGCGGCGGCGCGTGACGGGGCAGCCGGACGCCCCGCGCCTGCCATGGGAGATGAAGAAATCCTTCGACCATTCGGCGCCCTGCGGGCCCGTCTACCCCGTATCGGAGGTCGGGCATCCCTCGTCCGGCAGCATCCGCCTTGCCGTCAACGGCAGGGTGCAGCAGGATTCGGACTTGTCCCTCATGATCTGGAAGACACCCGAGATCATCGCGACGCTGTCGCGCTATTTCTCGCTTGAGCCTGGCGACGTCATCATGACCGGCACGCCCGACGGCGTCGGCCCGGTGGTCACCGGAGACGAACTCGTCGGAACGATAGACGGACTGGGCGAACTGCGTATTACCATCGGCTGACGTTACCCTATGGGCATCGCCGCGTTCCACGTGGCGATGCCCCCGATCTTCAGATGTCCAGTTTAGCGCGCATGTCTTCCAGGCGCCGCATGGCGACGAGCCCGTCATGAATGTCCGGCGCCGGGGTATCGGCGCCGGCAAGAGCCGGCAGTACATCCGCGAGCAAGGCGTGATAGCCCTTGTAGTCCTCGTTTGCCGCAGCCGTGAAATTGGGTTTCCACGTCAGGCTGTCGCTATCGTCCGCAAGCGTTGCGCCAAGATCGTCCACCTTGAAGGGTGGGTTGCGATGCCAGCGGATTTCCACCACGTCCTCGACCTCTATGCGCTGATGGTCTCCCATGATCTCGATGCGCTCGACCGGTGTGCCGCGCGACTGGATCGTCCCCATGGCGATGGTTCCGACGGCACCGCATTCGAAGTCGAACTGTGTATGAAAGAGGATGCGGCCGGGTGTCTTCTCAACCTTGCGCGCCTCGATACGCCGTACCGGCGAAACAAGGAAAGAGACAAGGTCCATGTAGTGCACGCAGTGATGCAGCAGGAAGCCGGTATAATCGACGTTACCGGCGAAATAGCCGGGTGCGGTCATGTAATAGCCCGTCAGGCCGAGCACGTCGCCGAAACGCCCCGAGCGCAGGATATTGGCAGCGATGCGATTGCCGACCGAATAGCGTTTCATGAAGCCGACCAGCAGCGGCTTGCCGGCCTTCTCGGAGGCGCGGGCCAGTTGCTCCGCTCCGGCGGCGCTTCCGCTTGGCGGCTTCTCCATGAAGACGGGCAGACCCCTTTCCAGCGCGGCGAGGCCGAATGCCAAATGCTGGTCCGGCCCGACAGCCATGCCGATAGCGTCTATGCCGGGGGTGGCAATGAGGTCCATTGCATCCGAATGCAGCGTGCGCACGCCGAACTGCCGTCCGGCGGCGGCCAGCCGCGCTCCGTCTACGTCGCATAGGGCGACGATTTCCACATCATGCCGCACGAATTGCGGCAGCAACATCTGGGTGGCGTGAACGCCACAACCGATCCACCCGATTTTCAGTGTCATCGTCTGTAACCTGCAAGCTGGAGGTGCGAACGGATGAAATCGACGCTGGCCGCCAGCCGGTCGCTTTCGTCTTCATGCGGCGCTCGCCACTGGGCAAAGGGCACGCCAAACCTGTCGTCGTCGCGCCGGAACGGCTCCAGCGATACCGGGCCGGCATAGCCGACCTCGCGCAGGGCGCGACAGACGGGGACCCAGTCGGTGGCGCCCGTGCCGGGAAAGCCACGATGGTTCTCGTTTGCCTGGAAATGGCAGATCCGCGGGCCGGCCAAAAGGATCGCCTCTGCGATCGAGGCCTCTTCCATATGCATATGGAACGTATCCAGCATCAGCGCGACGGCGGGATGGTCCACCGCATCCAACAGTTCCATCGCCTGTTGCGTGGTGCAGAGGACGTCGCTTTCGAAGCGGTTCAGCGGCTCGACCGCCAGCATCACGCCGGCCTTTGCCGCATGCTCGCCCGCTGCCCGCAACCCCTTTACGGCATGGTCCTTGCGCGCTTTCCGCTGGTCTTCGGAAACGGGCTGGGGCGGCCGCCCCGCAAACACCAGCGGATTGCCGGTCAAGGGTCCACCGACGATCGTCGAGCCCATCGCCGCCGCGACATCCGTGGCATAGCGCAGATAATCGACCCCGGCCGCCCGTGCCGATGCATCGTCGGAGCAGAGGTTGCGTTGCAGGTTCACGCGCGCGGCCAGCACCACGCCAAGGCCGGCATCCTTCAACGCCCGCGACGTCTCAGCGGGGTCGAGCTCTCCCGGTTCGGGTACCAGCAGCTCGACGAAATCGTATCCGAGCGACTTCATCTTATCGAAGAACGGAAAGTGCTCCGCCGTGAACGGACGTGCATATTGCATGGAGATCAACCCGATCGGGTTCATGGTCTCGATTTCCTTCAAGCCTGGATGGATGTGTTGCGGCATGGGCTCAACCCTTCACCGCGCCCTGCGTCAGCCCGCCGACCAGACGGCGCTGCACCAGCAGGAACAGAAGTGTCGCGGGCAACGCGCCGACGACGCCACCGGCGGCAAGCAGCCCCCACTCGATCTGGTATTCGCCGATCAGCGTCTGGATGGCCACCGTGACGGTACGCACGTTGCGGCCGCCAAGCGTAAGGGCATAGAGGTACTCGTTCCACGCCGTGATGAAGATGTAGATCCCGGTGGAGATGATGCCCGGCACGGCCAAGGGCAGGATCACCCGCCGCAACGCCTTCAGCCGCGAGCATCCGTCGATCATCGCCGCTTCGTCCAGGCTCTTGGGGATGGCGTTGACGTAACTCGTCAACATCCACACCGCAAAGGGTATGGCCGTCGTGGCGTTGGCGAGGATCAGCCCGACATGCGTATCGAGAATGCCGATCTTTCGCATGATGATGAACAGCGGCAGGATCAGCAGCACGACGGGGAACATGTTGACGAGCAGGAACTGCAGCATCAGCGCCCGGCGGCCAATGAAACGGAACCGCGAGAACGCGTAGGCAGCCGTAACCGACACCACCAGCCCGACGACGACGGTGCCCAGCGCCACGATCAGGCTATGGCCCATATTGCCAAGAAACGACGTCTGCTCGATCAGCCGCGTGTAATTGTCGATGCTCCATCCCTGCGGCGTCAGCGCCACGCCGCGCGCGGCGATATCGGCAGACGGCGTCAGAGACGTCAGGATCAACCACAGGAAGGGGCCGAGGGCAATCAGCACGATCGCCAGGACAGGCAGGTGAACGGTCAGGAGCCGGGACAGAAAGCTTGCACGGTTCATTTTTCGACCTCCCGCATGGACCGCGCAATGTAGAGCGCAACCACGACGCCAAGCAGGATCGTGAAGGTGACCGCGATCGAGGTTCCGTAGCCGAAATCCAGGTTCTGCCGGGCCTTGATGAAGGCGTAGAGCGGCAGCGTATAGGTGGCGTAGCCGGGTCCGCCGCCCGTCATGACGAAGATGACGTCCATCGAGTTGGCCACCCAGATGATGCGCAGCAGGCCGGCCGTGGCAAGGATAGGCGCGATGCCCGGCAGCGTGATGTGGCGGAACTGCCGCCACGCGCTGGCGCCGTCGATCGACGCCGCTTCGTACTGGCTGCGCGGAATGCCTTGCAGGCCAGCGAGGATCATGACCGTGAAAAAGGGGAAGCCCTGCCAGACCAGCGTTGCGATGACGGCGTAAAGCGCCTTGTCCGGGTCGGCCAGCCAGGGAACGGCCGTCTGCAGAATGGACAGGTAGATAAGAAGATCGTTGAGCACGCCGGTGGTGGGATCGTAAATCCACCGCCACATCAGCGCTATGACGACGCTCGGCAGCGCCCAGGGTATGATCACCAGTGCACGGGCAATGCCGCGCCAGGCAAACTCCTTGTTCAGAAGCAGCGCCGCAACGAGGCCGAGCCCCATCTGCAGGGGCACGGTCAGGCCGATCCAGATGCAGGTCTGCCAGAGGGCGGTCCAGAAGACAGGATCGCCGAACAGGGCGACATAGTTTCCAAGGCCCACGAAGCGGCTAGCATTCGGACGGAACAGGACCAGCTCATAGAGGCTCGTCACCACCGCTTCCAGCATCGGCATGAAGACGACGACGAAGGTTACGATCAGCGCCGGCGCCAGGAGCGCATAGGGCATGATACGGTGGCGAATGGAGCGGCGCGGACGCCGCTCCATCGCATCGAGTTCCGACAGCGCCGTCATTACTGGAACAGGCCCTGAAGCCGCTGCATCATCTGTTCGGAGGTGATCTGCCCGGTCAGCGCCTGCTGCATGGCCGTCTGCCATTCGGTATTGACGAAGTCGGCGGTGGCCGATGTCTGCGGCAGGACATGCGCGAAGGGCAGCGACTGCACCGTGGCGTCGACGAAGCGCTTTTCATGATTGGTCCAGTTTTCCGATCCGCTGCGCGTCACCGTCATCTGGTTGGTCGCCTTGACGAAATCGACGTTGTTCTGCCCTTCCGCCAGGAAGGATATCCATTTCCAGGCCGCATCCTTGACGCTGGAATTGGCGAAGATGGCAAGGGATTCATCGCCGTAAGACGTCCAGGCCGTACCATCGCACGCCGGTACCGGGACGGCGGACACCTTGTCGCCAAGCGCGGCGACGAGGTCGTTCGACGAGCCGATATGGTGGATCGTCATGGCCGTACGCCCGGCCTTGAACGCGCCGATGATCTCCTGGAACCCGTCATTGGGCGCCGATGGCGGGATGGACTTGTCCTCCCGGAACATATCGACCAGCCATTGGTTTGCGGCGATCGCCTCCGGCGTATCGAGCCCGCCCGGCTCCAGCCTCGCCCCGCGCGACATCACGAAGGTACCCCACTGGTCCCAGCCGCCCTTGCCGCCACGGAAGCCGAAACCATAAGTATCGCCGCTCGACAGGGCCTTGGCGGCCACGCGAAATTCGTCGCACGTCTTGGGGGGCTGGATGCCGGCCGCTTCCAGCAGGTCTGCACGATAGTAGAGGTACAGGGTCACATACTGGATCGGCAGGTAATATGCCTCGCCATCCGGCCCCTTGTTGAGATCCAGCAACCCGTCCAACAGGTCCGCCTTGCCGGGCCACGCATCGATCTGCGCGCCGATCGGCTCCAGCATCCCCATTTCAAGCAGGCGCGGCTGCGCGAACAGCTTGACCATCGCCGCATCCGGCGCATTGCCGCCGATCAGCGCAGTGTACAGGTTGTCGTAATAGCTGTTCCACGGAATGTTCTCGGCCTCGATGGTGATATCGGGGTTGGCCGCCTCGAATTTCGCGATCAGCTCGCTCATCGGGTTTTCCGGATTGTCGAAATGGTACCAGAACCGTACGGTCTCGGCCGCGTTGGCCGGCAGGACGGTAGCAAGCACCGCCCCCGTTGCGATGGCCGACAGCATCAGTTTGCGTAGCATGACTTGTATCCTCCCAGATCAGTCCAAAGGTTTGGCGCGTCCTCAGGCGTGCGCGCGTATGAAAGCCCCCGCATCGGCCAGCACCGCGCGGGCTTCCGGCAAAAGCAACGACATCTGCAGAAATCCGTGCACCACACCTGAAACGATGTGCAGGCGCTCCACTCGCCCAAGCTCGGCCAGACGGTTTGCGAAGGCGATGCTGTCGGACAGCAGCGGATCGATGCCGGCAGCCACCAGATGCAGCGGCGGCAGCGCCTTCAAGGCCTGGTCGTGGGCCTTTAGCGGGGCGATCAGAGGGTCGTCTCGCAACGCCGCGTCCGCCACGTACCAGTCCCAGTAACGCTGCATCTTGCCACGCGTCAGCCCGGGCCCTTCGGCAAAGAACCGGTAGCTTTCGCTGTCGAAATCGGCGTCGTAGACGCCGTAGAACAGCAGCGCGCCGGAAATTGCGTCCGCCCCGTCAAGCAGCATGGCCGCCAGCGCCAGGTTGGCACCGGCGGAATCGCCGGCCAGGAAGAGCGGCCCGGGCACGACGCCATGGCCGGCGACGACCTGCATGCCCCGCCGAATACAGGACACCACATCTTTCAGCCCGGCAGGAAACGGGTGCTCCGGTGCCAGCCGGTACGCCGGCAAGGCGACGGCCATGCCGGAAGCCACGGCAAGCATGCGCGCGCACCGCTCGTGCGTGGCCGGGCTGCAGAACGCGAAGCCACCGCCGTGCACGTAAAGAACAAGGCCCGGTCGCGCCCCATGCGGCACCAGCAGCCGCAACGGCACATCCACGGCGCCAAGCGGCCCGTCGGACGGAACGATGAGATCCGACACCACCGCCATTTCCGGCAGGTCGACGTTCCAGCGCGCATTGGCCCGCTCTACTTCCGCCCTGCCCGCCGAGGGCTCCATCAGGGTGACGTCCGGTGCGGGGCCCTCCGCTGCCAGCACAGCGGAAACCTCGGCCATGCCGGAAGACAACGTCCGGTTCATCGAGGACGTCATGCGCCCATCTCCGGGAAGACGGCCGGGCCGAAATCGACGATGGTGACGATGTGATGATCCAGCGCGCGCGCCGCCTCCTCTGCGTCGCCCGCCTCGACGGCGGCAACGATGGGCGCATGCCGCCGGGCCGTCTGCCTGAGATCGCGTTCGGCGGTGGTGCTCCGAGAAATTTTGAAGCGGTGGTTGTGCACCAGGCAGCGATGCAGGATCGTATCCAGCGCCGGTAGCTCCGCATCTGCAAAGAGGCGCCGGTGAAAATCCCTGTCGAGCGAAGCCAGCTCGAGTTCGTCGCCAGCTTCAGCCGCCGTCTCCATGGCTTCGGCCAGCATCCGAAGGTCCGCGACAAGCGACCGGCTTCTGCCGGCGACCGCGCGGCGGATGCCCCGCCCCTCGATGGACCGGCGAATACGAAACAGCTCCACCGCTTCGACCTCCGTGCAGGCAGAGACAACGGTGCCGCGATGGCCCTGCCGTACGACGAGCCCTTCATCCTGCAATTGAAGCAGCGCCTCGCGGATGGTGCCCTGGCTGCAGGCGAAGCGCCCCGCCAGCTCCAGCTCCGTCAGCGTCTGGCCCGGCCCGAGATCCCCCAGCATGATATCGCGCTTGAGCGCGCTCAGCACCGCATAGGACTTCATCGCCGTGGCACGCCGCGCCCTTGTTTCGAGAGCGATGTTCATCGCCACGCACCACCTTCCTTGCCCTTGTAGATCGATATCGTTATCGATAATGATAATCAAGATCAAGGCCGATATCTCGGGAGGGTTCGGAACATGTCCGCCATCGCACTGCAGAACATCCGTAAGACCTACGGCTCGGTGGAGGTGATCCATTCGGCATCGCTGGAAATCGAGAGTGGGGAGTTCATCGTGCTGGTCGGCCCCTCGGGCTGCGGGAAAAGCACCCTCCTTCGTATGGTCGCGGGGTTGGAGGAGATCACCGGCGGGGAGCTGTTCATTGCCGGCAAGCCGGTCGGGCATCTGCCACCGGCCGAGCGCAACATCGCGATGGTATTCCAGGATTACGCGCTCTACCCGCATATGAGCGTGAAGGAAAACATGGGCTTCGGCCTGAAGATGCGGGACACCGCCGCGGCCGAGATCGACAATCAGGTCGGCCAGGCAGCCGATATCCTCAAGCTGGACGAGTTGCTGGAGCGCAAGCCGGCACAGCTTTCGGGTGGGCAGCGGCAGCGCGTGGCCATGGGTCGCGCCATTGTCCGCCATCCGGACGCATTCCTGTTCGACGAGCCGCTATCGAATCTCGATGCTGCGCTGCGGGTGGAAATGCGACTGGAAATCGCCCGTCTGCACCGCCGGATGCGCGCCACGACCCTTTACGTGACGCATGACCAGGTGGAAGCCATGACACTGGCCGACCGGATCGTGGTGATGAACAAGGGTCATATGGAACAGGTCGGCGCACCGATGGACCTGTATCTCAAGCCGGAGACGCTGTTCGTCGCACGCTTCATCGGCAGCCCGACCATGAATACGCCGACACTCAAGGCACGGCCCGTCGCTGGCGATGGCATAAGCATCGCCCTTCCCGGTACTTCGCTGACACTGCCCGTGTCGCGTCGGCTTCCCGGCAGCGAGGTCGTCTTCGGCATTCGCCCGGAAGATCTGCGTGTCGTCGATGGCGGTGACACCGCTGGCTGGTTCAGCGGGGAGATCTCGATGGTCGAACGGCTGGGCAGCCAGACGTTCGGCTATCTCGATACCGAAATCGGCATGATCACCGTGCAGTTTCCGCGCGGCTCCACCGTTGCCACGGGCGATCGTGTATCCGTTGCCGGCGATCCTGCGCATGTTCATCTTTTTGACCCGCAAAGCGGGCAGCGCCTGTCCTGAGCATCAGGCGGCGGCCGGCTCGTCTTCCGTCTCCCGCGTCTTGCGCTTGCGAGGCTGGACGAGAGGTTCGGGCCGGGGCTCCACCAGCATCGTATCGTTGCCGACCATGATGCCGCCCTGGGCCTGCGCCAGAAGCCTGTCCTCGTCGCGCTGGCGGATGTCGGCCGTCACTTCCTCGACGTCCACGCTCGTCATGCCCAGCATTTTCAGGCCCGCTCCGCCGAAGACGATGGCCGATTCCAGCGTTTCGCGCAGCTCGAAGTCCACCCCGGCCTTTCGCAGCCGGATCGAGTGCCCCCTGTCGTAGGAGCGGGCGAGAACCCGGGCATTGGGGAAATTCTCGCGGATCAGTTCGACCATGCGGTCGGCCTCCACCGGCTTGTCCACGCACAGCATGATGATATCGGCGGTGCCCGCCCCTGACTGGCGCAGGATGTCCAGCCGCGTACCGTCGCCGTAAAATACCTTGAAGCCGAACTTGCCGGCCTCGCGGACCCTGTCCGGATCGTTGTCGATCAGCGATACGTCCACGGCCTGCGCCAGAAGGAGCTGCGAGGCGATCTGCCCAAACCGCCCGAAGCCGATCATCAGGACGCGCCCCTTGAGGCCATCGGGCTCTTCCACGCCATCCAGCGAAACCGCATCGTCCTTGAGCAACCGATCGGCAAGAATGGTGATGAGCGGCGTGAAGGCCATGGAAAGAATGATGACCGTGGCGAAGATCGCGTTTTCCGGACCGGATATCACGTCGCCGCCGACGGCAGCCGCATACAGCACGAAAGCGAATTCACCACCCTGGGCGAAGATGGAAACGCGATGCAACGCCTGCACGTTGGTGGAGCCGAAGGCGCGTGCCACGACATAGATCCCGATGGACTTGACGATGACGAACAGCGCCAGAAGCGCCAGGATCATCGGCCATTGCGCCGCCACGACCGCGAGGTCCAGCGACATGCCCACCGCAAGGAAGAACAGGCCCATGAGAAGCCCCTTGAAGGGCTCGACATCGGTTTCGATCTGGTGCCGGTAGCTGGAGCCGGACAGCATGACGCCGGCCAGGAAGGCGCCCATTGCCATCGACAGGCCGACGAATTCCATCAGGAGCGCCGAGCCGAGCACCACGAGCAGGGCCCCGGCGGTCAGCACCTCGGTCGTGCGGGAGCGCGCCAGCAGCGCGAAGAACGGGTCCAGCAACCAGCGCCCGGCCGCCACGACGAAGGCTACCGCCGCGACCGGCGCAACGAAGGACATGAGCGTCAGACCTTCGCCTTCGGCGATACTGCTTGCGCCGAGGAAGGCGACGATGGCCAGAAGCGGCACGATCATCAGGTCTTCCAACAGCAGGATGGACACCGATTGCTGGCCGGTCGGCGATGCCAGTTCGCCGCGCTCCTGCAGGACCGACATGATGACGGCCGTGGACGAGAGCACGAAGCCGGCGCCGGCGACGAAGGCGACGGGCAGCGAAAAGCCCAGCAGCATGGCGGCGCCCGTCAGGAGTGCGATGCACAGCACGACCTGCGCCAGTCCGAGGCCGAAAATCTGCGTTCTCATGGCCCACAATTTGTGGGGGCGCATCTCCAGCCCGATCAGGAACAGGAACATCACCACGCCGAGTTCGGAAATATGAAGGATGGTTGCGGGGTCGGTGAAAATTCCGAGAATCGATGGCCCGACCAGCAGGCCGCCGGCGAAGTAACCCAGCACCGAACCCAGACCCAGCCGCCTGAACAGCGGCACGGCTATCACCGCCGATGCCAGAAGAACGACAGCCGGCCCGACCGTCCCCGACAAACCTGCTTCCGCCATGCCTGACCCCACTCGCACATGAACCCCTGGCGGCGACTATGGCACGGCTGGCCGCGACAGCACGACCGTTAGTTGCTGCCATGCCGCAGGAATCTGGCACGTCGATTGCATGATCGAATAGGCAACACAAAAGGTCCATCCGATGTCCACCACCGCCGCACCGCACGAGGGCAACACGCTCTTCCCCCTGGTCCTGTCCATCGTGGCAGCAGCCGCGACGGGCGTGCTCTGGGCCTATGCCAACCCGATCCAGCTCGTGCCGGGCGTCATCCAGTGGCGCATCTTCGCTTTCCTGCCACCGCTCGTCGGCATCCTTCTGGGTTGGAAAAGCGGTTTCATCTGCGGCTATCTCGGTACCATCGTCTGGTCTCTTCTGGCCGGAACCTTCATTCCCGCCCATTCGCTGATCGTCGACGGGATCATGGTGGGCCTTACGGGGCTGGTTCCCGGAATGCTGTTCGACCCGGCCCGCACCCGGTTCGACGTGCCGGCCCTGGTCAAACTTGCGGCAACCTGCCTGATTGTCGGGCTGGCCATGGTGGTTGCGGTGTCCGCCAGCCTCGCCTGGCTCGGCATATTCCCGTTCTGGTGGGCGGTCATGTATCTCGGCCTTTCGGATATCGTGCCGATGCTGATCGGAACGCCGCTTCTGGTGCGACCGGCCATCAAGCTGCTCAAATCCGCTCATCCCGGCAGCTTCGCGCGCTTCTGATTCCACCGTGCTCGAACTCAAGGACATCGTCGTCGCCCATGGCGACGCAGCACCCGTGCTCGACGGCTGCTCCCTCACGCTGGAACCCGGCGAACGGCTGCTGATCTGCGGCAGCGCCGGCGCCGGCAAGTCCACCCTCGCCTCCGTCGCCTCCGGCATCGTGCCGCGGCTGGTCACGCCGACCGTCTTTTCCGGCATCCACCGCGTCGGCGGCGAGGATGCCGGACGGCTGGATCGCGGCTCCCTGTTCGGCGCGGTCGGTTCCGTCGGCCAGAGCGTCGAGGACCAGTTGTGGGATCTCGGCGTGGAAGACCTGATCGCCTTCCCGCTGGAAAACAGTGGTCTGGCAAAGCCCGCAATCCGGGAGCGGGTCGACGCGCTGATCCACGACTTCGGGTTGAACGCCCTGCGCGGACGGCGGGTGCTGACGCTGTCCGGCGGAGAGCGGCGCATGGTTGCGTTGGCGGCCGCCCAGGCGGACCGGCCGCGCTATCTGGTGCTGGACGAACCGACGACCGGGCTCGACCCTGCCGCCACCGCGCGGCTGATTTCGCTGCTGGAGCGCGCCTCCGTCGACAGGATGGGCATCCTCGTCACGGAAGAGAACGCCGTACCGTTCGGTCGACTGGCCGATGCCGTGCAGTTGCTGCAGAATGGCAGGCTGACCGCACGTCGTCCGATGGCCGAATGCCTGGCCGACGACGCCGCGTGGGCCGATTGCGGGCTCATTGCGCCGGCAAGCCGGCCCCGGAAGCTGGAAGCGGTGACCCCGGGTGCCGACAGGCTTGCGGTGGAGCACATCCGTACCCGGCTGCAGCGCGGCGACGGCAGGCCGGTCCTCGGCGATGCCGGCTTCCGGCTGCAGGCAGGAGAGATCGTTGGCCTGATCGGGCGCAACGGCGCCGGCAAGACGACATTGTTCCAGGCACTCCTTGGTCTTGCGCCGATTGCCGCGGGACGCGTCGTCATCGAAGGTGCGGACGCCGAAAGCTGGACCGCCGCCCGCCGCGCACGGTCCATCGCCTATCTGCCGCAGACCATGCGGCGTGTGCTTTTCAACATGACGGTGCGCGAGGAGTTGCTGTTTGCCGTCACAGCCGGCGGCGCGGTGGACGACGAGGCCCGCCAGCGAGCCGCGCATGCGCTGGCGACATATGGCCTGGCCGCCCATGCGGAAACAAACCCGTTTGCCCTTTCGGCACGGCAACAGGCACTGCTGGGCCTTGCCTGCGCCGATGCTGCGGCGGCCCCCGTCGCCATACTGGACGAGCCCCTCTTCGGCCGCGACGTCCATGGCCGGCGGATGCTCGACACCTTCCTGCAGGCGCAGAGGCGGCGTGGCGGCGCGGTGCTTGTGATCTCTCACGATCTCGACATGGTCGACGACGTTGCGGAGCGGCTTCTGATACTCGACGGCGGCGCCATCACGCATGACGGCCCAACCGATACGGCATGGACCAGCGCCGCCTTCGCGGCCCTCGGCTGGCCGGCGCCCCGCAACGCCACCCGCGGAGAAGCCGCATGACGCGCATTCACGACATCAATTTCTTCGCCAAGCTGGGGCTTGCCTTCGCGCTGATGGTGGTGGCCTGGGCCGTGCCCGGCTGGTGGTGGGGCGTGCCCATCGCGGCCGTCACCATACTGGTCCTTGCGGCAACCGGTGTCCCGGGCCTGTCGGCCTATCTCAAGGGTGCAGGCCTTCTGGTCCTGCTGGTCATGGCAAGCTGGATCGTCAACCTTGCGATACAGGGCATGCCGTGGCCGGACACGATACCGGTGGCTGCCGGCATGGCCGCGCGGCTCGTCACGACCACCGCCGCCTTCTACTTCGTGATGGAGACATCCAGTCCCGGCTCCATCCTGGCCGCATGCAGCGCCGCGCGCCTGCCACCGGTGGTGACGCTGGTGCTGTCGCTGACCTTCGGCATCATCCCGATGCTGCGTGAGGATTTCCAGCGCATTGCCGATGCGCAGCGCGCCCGGGGCATGGAGATAGACGACGTGCCCTTCTTCAGGCGGCTGCGCTATTCGCTTGCGCGCGGGGTTCCGCTCCTGGTGCAGGCCGTGCGCATGGCGCACGCCATCTCGCTGTCGCTCGCCATCAACGGCTTCGACATGCGGCGCAAGCGCACCACATGGCGCAATGTCGGCCTGCTGGTGGAGCCGACCCTGCCACCGAGGAGAGGCACCGTATGACGCATTCCCCCATGACCGGCCAGCACTGGACTGTCGATGTCGCCGGCCTTGCCGTCGAACTTCCCATCGTGGCCATCAAACCGGACTTCGCCATTTCGCTGATGATGGTCATCGATCTCGGCGTCCGCTTCGGCGCCCATGCGGGCGCCGCGCTGGCACAGAAGGTCGCGCCGCTGCGGCCGGACATCATCGTCGGGCCGGCCACCCTAGGCATCCCCGTGGCCATCGAGACGACGCGGGCGCTGGGGCTGGACCGGTACGTCGTGCTGCAAAAATCGCCCAAGATCCATCTCGGCGACGCGCTGGTGCAGACGATCTCCTCTATTACCTCGACCCGCGAGCAGCAATTGCTGCTGGACCGCCAGGCCGTGCCGCTGATCGCCGGCAAGCGCGTCGTCGTGGTGGACGATGTGGTGGCGTCCGGCTCCAGCCTGAAGGGCGCGGCCGACCTCGTCAGGCGGGCCGGCGGCATCGTCGTTGGCCTTGGCGTGATCCTGACCGAGGCGCGAGACTGGCTCCAAACCCTTGGCGAGGATGCGGCGCTGGTTCACAGTCTGGCGCATATCCCACAGTTCAGGAACGAGGGCGGAACCTGGGTTCCAATGCCGGAAACGTTTCTTCACAATCCGGATTAGCGGCGTCCGCCAACCTCATCGATATGCACAAGAAGATCGGCTGGATCGTCATAGACGCGGATGGCTCCCGCCTCTTGCAGCTCTTCCCGCCCGTAGCCACCGCTGAGAAGCCCGATGCCGAGGGCCCGGGCGCGCGTTGCAGCCAGCATGTCCCAGATGGCGTCGCCCACCACCATGCAGTTCCCGATCGGAAATCCGAGCCTGTCGGCGGCGGCCAGGAACAGGTCCGGGTCGGGTTTGGCGTAACGCACCTGATCGCGCGTCACGACAACGGAGCGATCCGGGTCGACGCCGAGCGCCTCCAGGTTGACACGTGCGGTTTCCATGCGGCCGCTGGTGGCGATGGCCCATGGTATGCCGGCCTCGCCAAGCCATTTCAGCAGTGCGCGGGCGCCGGGTAGCGGCTGGACGCTCGCCCTTTGCGCCCGGTACGCTTCCGCGTGGAGATGGCGCAGCCGCTCCATCCGCTCAGGGGTCAGGTCCTGGCCGGTTTCCCGCAGGAGCTGGTTTGTGAACAGGCCCCCGCTCATGCCGATGCGCCGGTGGATGCGCCAGACGGACAGGGCGATACCCTCTTCATCCAGCGCATGCTTCCACGCCAGCACATGCTGATAGACGCTGTCGACGAGCGTCCCGTCGAGATCGAACAGGAAGGCGGTTTCCATGCGCATGTCGCAGCCTCTCGCTTTACCTGGCACCGGTAGGGCGGAAACTGGCGCAAACATGTCGGTTGACGAGGGGCGTCAGGCGTCGGCGAAGACGTCCACCTGCGCGCCCGGGCGCGTACAGGCGATGGATGCAGCATGCGCTGCCGCAGAAACCGCCTCTGCAAGGCCCATGCCTTCGTTGACGCGCGCGGCGAGCGTTCCGGTGAACAGGTCCCCGGCGCCCGTCGTGTCCACGACGACGACCTTGGGCGCATCGAAATGTCGTTTCGCCCCGTCGGGCGCATAGAGGTCGACGCCGGCAGCCCCCAGAGTGACGACAAGCTGGACGCCGAACCGCCGGGCAAGCTCGGCCAGCCCATCGGCCCCGCCGGCCAACCGTCCGGCAACCTCGGCCTCGTGCTCGTTGACGACGAAGATATCGGTGCGGTCCAGCATGGCGGCCAGGACCGCCGGGTCGGCATTTTCGTCCGCCGGGGCGAAATTGAAGACGACCGTCGCGTCGTCCGGCAGCCGCCGCGCGAAAGCCAGTGTTTCGACCAGCGGTACTTCCATCTGGAAAATGGCCGTCGAGGCCGACAGGACGAGCGCCTCGGGCACCGCGTCGGCGGAAATCGTCAAATTGGCGCCGCTGGCGACGGTTATCGCGTTTTCCGCCGTATCGTCGACGGAAATGAAGGCGACGCCGGTCCGCTCGCTCGTCCGCTGCAGGGCGGAGACGTCCACCCCGGCACTGGCGAAATTGGCGGCGCAGTCATTGCCGAAGGAGTCCCGCCCGATGGCGCCGGCCATGGCCACGGAGCCGCCTGCGGCCCGGGCGGCGCGGGCTGCGGCGACCGCCTGGTTTGCGCCCTTGCCACCGAAATAGATGTCATAGGAGGCGGAAAGAACGGTCTCGCCCGGCCGCGCGATGCGCGTGACGCGCGACACCAGATCGACGTTCACGGAACCGAAAATGATGATGCTACCCATGATATCGCCTGTCCGATTGATACCAGAACCGCCGGGCGCATGGCGCCCGGCGGACTCGATAACAGAGGGTCGTCCGGTAGGACAGTCTCAGTTGAGCATTTCGGCCGGCAATGGCGAGCCGTGGTACTTCTGGTAGATGTCGTTCAGCTTGCCGTTCTTCAGGTTCTCGGCAATCCAGGCGTCCAGCTTTTCCTTGAGCTGCGTTTCGCCCTTGCGCACGCCCATGGCGAGATCGAAGACCTGGATGGTGAACTTGGGCTCGAATGCCAGTTGCGGATTGCGTTCTCCGATCTGGTTGATGAGCGTCTCGGACGTCGCCACGGCCGCGGCCTGGCCACTGACGGCCGCGGTCACCATGGTCGCGTCGTCGTCATACCGCGTGATCGTATAACCGCGCTCTCCAGCCAGAGGGGTCAGCGCGGTATCCTGCGTGGTGCCCCGCGTTACGGTGACGGCCTTGCCGCGCAAGTCTTCCCAATCGGAGATTTCCGCGGCCTTGGGCGCACCGACGACCGAGTTGAGAGCGGCGTAGGGTAATGTGAAGTCGATCACCTCGGCGCGCTGCGGCGTCACCGACAGGGTGGAGATGATCAAATCGGCCTTGCCGGTCTGCAGGTTGGGAATGCGCGTCGCACCGGTGGTCGGTACGAATTCAAGCTCAAGGCCCCAATCGCTGGCAAGAAGCTGGGCTGTCTCGACATCCGAGCCGATCGGCTTCAACTCGGCGTCCAGCATGCCGGACGGCGGAATGGCGAGGTCCGTCGATACGCGGATCTTGCCGGCGGCGATGATGTCGTCATACGCATCGGCCAGGGCGGCGTTGGCGCTGCACAGCACGACACCGGCCACAAGCGCCATTTTCAGTATGTTCATGTCAGTCTCCTCCCGTTGCAGGCGGCGATGCCGCCCGTTCTTTCAAAGCTCGTTGGATACGAAATCCGCCAGTTCCGGCGTGCGCGGCGCGCTCAGTATGGAAGCCTCGCCTTCCTCGTGGACGCGGCCCTGATGCATGAAGACGATCTTGTCGGCGATCCGCCGCGCAAAGTTCATCTCATGCGTCACCATGATCATCGTCATGCCGCCATCGGCCAGCTTCTCGATGACGCGCAGAACCTCGCCCGTCAGCTTCGGGTCGAGCGCCGAAGTGACTTCGTCGAACAGCATGACCTTTGGCTCCATCGCCAGCGACCGCGCGATGGCCGCACGCTGCTGCTGTCCGCCCGACAGTTGCTCGGGATAGAAATCGGCCTTGTCCGACAGGCCCACCTGCGCCAGCACCCGCCCCGCGATCTCCCGCGCCTGCGCCCGGGGCAGCCCTTTGACCGAAACCGGAGCCAGCATGATGTTCTCGACGATGGTCAGATGGGGGAACAGGTTGTAGCTCTGGAAGACGATGCCGACATCCAGCCGCAGCGCGCGCTTGTCGAGCTTCGGGTCTTCCAGCCGGTGCCCGCACACCTCGATCCGCCCGGAGTTGATCGTTTCGAGAAGGTCGATGCAGCGCAGAGCCGTGCTCTTGCCCGAGCCGCTGGCGCCGATCAGCGCCATGACCTGGCCCTTCTCCACGCGGAAGGATACGCCGTGCAGCACCTGCACCGCTCCGAAGCTTTTCTTGACGTCATCCAGTATGACGATGGACATGAAACGACCTCCCCTGAACCCGGTGCGTGCCGCGGCGTCAGGCCGGCGTCAGCTCGAGCCGGGCGCGGCGGGCCGCACCGCGACGCTCGAGGCGGCGGCTGAAGACGGAGACGGGAAAGCACAGGCAGAAATACAGTGCCGCGACGATCATGTAGATGACGAACGGCTCGAAGATGGAATTGTTGATAAGCTGCCCGGCGCGGGTGATCTCGACGAAGCCGACCACCGACGCCAGCGACGTGTTCTTGATGATCTGCACCGAAAACCCCACGGTCGGCGGCGTGGCTATCCGCACCGCCTGCGGCAGGATGACTTTCAGCATCCGCTGGGTGCGGCTCATCGCCAGGCATTCGGCCGCCTCCCACTGCGCCTGCGGTACGGACTGGATGCATCCGCGCCAGATTTCGCCGAGATAGGCGCTGACATAGATCGTCATCGACAGGCTCGCGGCCATCAGCGGAGAGATGGAGAATCCGAGCTGCGGCAGGCCGAAGAAGATAAGGAACAGGATGACGAGCAGCGGCGTACCCTGCACGATCTGCACATACAGCGTGGTGAGGGCGCGTACGGCGCGCAGCGGCGCGATGCGCCCCAGCGCCACCAGGAAGCCGCCGGCGCCGCCGCCGGCAAAGGCGATCAGCGATAGCGCCAGGGTCCAGGCGGCGCCTTCCAGGAGGAAGCGGATATGGCCGGGGTTGAGTGCGGTTTCCATTGCCGGTCGCCCCTACAGGTTGGTGCCGAGGCGGCGGCGGCGCGGAAACAGCGCCAGGCCGGCAAGGTGGAACACCAGCCGCATCCCCAGCGACAGCGCGACATAGATGATCGCGATGACGATATAGGTTTCGAAGGGCCGATACGTTTCGGACTGGATGTAGTTGGCCGCCGCCGTCAGCTCCTCGGTCGAGATCTGCGAGGTGACGGAAGACGCCAGCATCAACAGGATGAACTGGCTGGTGAGCGAGGGATAGACGCGCTCCATCGCCGGGCGCAGGGCCACATGCCAGTACTGCTGGAGTCGGTTCAGGCCAAGTGTCTCAGCCGCCTCCCACTGCCCCTTCTGGATCGAATCGAACCCGGCCCGCATGATCTCCGCCGTGTAGGCGGCGACGTTGATGGTCAGCGCGATGATCGCCACCGTGACGGCCGAGAACGAAAAGCCGAGGCTCGACAGGCCGAAATAGACGATGAATATCTGGACCAGGAAAGGCGTATTACGGATCATTTCCACGTAGAAGCCCGCCAGCGCCGACAGCCAGCGGATGCTGGACCGCCGCGCAACGGCGCACAGCGTGCCGATCAGGAACCCGGTGAGCGTCGTGACGCTGGCCAGTTGCACCGTCAGCCATGCGCCGTCCGCCAGCATTTGCCAGCGAGCAAGGATGGACGTGAAATCGAGCGTCATGCGGCCCTGCCCGACGGCTGCCGCAGCTCCAGGCCCGCAAGGCGATCATAGACGCGGAACAGGGCCTGGTTGCCGTTGGAGCCTTCGCCATGCGCCTGCGCTTCCATGTACTGCGCCGCCACCAGCGCCGTCGCCGGCAAGGGCACCGGCCCCTGGCGCGCCGCATCCAGCACGAGGCGCAGATCCTTCATCATCAGGTCGATCCGGAATCCGGCGGACGTATCGCCCTCGATCATCGCCGCGCCGAGATTGTCCAGCATCCACGAATTGGCCGAACCGCCCTTCAGCACCTCCCGCATCTGCGCAAGGTCGATGCCGAAGCTGCGCCCGAGGGAAAGCGCCTCGCAGATCGCCTGGATGTTCAGCGCGCAGACAAGCTGGTTGCACAGCTTGACCGCCTGGCCCGCTCCGGGGCCGCCGACATGATTGATGGTCGTTCCCATGGCTTGCAAATAGGGTAGCGCCGCCTCGTACGCCTTCGCGCTGCCGCCTGCCATGATGGACAGTCGTGCATCGCGCGCGCCGCCCGGTCCGCCGGAAACGGGTGCATCGACCATGTCGATGCTGGCAGCCAGGAGCGCCTCGCCCATGCGACGCGTCGCCTCGGGCGCGATGGTGCTCATGTCGACGAACAGCCGGCCTTTCGGAGGTACCGCCAGGAGGCCGTCCGGACCATGCACCAGCATCTCCACCTGCGGCGTATCCGGCAGCATGGAAACGACGATATCTGCCCCGGCCACCGCGCCGGATATGCTGGCCGACGCCGTGACGCCGTGTTCGGCAAGGGCGGCGGCGGCACCCGGGACGATGTCGTATGCGATGACATCGTGGCCCGCCTGTGCCAGATTGCGGGCCATCTCCCGCCCCATGACACCGATGCCGACAAAGGCGACCCGGCCTGTTTTCGATCTGCTGTCCGTCATCGTCTGGTTCCTCCCCGATGATGCGCCTGCCGTCAGTTCGCCTCTTCCAGGCGGGCGAGCTTTTCGACGCGGCGGACGAAATCGGGATCGCTGGTCACGAATTCGGCTGAAAGGAAGGACTCGATCAGATCCCTGGCGAGCCAGGGGCCGACGATCTGAGCGCCGAGGCACATCACGTTGACGTCGTCATGCTCGACCGATTGATGCGCCGAATGGACGTCGTGGCAGACGGCGGCGCGGATACCGCGGATCTTGTTTGCCGCGATCACGGCGCCGACGCCGGTGCCGCAGACCAGAATGCCGCGTGCCCCCGCCTCATTGCGGACCTTGTCGCAGACCGCGCGGGCGATATCGGGAAAGTCGACCGGATCGGGGTCGAAGCTGCCGACATCGACGAGGTCGTGGCCGGCTTGCCGCAGTGGCTCGAGCAGGTCCTGCTTCAGGCTGTAGCCGGCGTGATCGCTGCCGATGATGATGCGCATCAGTCTTTCCTCGAGTCGGGTTGAGTTGGCCCGCCAGGCACCGGCCGGTGGCGCAGCGCGTTGACGGTCGCCTTGCGGCGGAATTCCGCGCCGATTTCGAAATGGCGGGTCAGAAGGTCGTCGGCGGCCGCGGCGTCGCGCGCGGAGATCGCCTCGTAGATCAGTCGATGATGATCGATGAGGAACTCCTCGATACCCTCGACGGCGATGATCTGTTCGCGGCGGTCGAGGTGGGACTTCATCATCAGGCTGGAGATCGAGGCGTAGATGCTGGTCAGCGTCGGCGAACCGGCGGCCCGCACGATGGCTTCGTGGAACTGGAAGTCCGCGACGCCGCCTGCCTCCGCGCTATGGATCGTATCGACGATGCGGCGCAGGCAAGAGGCAAGACGGTCCATGTCGGCGGGCCCGGCGCGGCGGCACGCCAGCCGGATCGCGTGATGCTCGATGGCCACGCGCGCTTCCATGATGTCGTCGATCGCGTCGGCCTGCTGTGCCAGGACGAAGGTGAAGAACTCCCCGAGCGTCGACACGTCCGGCTTCTTCACGATCGTACCCACCCCATGGCGTATCTCCAGTGCACCGATCATCGCCAGAGCCCGCAGGGCCTCGCGAAGCACCGGGCGGCCGACGCCCAGTTGCGCGGCCAGCTCGCGCTCCGGCAGCAGGCAATCGCCCGTCTTCAGTGCGCCGGACAGGAGCTCTTCGCGCAGGAACGCGACGACCCGGTCGTAGCCGCTTTTATGTTCAACCGCTTCGCGTCGGATCGACATCAGGTGGACGTCCATTGATCTTGCCGTGGTAAGACCAATTAACTCACGTGGTATTACCACGTCAATGCAGGCAGCATGCTGCACTGCGGCAGGACGGCTGTAATGGTGGGGGAACTAGGCTTAGGCCGTAGACCCATAAGCGCGGGGCCCACAGCCGAATCGAGGCAAGTTTGGCCATCGCGAGAAAGGGTTCGGCCAGCTTGTCGTAGCGGGTAGCGATCCCGCGGAAGTGTTTCGGCCTGGAGAAGAAGCGCTCGATGAGGTTCCGCTCGCGATAGAGCCACGTGCTGAAGTAAGGTTTCGAGCGTCGACCGGACCTGGGCTGGATTTCGGCGAACGCCCCCTTCTCACGATGAGCCAAACGGATGCGATCGGCATCGTAGGCCTAGTCCGCCAGCACGATGGTTCCAGCGGCAACGTGAGCGAGCAAGTCGTCGGCAGCTTGCCCATCATGGCTTTGCCCTGCGGCTAAGCTCAGCCGGATCGGGAGCCCTTGTGCATCGACGACCGCGTGGATTTTGGTTGTAAGCCCACCTCCGGAACGACCGAGACAATGATCTCGGCCCCCTTCCTGCCGTCGCAGCCTGCTGGTGCGCCCGGATGGACGTGCTGTCGATCATCCGTATGTCGCCATCGTGAGCGGCGGTCATCGCATCCACCATCCGATCCCATTCACCTGCTTTTCGCCATCGCACGAAGCGGTTGTAGCAGGTGGTGCGCGGGCCATAGCGTTCGGGAAGGTCACGCCACGGAGCACCGGAGCGCAGCACCCGGAAGATGCCATTCAGCACACGACGGTCATCGACATGCGGGACGCCTCTTGGCGTGTTGGGCAGCGCGGCCCGATCACACGCATTCGAAGTCGGCCAGGCCATAAGGGCTTATGGCAACGCTGAATCAGGTCCCCTCGGGCGTGGAATCCCGATGCGTTGACGCGGTAGAGAAGGATCGCGCAAATTGGGACGATGCAGTTGTTTCATTTCAGCGATCGGCGCGACATCGAGGTATTCGTGCCGAGGCCAGTTGCCGTCCCTCCCCGACGGCCAGCAGGCATGGACTGGCTCAATGGCCCGCTAGTTTGGGCCATCGATGATTGGCATCAGCCGTTGTACCTATTTCCCCGTGATTGTCCGCGCATCTTACTTTGGCCGACAAATGCCACCACGCCTGAAGATCGCCGCGCACACTGGACCACATCATGCCGCATGATTGCCTATATCGAATGGCGCTGGTTTACCCGGCTCGCAGGCGGTGTTCTTTACCGTTATACGTTACCGAGTGAGGGCTTCGAAAGCCTGAACGACGCGGGAATGTGGGTCTGCCGCTCCGCTGCGAGGCCAGCGGAGGTTCAGGAAATTACCAATATTGGTACTGCGCTCGCCGAAGCGGACGTCGAATTGCGCGTCGTGCCTACATTGGAGCCTCTCAAGAGCCTCTGGAATACGTCACATCATGTGAGCGGTATCCGGCTCCGTAACGCGGGCGCCATCCATCTCCCGTAAATCGGGCCGATCCGTTAACGAGTTTACAGCCTAGTTGCCCGCGCTCAACTTGCGATGATATTCGCGCTTGGCCTCATACATGGCGTTGTCGGCACGGCGCGCGGTTGCTTCCAGGCTTTCGCCGTCCCGGCTCGTGGCCAGCCCCGCCGACAGGCTCAATCGGGACGATGCCGTGGAATAGAACTGGTTGTTCAGGTCGCACAATCCGTCCAGATCCTTCAGGATCTTGCCGGCATGCACCTCGTCCAGCCCCGGCAGGGTAAGGGCGAATTCGTCGCCGCCGATGCGTGCCGCATGGCCCGGCGCTTCGACCAGCTTGCCCAGCACCTCGCCTGCCCGCCGCAGGAGATCGTCTCCGGCGGCATGGCCCAGCGAATCATTGACCTCTTTCAGGTTGTTGAGATCGATGATGATGATCGATATCGGCTCGGTGCCGTTGCGCTGCAGGCGGTTCAACTCGTCGATGTAGAAGGAGCGGTTGAACAGCTTGGTCAGGGCGTCGTGTTTCCCGAGGAACTCCAGATAGGCTTCGGCGGCCTTGCGCGCCGTGATGTCCGTCAGCGCCACCTGCACCAGGGACCAGTCGTCCTCTGCACCCGGCAGGACGGAAAACTGCAGCATCAGATGCAGTTCGCGGCCATCCAGTGCGTAATTGACCACCTCTCGCGTCTGGAACAAGTGGCCGTTCCAGAGGTCGATCAACTGCTCGCGGAAGGGCTGCACCATCTTGTCGCGGAAGATCCGCCCCAGGCTGTGCAGCAGCACGCGCTTGTCCGGCGCACCGAACAACTTGATCGTCGTATGGTTGATGTCGATGACGCGGATTTCGCTCATGCATCGGTTGACGAATTCAGGGTGCACATCGGTGAACACCCTGAAGTCCTGGATACCGCGAAAGCGAAGCTCGTCCAGCAACTTCTTGATCTCGGAAAAATCCTCGACCCAGAGCGACACCGGCGAATGCTCGAACAGGCCGCGTGCGAATTGTTCGCTGGCGGCCTGCGCGGCGCGCGCGCCTTCCCGCTCGGTCATGTCCTCGGTCACGACCAGAACGAGGCTCCAATCATGCTCGTGACCCGGCATGATCTTGCCGGACAGCTGGATGTCCAGCCTGTCGCCGGCAGCCGTGTAATTGACGGTATGGCTGAAGAACGTACGCTCGCCCTGCCACAGGGCAACCAGCTCCTGGGCGTGTGTCTTCATCATGTCGGCGCTGAATATGACGGAGAGGTTCTCCTCCAACTCGGCAAGGTCTGCGACCTTGTACAGTTGCAACACGCGCTCATTGACCTTCAGGACGCGTATGAGCGCGGAGCAGCGCCGCACGCGCTCCGGATCCTCGGCAAGATACGCAGCCAGATCGGACACACCGGCGTGCCGCCACTCGGCGAAGAGCGCTTTGACGCCGCTGTAATCCTCCAGCCACATGGGCGATGGCGACAAATCGAAGAAATCAGGATCGCGATCGATCTCGTTGTTCGAAGTGGACACCTGGCCCGGGGAGGTCTGCATTCCGATTACACCCGTCGATACGCGCTTGCCCCCTTCGAATAATTCAAGGTTGCGGTCTTTGACAGTCGTAATTTCATTGCTACCGCTATTCACGATCTTGATGGTGCTGTCGTGCATGCTGCGGGCCTCTCCCTGATGGAGGACGCACTTCCGCCCGAAAAGCAAAAGAAAGCGCCCGACCTCCTACCAGAAACTTCATGATATATGATAGCCTGTATCCTGTACTTATCATTTTTATATTTTTTATGTTTTTTAGAAATCATTTCTAGAATGTCGGGGGCGTACAGGCGCTGACCACTCGACAGGGGTTCGGGCCGACGCATCGGAAGCGGTGCGGCCGGCGGCTTTCGAAATAATAGGCGTCGCCGGGGCCAAGGATCCGCCTTTCCCCGTCCACCGTCACCTCCAGGCGGCCGCAAAGCACGATCCCACCCTCCTCGCCGTCGTGCACAAGCGGCACCTTCCCGGTATCGGAGCCGGGCTGATAGCATTCCTCCAGGATCTGGAGACTGCGGCCGAAGAGGTTGTCGCCAACCTGACGATAGGAAATCCCGCCCTTGCCGATCTCCTTGAGTTCATCCGCGCGGTAGAAGGCGCGGGCCGGCTGCTCCGGCTCGAAGGCGAAGAATTCGGCAAGGCCGATGGGGATGCCGTCGAGGATGCGTTTCAACGCGCCGACGGAAGGGTTCGTGCCATTGGATTCGATCAGCGATATGGTCGAATTCGTGACCCCGGCCTTCGATGCCAGTTGCCGCTGCGAGAGCTTATGCTTGAGCCGCAGGCTGCGCAGCCGTCCACCGATATCCACCGTCAAGCCGTTCACTCCGTTCGATATATCGAACATTTGCCTGATGGGCCCGCATAAAACAACAGCTTGGCGGCACCCAGAAAAGGACTTGTTGCGAAAGCGGTTCAAGGCTCCAATGGATGCTCACGCCCCCGGAGCCGATCCATGAACGTTCACGACCGCCCCAACGCCCCCCTCCTCGATAGCTACTGGATGCCGTTCACCGCCAATCGGCAGTTCAAGGCAGCGCCCCGCATGCTGACGGCGGCCGACGGCATGTACTATACCAGCGATGACGGGCGCCGGGTGCTGGACGGCACGGCCGGGCTTTGGTGCGTCAATGCCGGCCATGGCCGGCGCGGCATCGCGGCGGCTGTGGAACGGCAGCTTTCGACGCTCGATTTCGCCCCGTCGTTCCAGATGGGCCACCCCATCGCCTTCGAATTCGCGGAACGGCTTGCCGCCATCGCGCCGGGTCCGGACGGAAGCCGCCTCGACCGGGTGTTCTTTACCGGCTCCGGATCGGAATCGGTCGATACGGCGCTCAAGATCGCGATCGCCTACCAGAGGGCCATCGGCCAAGGCACCCGCACGCGCGTCATCGGGCGCGAACGCGGCTACCACGGCGTGGGCTTCGGCGGCATATCGGTGGGCGGCCTCGTCAACAACCGCCGTGTCTTCCCGCTTCTGCCCGGCGTCGACCACCTGCGGCATACGCACGATCTGGCCCTCAATGCCTTCGTCAGGGGCCAGCCCCGGCACGGGGCGGAACTGGCCGACGATCTGGAAAGGCTGGTTGCGCTGCACGGCGCGGAAACCATCGCTGCCTGCATCGTCGAGCCGGTTGCCGGCTCCACCGGCGTCCTCATTCCGCCGCAGGGCTACCTTCAGCGGCTGCGCGACATCTGCACCCGGCACGGCATCCTCCTGATCTTCGACGAAGTCATCACCGGGTTCGGCCGCCTCGGAGCGCCCTTTGCAACGGACTGGTTCGGCGTCGTGCCGGACATCGTCACCACGGCGAAGGGCCTGACCAACGGCACGATCCCCATGGGCGCCGTCTTCAGCAGCCGTGCAGTCCACGATGCCCTGATGCAGGGCCCGGAAGCGCAGATCGAGCTTTTCCACGGCTATACCTATTCCGGGCACCCGGTCGCCTGTGCCGCAGGCATCGCCACGCTGGACATCTATGCCGACGAGGGCCTCCTGACCCGCGCGTCGGAGCTGAGCGACCACTTCGCCGATGCCATGCACGCCCTGAAGGGCACGCAGAATGTCATGGATATTCGCACGATCGGGCTGGTGGCGGGCATCGAGCTGGCGTCGCTCGAGGGTGCGCCGGGCAAACGGGCCTACGACGTCTTCGTGGACTGCTTCGAAAAGGGGCTTTTGATCCGCGTCACCGGCGACATTATCGCGCTGTCGCCGCCGCTGATCGTCTCCGAAGACGAAATCTCCACGATGGCCGACATGGTGGGGGACGCCATCCGCCGCATCGGATGAGGATTGCACCCGCCGTCATTATTCAATAAGCCCCCGAGATAATTTCCCAGGGGCGCATTATGCAGGCGTTTTACCTTTCACGCGGCTTTGCCCTGCAAGGTCTCGTCATTGCCATCGCGATCCTGATGGCGACGCTCTTCCTGGTGGCTGGGCTGGGTGTCCACGATGCGGCCATCGAGGGCGGCCCGCTGGAGCGCGGGCAGGAAGTGGCGCTTGCGGCGGCGGCCCTGTTCTTCGGCATTTCGGCCGTCTACCAGCGCGGCGCCGGCCGCATGGCGGCCGTCGGCGCCAGCGTGCTGGCGGTGGTCTTCTTTCTGCGTGAGCTGGAACTGACCGGCCACGGCCCGATCGCCTCGATGTTCAATGCCCCACATTTCCGCATCTACGAGGCGGTGGCCATCTGTGCGGTCGCGTTGCCCTATATCGCCCTTCGCTGGCGTCTGATCGGCGAGCATATCGCCTATCTGAAAGAGCTGCGCGGATGGCCGTTCGTCTGCGTGGCGGTACTGCTCATAATCGGCGAAGCCTTTGACGGTCACGCCACCCTTGCGGGAATCGACTATCTGCCGATGTTGATCGAGGAGACCGTCGAAATCTTCGCCTACATCCTGTTTGCAGCCATCGGCCTGCATGTCCTGCGCAATGCCGTCGCGCTGCATCGCCACACCGAAATAGGCTCCGAAAGCCATCACAAGGCGCTATAAGAATCATCCGCACTAACGGGAGGTTGATTCATGGCGATGCAGAAGGCCCTTGTCCTCGAAGAGCAGCACAGGCTGGCGATACGCGACATCGACCTTCCCCTGGCGGTCGGGCCGAACGATGTGCGCATTCGTCTGCACACGGTGGGCATCTGCGGCTCCGACGTCCATTACTATACGCATGGCCGCATCGGCGGCTTCGTCGTCGAGGCGCCGATGGTTCTGGGGCATGAAGCTGCAGGAACGGTGGTGGAGATCGGCCCGGATGTGCGCCACCTCGCCGTCGGCGACCGCGTTTGCATGGAACCGGGCGTACCCGACCCGAACTCGCGCGCCGCGCGCCTCGGAATGTACAATGTCGATCCGGCTGTCACCTTCTGGGCGACGCCGCCGGTCCACGGGGTCCTGACGACCGAAGTCGTCCATCCAGCCAATTTCACCTTCCGGCTGCCGGACAATGTCAGCTTCGCGGAGGGAGCCATGGTTGAGCCCTTCGCGGTCGGGCTGCAGGCCGCGCAAAAGGCGAAGATCGCTCCCGGGGACGTCGGTGTCGTCATCGGCGCAGGCCCCATCGGCATCATGGTGGCGCTGGCCGCACTGGCCGGGGGCTGCGCCAGCGTGATCGTGGCCGACCTGATGGCCGAGAAGCTGGAGATCGCCGGGCGCTATCCGGGCATCGTCCCCGTCGATATCCGCGACGCCGACCTGAAAGCGGCCGTCGACGAAGCGACCGGCAATTGGGGCGCGGACGTCGTCTTCGAGGCGAGCGGCTCGCCGAAGGCGTGGGAAGGTCTTCTGGCCCTGCCAAGGCCCGGCGGCGCGGTGGTGGTGGTAGGGCTTCCCGTGCACCCGACGGCGATGGACTGGGCAACCGCTTCCACCAAGGAGCTGCGATTCGAGACGGTTTTCCGCTACGCGCACCAGTATCCGCGGGCGATCCAGATGATGGCGTCGGGCAAGGTGGACCTGAAGCCGTTGATATCCGCCACCCTGCCCTTCGACAGGTCGGTCGAGGCGTTCGAGCGCGCCGCCGAGGGCCGGCCGACCGATGTGAAGCTGCAGATCGCGATGCCACAGGACGGATAGAGGTCGTCGCGCCGCGGCATATTGCTTGCCGCGCAACGCTCCGTTGCGTAAACCGCCGCTACCGGACGCGCGACACGCCGCTAGGCTGCGTAAAAACTTGTCGGTTGCGGCAAGTGTCCACGGTTTGTGCAACGCAGCACGGGAGACTTCATGAGCCGCGTCCTTTCGAGGGATGCGATGGCATTGCACCTTACGGTGCTGGTCATCGTAATCATCGCCGACCTGATCGGCGTTATCCGGGTGCCGATCGGCATCGCCACCATCATTCTCCTGCCCATCCTGTACGCCTTCGCCATCGGCATTGCGCTCAACCCCACGATCTGCAAGCCGATGTCGCGCGTTCTGACGCCCCGCTCCACGAAGATCGCCGGTGGCATGATCGCCATTGCGATCATGCCCTTCATTGCCCGTTTCGGCACGACGGTCGGCCCTGAGATCGAGGCCATCATCGAGGCGGGCCCGGCCCTGGTGCTTCAGGAACTCGGCAATCTCGGCACCATCGTCGTGGCATTCCCGGTCGCCGTCTTCCTGCTGCGCATGGGCCGCGAGGCGATCGGCGCGAGTTATTCCATCGACCGCGAGCCGAACCTGGCGCTGATTGCAGAAAAATACGGCCTGAACAGCCCTGAGGGCGCCGGGGCCATGGGCGTCTACGCGACCGGCACGCTCATCGGCACATTCGTCTTCGCCATCATGCCGCCGCTGATCCACGCGCTGGGCGTCTTCGATATCCGCGCGCTGGCCATGTCCTGCGGCGTCGGCTCCGGGTCCATGCTGGCGGCCTGCACCGGCGGCCTCGTGGCGGTGGCGCCCGACCAGGAGCAGCTCATCCTGGCGCTCGCCGCCGCCAGCAACATCCTGACCTATGCGACGGGGCTTTATGTCGGCCTGTTCGTCGCGCTTCCGCTGACGGAGTGGCTGTACCGCAAGTCGCGCCCGCACGAATTCGCAACCGCAGCCTGAGGACACAGTCATGAGCAACGCAAGAGACAACAGCGTGCCCGACCTCAGGGACGTGATCGTGGAGGAAGACGAGCGCGCGCTGCCCCTCGCCGAGAAGATGGCGATGCTGGTCGTGGCGGGCATCATCGGCCTCGCCGCCAACTGGGCCGCCACGGGCACCACGGCCATCGAGGCGCTGCCCGGCATGCTGATCCTTCTCGCGGCATCCGCCCTGGGCCTCGTCATCGCCCAGGTGGTGCCGCTGAAGCTGCCTGCCGTGGCGTGGGTTTCGCTGATCGCCATCCTGATCACCATTCCCGGCCTGCCCGGCTCGGCCACGGTGCTGGACGCCGTCAGCCGGCTCAACTTCCTGGCATTGGCGACGCCGGCGCTGGCCTATGGCGGCCTCGCGCTGACGCAGACCGAGTTCCGCATTGCGCGCACATCGGGCTGGAAGATCGTCATCGTCGCCATCTGCGTGATGTTCGGCACCTATATCGGCTCGGTGCTCGTCGCAGACCTGACATTGCGGCTTTTCGGCTGACATCCGACTTGAAGGGGGGCGCTTCCATGTCCGCAATCCTGTCCGGCGATACGATCGCGGAAGCCGTCAACTGGCGCCGCGCCCTGCATCGCCGCCCCGAACTGGCATTCCGCGAAACCGAGACCGCCGACTTCATCGCAACCCGCCTCGAAAGCTTCGGCCTTGCCGTACGACGCGGCTATGGAACCACGGGGCTGGTGGCCACCCTGTCGCGCGGCACGTCCGGCCGCGTCATCGGCCTGCGTGCCGACATGGACGCCCTGCCGATCGTGGAGGCCAGCGGTGTTGCCCATGCCTCGCTTGTTCCGGGCGTCATGCATGCCTGCGGGCACGACGGCCATGTGACGATGCTGCTCGCCGCCGCGCGCGAGATCGCCGCCTTGCCCGATCTCGACGGCACGGTGCATTTCATCTTCCAGCCTGCGGAAGAGGTCGAGGGCGGCGCCCGGGAGATGATCGCCGACGGGCTGTTCCGCGACTTTCCGGTGGACGCGGTCTACGGCATACACAACTGGCCGGGCCTGAAGCCGGGTACGGTGGTGGCGCGCGACGGGGCGATGATGGCCGCTTTCGCGACATTCGAGATTTCCGTTACGGGCCGTGGTTCGCACGGCGCGATGCCGCATGAGGGCGCCGATCCGATCCTGGCTGCAAGCCAGATCGTGACCGCGCTGCAATCCATCGCGGCGCGCAACGTCTCGCCGCTGGAGGCGGCGGTCGTTTCCGCCACCCAGATCCATGGGGGCGACGCCTATAACGTCATTCCCGAATCCGTGGTGATCCGGGGCACGACGCGCTGGTTTGCGCCGGCCGTTGGCGACATGATCGAGGCGCGCCTCGGGGCGGTCGCCTCCATGGTGGCGCAGGCATTGGGCGCCCGCGCGACGGTCGACTACAAGCGCCTCTACCCGGCCACGATCAACACGCCGGCCGCGGCCGGCGAAATCCGCGCCATCGCCGGCGGCACAACCGGCCTGACGGTCGAGGACAGCGCCCCCAGCATGGCTGCGGAGGATTTCGCCTTCATGCTCGAGGAGCGGCCCGGAGCCTATATCTGGCTGGGCGCTGCCCGGGATGGCGACAATCCCGGCCTGCACTCGCCGCGCTTCGATTTCAACGACGCCATCATCGGAGACGGCATCCGCCTGTGGCGCGACATCGCCGCCGCACGCCTTGCCAGGGCGTGATATGACAGGTCCATGGATTTCATCGACGCCAAGGCCCTGCGCCACTTCCTGACCGTCGTGCGCCACGGTTCGTTCCGTGCCGCCGCCGAGCAGCTCAACGTGGCGCCTTCGGCCGTCAGCCGGCAGATCGCCGACCTCGAATACGAGATCGGCCTGCCCCTTTTCGAGCGTACGGCGCGCGGCGCCACGCTGACGCCGGCCGGGTCCCTGTTGCTGGAGCATGGACGCCGCCTGACCGAGGAAGGCGGCCTGCTTGCGGAAGAACTCGACCGGCTGAAAGGCGGTGAGCAGCGCCGTGTGGCCATCGTATGCGGCGAAGGCTTCGTCGGCGACCTGATCGACAACGGCCTGGCTTCCTTCTTCACCGTCTATCCGCACGTCCGCCACGCGCTGCAACTGGCCGGCACCGACGCCATCGTGGACACCATCGCCAATGGCGAGGCGGATATCGGCCTTGTGTACAACCCACCGGCCGAGACGCGGATCCGCTCCATCGCCATCAAGCGGCAACCGCTTTGCATGGTCACACGGACAGACGATGCCCTGCTGAACGCGGGCCGGTCCGACCTCGCCTCCGGCCTGCACCGGCCGCTGGCGCTGCTGACGGAAGGGCACGGCACCCGGCAACTCGTGGCACGGATGGCGGCGGATGCGGGACTTGCCATCGCCCCGGTGCTGGAAACCCAGTCGATAGACGCGCTGCGCCGCTTCGCCATGGCGGGCGGCGTAACCTTCCTGCCCCATTTCGCCGTGGCGAACGAGATCGCCGCAGGTCTGCTGGGCGCATCGGAGCTCGACGATCCGCTGGCGCTGCAAGCCAGTGCGCACCTGATCGTCCGGGCGCATCGCCGCCTGCCCGCCTCGGTGGACAACCTTGCCAGCCACCTGTCGCAGAACATGGCCGCGTTCCGGCTCTGAGACCGGTTTATCGCGGCTGCCGCCGAAGAGCCCCGCCTTACCTTCCGGTGCGTCCAGCGCAACGCTCCGTTCCGGGGTTGATGCCTATCGCCTGGCGGCTGCCCGTCTCACCCTGCATCCTGAAATTGCTGCATCAAGGGGATGATCCATGGACAGGAAAACGCGCGTCGGCGTCGTCGGCCTCGGGGCGATGGGGTTCGGAATGGCGGCCACGCTGGCCAAGGCCGGCTTCGTGGTGACGGGCTACGATCTGGACGCGGGCAAGGCCAAGGCGGCGGCAGAGGCAGGGTTCGGCTTCGTTTCCGAGCCGGGCGAGCTGTTCGCCACCAGTGAGCGGATCGTCTTTTCCCTCCCCACCGCCCAGGACGTAGCGGCGATGCTGGAAGCGCACGCCACCGTCGTCGGCACGCAGGCGGGGGGCCGGGTGATCCTGATCGACACGTCCACGTCCGAGCCGGACGTCAGCCGCGCCCTGGCACGGCGCCTGGCGGATGCGGGACACGGCTTTCTCGACGCGCCGGTCAGCGGCGGCCCTGCCGGCGCGGCATCCGGCAAGCTGACCATGATGATCGGCGGCGACGAGGCGGACCTGGCAGAGGCCCGCACCGTGGTCGAGGCGCTGGCGGCCAAGATCCTGCATGTCGGCCCGAGCGGCGCCGGCAACGTCGCCAAGCTGGTCAACAACCTGCTGGTCGCGGCGCATATGCTGACGACGCAGGAGGCGTTGAAGCTGGCGGTCGGCGCCGGGGTCGACGCCGAGTCGGTCCTGCGTGTTCTGAACGCTGCCACCGGCCGCAGCGCCATCAGCGAAATCCACTTCCCCAACTGGGTCATGTCCGGCCGCTTCGACAGCGGCTTCTCGATGGGGCTGATGCGCAAGGATGTGCGCCTGGCCGGCGCCATGGCCGACGAGTTCGGCGTCGATCTGCCGCTCTGCGGCCATGTGCGCGACATCTGGGCGGCAAGCACCGAGCGCCTCGCGGACGGGCAGGACTTCACACGGATGGGCGACTACGCAGACGATGACGAAAGGGCCAGGAACAATGGATAATCCGCACACCGCACCGGACCAGACCGACCGCATAGAAGAACTCGTCGCCGGCCTGATCCCCGGCGGACGCATCGGCAGCCTGGTCGACGGCGCGATCGAGGACGGCACGGGCGAAACGCTCCATCTGACCGATCCCGCCAACGGCCGGGTCTTCGCCAGTTTCCGCGATGCCGGGCAACCGTTGGTTGATGCGGCGATGGAGGCCGCCAAGCGCGCCCAGAAGCAGTGGTCTGCCCTCACCGGCTCGGCCCGTGGCCGCATCCTGTACGAGACGGGACGTCTCGTCCGCGCCAATGCCGATGCCATCGCCGAACTGGAATGCCGTTCCGCCGGTCGGCCGATCCGGGACATGCGCGGCGAAGCCGTCCGTGTCGCCGAGATGTTCGAGTATTATGCCGGCTGGTGCGACAAGCTGCATGGCGAAGTCATCCCCGTGCCCGGCAGCCACCTCAATTACACGCGGCGCGAGCCCATCGGCGTCGTTACCCAGATCACGCCCTGGAATGCACCGTTGTTCACCGGCGGATGGCAGATCGCGCCGGCGTTGGCGGCCGGCAATGGCGTCGTTATCAAGCCGTCCGAACTGACGCCGCTGTCCACCATCGTTCTCGGGCTCCTGTGCGAGATGGCCGGCGCCCCGCGCGGCCTGGTCAACGTCCTGGCCGGTGCCGGCGCAACCACAGGCGCAGCTGCCGTGGCGCACGACGCGACAGGGCTGGTCGTCTTCGTCGGCTCGGCGGCGGGCGGTGTCGCGGTCGCAACGGCAGCGGCCCGCAAGACGGTGCCGTGCATCCTCGAACTGGGTGGAAAGTCCGGGAATATCGTATTTCCCGATGCCGACATCGACCGGGCGATCCTCGGCGCGCAATCGGCCATCTTCGGGGGTGCCGGGCAAAGCTGCGTCGCCGGCTCGCGCCTGCTGGTGCATCGCTCCATCCACTCGGCGTTCGTCGAGCGGTATGCCAAGGCGGCGGAGAAAATCCCCTTCGGGCATCCGGCGTCCGCCGACACCCAGATCGGCCCGATCAACAATGGCCGTCAGTTCGACAAGATCGGCGAGATGGTCGCACGGGGCGTCGCCGATGGGGCAAGGCTCGCAACCGGCGGGCCTGCGGGCGGCGCACTGGCGCAAACCGGCGGCTATTTCTTCGCGCCCACGATCCTGGACGATGTTAAGCCGGACATGGAGATCGCCCGTGAGGAGGTGTTCGGACCGGTCGTAGCCGTCATCCCCTTCGATACCGAGGAAGAAGCCGTCGCGCTGGCCAACGCAACGCCCTACGGGCTGGCCGGAGCGGTCTGGACGGGCGATGTCGGGCGCGCGCATCGCGTCGCGGCGGCCGTGCGGGCCGGCACCTTCTGGATCAACGGCTACAAGACCATCAACGTCATGTCGCCCTTCGGCGGCTTCGGTCGCAGCGGCTATGGCCGCTCCAGCGGGCTGGAGGCCCTGCACGCCTACACGCAGGTCAAAAGCGTGTGGGTGGAGACGGCCGCAAACCCGCCCGTCGCCTTCGGCTATACGGGCTGACGGGCTATCTCCGGCGGGCACCCCTTGCCCGTCGTCGGTGCTCAGCCTTCGATCATGTCGCGGATGCGTATGGAAAGCGCCGCGATATCGAACGGCTTGGTGATGATCTGCATCCCCGGCGGCAGGCGATCGGTATCCCCCTGCACCGCGGTTTCGGCGTAGCCTGTGACGAACAGCACCTTCAACCCGGGTCTGAGGGCCCGGGCCTCATCGGCCAGTTGCCGCCCGTTCATGCCGCCGGGCAGGCCGATATCCGTGACCAGAAGATCGATGGTCGCATCGGACGACAGGATTTCCAGCGCCTCCGCACCGTCGCCGGCTTCCAGGCCGGAAAACCCGACCTCGGTAACGGCATCCACCAGCAGCATGCGCACCAGCGTCTCGTCGTCGACGACGAGGACCGTGCGCCCCGCTCCCGAAACGGGCGCGACTCCGCCTTGCGCGGCGGGGGCCTCGACGGCGGGCGCATCGCTGCTGCGCGGCAGATGCAGGCAGACGGTTGTCCCGCTGCCCGGATCGGATGTTATGCGCACCTGCCCACCCGACTGGCGCGCAAAGCCGTAGATCATCGACAGGCCGAGGCCGGTGCCGACGCCGATCGGTTTGGTGGTGAAAAACGGCTCGAATGCCTTGGCGATCACCTCCGGCGTCATGCCCATGCCGGTATCGGTAACGCACATCGTCACATAGTCGCCCACCGGCAGGGACAGCTCCCGCGCCGTCGCCTCGTCGACGCTCTGGTTGCGCGTTTCAATGGTGATCTGCCCGCCATCGGGCATTGCGTCCCGCGCGTTGATACACAGGTTCAACAAGGCGTTCTCAAGCTGGTTGGCGTCCACCAGCGTAGGCCAGAGGGCTGCTTCCGGGCGCGCCTCCAGGCCGATCGCCGGACCGACGGTCCGTTGGATCAGATCCTGCATTTCGCCGACAAGCCGGTTCACGTCCGTCGGCTGGGGGTCCAGCGTCTGGCGGCGGGAAAAGGCCAGCAGGCGATGCGTAAGCGCCGCGGCGCGCCGGGCTGCAGACTGGGCGCCCGTCATGTAGCGGTCGATGTCGTCGGTCCGGCCCTGCCGTATCCGCGCCTGCATCATCTCGAGGGATCCGGAGATCGCTGTCAGCAGATTGTTGAAATCATGCGCGATGCCGCCGGTCAGTTGCCCCACCGCCTCCATCTTCTGCGACTGGCGCAGCGCCTCCTCCGTGGTGACGAGATGGGCGGTCTGCTCCGCGACGCGCTGCTCGAGCGTCTCGGCCAGATCCCGCGCCATTTCCTCGCTGGCCTGGAGGGCGGCCTCTGCCTGCTTCCGGCCGGTGATATCGCGGAATAAAACGGAAACCTGCCTGAGGCTCGCTGGCTCCACGCGCGAGGCCGAAACCTCGATATGGCGCCCAACCTCCGCGAAGCGGCGCTCGAAGCGAATGGGCTGTCCGGTCCGCAGCACGGCGCCATACAGGGCCACCCACTCGGCACCCTCGTTCGGGGCCACGTCGTAAACCGACTTTCCCACGATGTCGGAAATACCGGTATGGCGTCCATAGCCGGAATTGGCCTCGACATGGATATAATCGCTGAGCGGCCCGCGCGGCCCGTCGACGAACTCGATGATGCAGAAACCATCGTCGATGGCTTCGAACAGGGCGCGGTATCGCGCCTGGGCCTGTGCCAGCGCATCGACCGGCGCAAGCCCGGTGTCTGCCTCGATTGCCCCGTCACGGGGCTGGAAGTGTATCTCGCTCACGCGGTCGCCCTGTGTCGCGCCATGGATCGGCAAGGAACTACTTGCATGAACTGCGATCAACCGAAAGGTTTCGTTGCCCTGGCAGTGACGGTCATTGTGCGAGGAGCCACGGCTTGAACAGCATCCACAGAGCCATCGCGACCATCATGACATTCTCGGTCAGCGAGACGAAGCCGAGCGGCACGTTGCTGTCGCCGCCCACACAGGCGCATTTCAAGGAGCGCTTGTCGATATAGACGGCCTTGTAGACGGATACCGCGCCGATCGTGCCGATGAACAGGGATACGGGAATGGCCAGCCACATGAGCGCCCCCGCGATCATCAGGACTCCGGCCAGGCCCTCGGCGAACGGATAGACATAGGCATAGGGAACGTACCGCCGCGCCAGAAGGTCGTAACCGAGGAACATGTTCGAGAAGCTTTCGACATCCCGCAGCTTCTGCACGGCCAGAAGACACATGGAGATGGCGATGAACCATTCCCCGGCGGCGATGGTGGCGAGCGACCCATAGGCCGCCCAGCTCGTTGCCAGAGCCATCAGTGCCGCCATGGCGAAGATGGCGATGACCGGCTTGTATGTGACGGCCTTCTTGTCCACGACCGCAAGGCCGAAATGCCGCCGAAGGTCATCGTAGCCGCCCACGCGCCGGCCCTCGATGAAAGTCTGCGGCGTCGTCTTCACGTCGTGCTGCTGCTTGAAGGCATCCGTTTCGGCCCGGTTGGTCAGCTTGTGATCTTCGACGTCGAAACCCTTGCGCTGCAGAAGGTCCAGCGCCTTGAGGCCAAACGGACAGACATGGTCGGGCGTGACCATGCGATACAGAACCGCTCTTTGCGCGCTTGTCGACGTCGTCATGTCTGCAACTCCAGATGCGTTGAACGGGCACAACGGCCCCGATCTTCCCAACCGTCAGATGGGGCTTCCCATGATTGGAAGGTCAAGTCCGGCCCACCATGATTATTTGCGCTTGAGCCAGAGAGCGCACAAACCTAATGCTGGAACAGTTTCCGAGAGGGCCCGTCCGCATGACAGAGTATCGCGTCGCCATCGTTACCGCAGCCGGCAGCGGCATGGGAGAAGCAGCCGCCCGCCGCCTCGCCGAGGACGGATTCAAGCTTGCCATCCTGTCTTCGTCGGGCCGGGGCGCGGCATTGGCCGAAGAGCTGGGCGGCTTCGGCGTCACCGGCTCCAACCAGTCCAACGACGACCTCAAGCGCCTCGTCGACGGTACGATGGAGCGTTGGGGGCGCATCGACGCGCTCGTCAACAGTGCAGGACATGGGCCGCGCGCACCGATCCTGGACCTGACCGACGAAGACTGGCACCGCGGCCTCGACGTCTACCTGATGAACGTGGTGCGGTCCGTGCGGCTGGTCGCCCCGGTCATGGTGCACCAGAAGGGTGGCGCCATCGTCAACATCTCCACCTTCGCCGCCTTCGAGCCCGATCCGGTCTTTCCGACATCCGGCGTCTTCCGTGCCGGCCTTGCATCCTACGCCAAGCTTTTCGCAGACCGGTATGCGGCCGACAATGTGCGGATGAACAACGTGCTTCCGGGCTTCATCGACAGTCTGGCCGAGAAGGCGGAGTTCCGCGAGCGCATTCCCATGGGCCGCTATGGCCGGGCCGAAGAAGTTGCCGCGACCATCTCTTTCCTCGTATCGCCGGGCGGCGGCTATATAACAGGGCAGAACATACGCGTCGACGGCGGCATCACCCGCGCCGTCTGACCACATTTCCAGGATCGGCCACTCTCATGCAGGCTTCACGCGATATCGGCAGGCTGGTGGACATCATGCGTGCCCTGCGCACGCCCCACACGGGCTGCCCTTGGGATCTGGAACAGAGTTTCGATTCCATCGTGCCGTACACGGTTGAAGAAACCTTCGAAGTCGTCGACGCCATCGAGCGGCGCGACGCGGAAGACTTGTGCGAGGAACTGGGCGACCTGCTCCTGCAGGTCGTCTACTACTGTCAGCTGGCCGAAGAAGAGGGGCTGTTCACCCTTGGAGACGTGGTCGAAGGGATCACCGGCAAGATGATCCGGCGCCACCCGCATGTCTTCGGCGACGCGGAAGCGCGTTCGGCCGGCAGCGCCAAGGGGCAGTGGAACCGAATCAAGGCGGAAGAAAAGGCACTACGAGCCGAACGCCGTGCTGCCCGCACCGCATCATCCGCCAGTGGCGAATGGGCCCCCAAACCCGTGCCGGAGACAGCCGGCCTTCTCGACGCCGTACCAGGTGCCCTTCCATCACTGGCTCTTGCCATGAAGGTTCAGGAAAAGGCGGCAAATGTCGGTTTCGACTGGAAAACGCCGGAGCCCATCATTGCCAAGATCCGCGAAGAGATCGCCGAATTCGAGGAGGCGCAGGACGCCGCCGATCCGATCGCTCAGGAGGACGAACTCGGCGATATCCTGTTCAGCGTCGTCAATCTGGCCCGCGCCACGCAGATCGACCCGGACGCCGCCCTGCGCCGCACGACCGCCAAATTCAGAAAGCGTTTTTCCTATGTGGAACAGGGTGTTGGCGGCTTTTCCTCAGAGTCTGGAAGATCTGCCACCCTGGAGCGGATGGAGGCTCTCTGGCAGGAGGCCAAGACCAAGGGGTCTTAAGCCGAGGCCAATGCGGCCTCGACCAGGGCGTCCACATGGATTGCTGTTGTATCGAACACCGGTACGGAACTGTCGTCAGGCCCCACCAGCAGCATGATTTCGGTGCAGCCCAGTATGATCGCCTGGGCGCCGGCTTCCACAAGGCGCGCAATCACCGCACGATAGGCCGAGCGCGATCCGTCGTCGACGATACCGGCAACCAGTTCTTCGTAGATGATGCGATGCACCGTCGCCCGGTCCTCCGCATCGGGGACGATGACGTCGAGCCCGAACCTGTCCGCCAGGCGTCCCTTGTAGAAGTCCTGCTCCATGGTGAAGGCAGTGCCCAGCAGCCCGACCTTATTGTAACCTGCACCTGCGATGCGTTGCCCCGTAGGGTCCGCAATGTGGATGAGCTTGCCCGGTACGGCGACCTCGATTTCGGGGGCAAGCCGGTGCATCGTGTTGGTGCAGAGGGCGATCACGTCCGCACCGGCACGGTCGAGCCGCTCGGCGGCATCGACCATAAGCGCGGCAAGCCCTTCCCAGTCGTCGGCATGCTGTCGCCGCTCTATCTCCGCGAAGTCGAACGACCAGAGGATGCATTGGGCCGACGCCGTCGGCCCCCTCGCGGCGCGAACGCCGCGATTGAGCAGGCGATAATATTCGGCCGAGCTTTCCCAGCTCATGCCGCCGATGAGGCCGATCACGTCCAAGGACGAATCGCCCCGTCGACCGCATCCTGGACGGGGTCGACTGTCTTGAGGCTCGCCCCGATCACCATGCCGGGATGCCGGCCAGCCAGGCGGCGCAGTTCGGCCCTTGCCTGGTCGGTCATGGCCAGGGTCAACGAAACGCCCCCATCCTCGCGGTCTTCGCGCTCCATCACGGTTGCATTGTCGTACAGCCATGGCAGCAGCGTCAGGCCGGATGCCGGCAACTCCAGATGCAGGGGTTGGGCGGCCCCGGCTATGCGTTCTTCGATATCGGCCATGAGTAGGCCGACGCCCTCGCCCGTCAAAGCCGACACCAGGTGCGCCGCATGACCGGGCGCGGACTCGGCAGCGGCGGACAAACGCTCGCGTGCGACCTCGTCCATCAGGTCGGCCTTGTTCCACACTTCGATCACCCGGTCCGTATCGTCGGGATCGACGTCGAGGCTGGACAGGATCTTGCGCACGTCCGACGCCTGCGCCGCCGCCTCGGGATGCGCCATATCGCGGACATGCAGCACGAGGTCCGCCTCGATCACCTCTTCCAGCGTGGCGCGAAAGGCCGCCACCAGGTGGGTGGGCAGGTCCGAGATGAAGCCCACCGTATCGGAGAAGATCACCGGCGTACCGTGCGCGAGCGTGATACGCCGCAACGTTGGGTCGAGCGTCGCGAACAGGAGATCCTTGGCCAGAATGTCCGCCCCGGTGATCGTATTGAACAGGGTGGACTTGCCGGCATTGGTATAGCCGACCAGCGCCACGGTGGGGTGCGGCGCCTTCTTGCGCTTGGCCCGATGCAGCGTGCGCGTCCGACGGACGGCGTCCAGCTCCTTTTCGAGCCGCTTGATCTTTTCCTGCAATTGCCGCCGGTCGGCCTCGATCTGGGTTTCACCGGGACCGCCGAGGAAGCCGGCACCGCCGCGCTGGCGTTCAAGGTGCGTCCACGAGCGCACGAGGCGGCCGCGCTGGTAGTTGAGGTGCGCCAGCTCGACCTGCAGCCGACCTTCACGCGTGCGGGCGCGCCGCCCGAAAATCTCCAGGATCAGGCCGGTGCGGTCCAGCACCTTGCAGTTCAGCTCCTTCTCGAGGTTGCGTTGCTGCACGGGGGTCAGCGGATGATCGACGATGACGAGGCCAATCTCTTCGGCGGCGACGAGCCCCTTGAGCTCGTCCACCTTGCCGGCGCCGATCAGCGTGGCGGGCCGTGCCTTGGCCACCTGCACCAGCTCGGCGGCCACGATGTCCAGGTCGATGGCGGCAGCAAGGCCCACTGCCTCGGCCAGCTTTTCCTCGCCGCCGCGGCGGGCGGCATCGGTGGGGTCGTCGACCGGGGCCGGCTTGCGGACGATCGGAACGATCACCGCCGCGCGGGTGGGTATACGCTTGTGTTCGATGGGCCCCTTGGCCCGTTCACTGGAAAATTCCGTCAATCGGTGTTCCCGTTATTCCTCACCATCGTACATCTGCACAGGCTGAGACGGCATGATGGTTGAGATTGCGTGCTTGTAGACCAGTTGCGAATGCCCGTCGCGGCGAAGAAGGACACAGAAATTGTCGAAGGAAGTGACGATCCCCGTCAGCTTCACGCCGTTGACCAGAAAGATCGTCAACGAAATTTTCTGCTTTCGAACTGCGTTTAGGAATACATCCTGGAGATTCTGCGAGCGCTCGGCCATCGCCTGTCCTGTCACTGTTTCTTTTTTTGTTGGCTGGCAGTCCGCAACCTTGCGATGCCAGCGGCTCGATTCATCATCGCATCCGACCATATAGGCGCTCCCGAACGCGGTTGCGAGAGGCCGGACCGGTTGAGTCTACGACATAGGGAAGCTACCAGCCGGCCTGCGACCGGCAAAGGTGGGCATATCAAAAATACTCCAGGCTGACGCGGAAGAACTGCTCCACCTTCTTCACCGCATGGCCGGCCGCAAACAGGACCACGCGGTCCCCCGGCTTGATGCGGACCTGCCCGTCCGGCCGGATGAACGCCTTGCCACGCCAGATGGCGCCGATCCGCAGGTCTTCGGGCAGGTTCAATTCGCGCAGGGGCGTGCCGACGAGCGGCGATGTTTCCAGCGCCTCCGCCTCGATGATCTCGGCGCGCCCGTCCAGAATGGAATGCACCGCCCGTATACGCCCGCGCCGGACATGCTGGAGGATGCGCGATATCGTGACCGAGCGCGGGTCCACATAGGCATCGATGCCCAATGGCCGGGTGAAGGTCTGGAAAGCCGGATCGTTGATCAGCGTCATGTTGGAACGGCAGCCGAGGCGCTTGGCCAGCACGCTGGTCAGGATGTTGGCCTGGTCGTCGTTGGTCAGCGCCACCGTCAGGTCGGCACGGTCCACATCGGCTTCCATCAACACCGAGCGCTTCAAAGAACTGCCGTTCAGGACCACGGTGCGGGCGAGCTTCTCGGCCACGAAGCGGGCGCGCTCCGCATTGGCCTCGACAAGGCTCAGTTGTGCGGCCAAGCGCCGCCGCTCCATCTCCTGCGCGACATAAAGGCCGATATTTCCGCCCCCGGCGATGATGATGCGCCCCGCTTCAGGCTCCTCGTGGCCGAACAGCAGCAGCGTACGCCTGATCTGCTTTTCGTCGGCGACGACATAGGCAAGGTCGCCCGCCAGGAGCTCGTCGCTGGTGGACGGGACGATCAGTTCGTCGTTGCGGACGACACCCACGACCGTAGCGCCAAGATCGGGGAACAGCTCCGTCAACTGGCCCAGAGGCTTGTTGATGACGGGGCAATCTTCCCGGCAGTCTATGGCGACCGTGACGACCGCCCCGTCCAGAAAGGGGATGACGTCCATTGCGCCCGGAAGGGCGATGCGCCGCAGCACCATCTCTCCCACCTCCCGCTCGGGCGAGATGATGACGTCGATCGGCATATGGTCGGTCGAGAACAGGTCCTGCAGGTCCGAGCGCAAATAGGACTGCGAGCGGATGCGCGCGATCTTCGTCGGCACCTCGAAGATGGAATGCGCGACCTGGCAGGCCACCATGTTGACTTCGTCGTACAAGGTAACGGCGATCAAGAGGTCGGCCTGCGCCGCGCCCGCTTCTTCCAGCACTTCCGGGTAGGCGCCATGGCCGACGATGCCGCGCGCATCGATGGTTTCGCGGATGGCCTGCACCAGTTCCGGGGACATATCGATGACGGATACGTCGTGCCGCTCTGCGGCAAGGCGCTCGGCGATGCCGTACCCAACCTGTCCCGCACCGCAGATGACGACCCGCATGGCCCCGCCCTTAGATGCCGAGGGATTTGAGCTTGCGGTGCAAAGCCGAACGCTCCATCCCGACGAACTCGGCCGTGCGCGAGATATTGCCGCCGAAGCGGTTGATCTGCGCCACGAGATACTCCTTCTCGAAGACCTCGCGGGCATCGCGCAGCGGCAATGCCAGGATGCGCCCATCCGACTGGCTCGGCGTGCGCGGCAGCATTTCGCTGACTTCGTGCGGCAGCATGTCGGCGGAAATCACCTCATTGTCGTCCTGGCGCGACAGGATCATCAGCCGCTCGATGTTGTTGCGCAGCTGGCGGATATTGCCGGGCCAGTCGCTGGATTGCAGCACGGCCAGGGCCTCGGGGCTCAGCTCCTTCGGCCTGATACCCGTCTGATCGCTGATCTGGCGCATGAAGGCGTCGATGAGCAAGGGTATGTCCGCCCGGCGCTCGGCCAAGGGCGGCACCGAGATCGGCACCACGGCCAGCCGATGATAGAGATCCTCGCGGAACGCCCCTTCCGACATCAGGCTTTCCAGGTTCTGCGCCGTGGACGAGATGATGCGCACGTCCACCTTGACCTTCTTGGCGCCGCCGACGCGCTCGAACGTCTGCTCGGTCAGGACGCGCAGGATCTTGTTCTGCGTCTCGCGCGGCATGTCGCCGACCTCGTCGAGATACAGGACGCCGCCATGCGCCTCCTCGAAGGCACCCACCTTGCGCTCCACCCCCGGGGGCGTGTCCGTGCCGAACAGTTCCACCTCCATCCGCTCCGGCGTAATGGTGGCGGCGTTCAGCGCCACGAAGGGCCCGCCCGAGCGGGCGGAGGCGGCATGGATGGCACGCGCAACCATCTCCTTGCCGGAGCCGGACGGGCCGAGGATCATGACGCGGCTGTTGGTGGGCGCCACACGCTCGATGGTGGTGCGCAACTGGTTCATTACATGGGATTTGCCGATAAGCTCCGGCGAGTCGTAGGTGCGGCGGCGCAACTCGAGCACCTCGCGCTTCAGCTTCGACGTCTCGAGGGCCCGTTCGGCGATCAGCACGAGGCGATCGGCCTTGAAAGGCTTCTCGATATAGTCGTAGGCACCGCGCTTGATGGCGGAAACCGCCGTCTCGATATTGCCGTGCCCGGAAATCATCACCACCGGAATTTCCGGATGCTGCGCCTTGATGGCCTCGAGGAGGTCCAGCCCGTCGAGCCGGCTTCCCTGCAACCATATGTCCAGGAATATCAATCGCGGCACGCGATCGGCAATCGAGGCCAGCGCCGCGTCGGAATTGCCCGCGATGCGCGTCTCGTGACCTTCGTCTTCGAGGATCCCCGCGACCAGGTCGCGGATATCGGCTTCGTCATCGACGATCAGGATGTCCGATGCCATCAGTTCTCACCACTTCGTCGTTTCGTTGCCCGCAGTTTCTTCTGCGGTTTCCTGCCTGAATGCGGGCAGGCGTATGCGCACCAGCGCCCCCTGCCCATCGGGAGCGTCGTCCAGCTCTATCGAGCCGCCGTGCTCCTCCACGATCTTCCTGACGATCGCCAGTCCAAGGCCGGTGCCTTTTTCCCGCGTCGTCATGTAGGGCTCGAGAAGCCGTTCTCGATGCTCCTTCGGAAATCCCTTGCCATTGTCGACGATCTCGACGGTGTGCCACTCGGGCCCCGGGGTCGCGCGCACGGTAATGCGCCGGCCTTGCTGCCCCGTCTCGTCGAAGGCTTCGACAGCGTTCTTCACGAGGTTTCCGAAGGCCTGGGACATCAACCGCCCGTCGAAATTGCCGATCATCGGCCGGTCGGAGATCTCGTTGGTGAAGTCGATGCCGTGATCGCCCATCTCGCGCATGAAGATGGCCTCCTTCAACGCCTCGCGCAGGTCCCGCCGCTCCATGGTGGGCTTGGGCATCCGGGCGAAGGACGAGAACTCGTCGACCATGCGGCCGATGTCCGACACCTGCCGGATGATCGTATCCACGCAGCGGTCGAAAATCTCGCGGTCCTCGACCACCAGCTTGCCGTAGCGCCGGCGGATGCGTTCCGCCGACAACTGGATCGGCGTCAGCGGGTTCTTGATCTCGTGGGCGATGCGGCGCGCCACATCGGCCCAGGCGGACGAGCGTTGCGCCTCCACAAGGTCGGTGATGTCGTCCAGCGTGACGACGCTGGACTGGTTGCCGTCGCTTCCGTCTTCCGAGGTGACGCGAACGTTCAGCACACGCTCGCGCTGCTGCACCTGCTCCTGAAACTCGTGCTTGCGCGAATGCGACGCCGCCTCATGGATGCCCGCGATGATGGGGAACAGGTCGGCAAGGCGCTGTCCGACGGCCTCGTCGGCCCTGATCTGCAGGATGCGCTCGGCAGACGGATTGAGCATCGATATGGCGCCCTTGGCCGTCACGCCGACGACGCCCGCGGTGACGCCCGACAACACCGCCTCGGTAAAGCGACGGCGCTCGTCGATCACGTCCTTGGCGTTGATCAGCTCTTCGCGCTGGCTGCGAAGTTGTCGGATCATGTTGTTGAACGTATTGGATAATGACCCGACATCCCCATCCGATGCACGCACCGGGACCGAGACCGTCAACTTACCTTCGCTGACTTCATCCGCCGCGCTGATCAACAGGCGGATCGGCCGCACGAGACGGTCGGCGACGCCGATGCCCGTCCAGATCGCCGACAGCAGCACGATCAGCGTGATGCCCAGATACAGCAGGGCGAAGGCCACCTGCAGGCCGAAGCGATTGGCCTCCAGCGCGGAATATTCGGCCGTCCGCTCTTCCATCATGCGCAGGGCGGCGATCACCTCCGGATCGACGACCCTTATGGTGTAAAGGTAGACATTGCCGAAATCGCGCAGTTGCATGACCGCGCCGACGAGGTTGGTGACCCCCGGCGGAATGAAGACGAGATTCCCATCGGCGGCCTGTTCCAGCGCATCGGTGGGCGGCGCGGGCAATGGCCTTTCCACAGGCACATCGGCCCGAAGGAAGGGCGAGCCGTCGCCGCGCAGCAGCTGCGCGCCCAGCAGCGAGCGGCCCTTGGCCTGCTCCGTCATCAACTGCGTGAAGCCCGTCCTGTCCAGGTCATACAGGCGGCGCTGCGCCTGCAGATCGTAAGCCATCGACAGGGTGGAACCCTGCAGGTTGCGCGCGTTCTCGTTGACATAGGCGCGCGCGACACTGATGGAGGAATCGACGATGGCGCGGGTTCGCATTTCGAACCAGCGATCCAAGCCCAGGTCCAGCGTAATGCCCGCCACGATGGCCACGAGAAGCGCCGGCGTGGCGGCGACGATGGAAAACAGGACCACGATGCGGACATGCAGGCGGGATGCAGCCTTGCCCTGCCGCCGGGCGCGCACCATGCGCAGGACCTCGCGCCCGATAAGGCCGCAGAGCAGAAGCACGAACAGGCCGTTCACGGCGCTGCAGATCTTCACCACCGTATCGGTGGGCGCGATCGGGGTCAGCCCCATCAGCACCACGAAGGACACCGCACCGGTGATCAGCGCCCCCAGAACCGCCAGGATACCGGGAACCAGCATGAAGCGGCGCCGCTCGCGGAGAAGCGACATGCCATCGTCCGTTTGAGTTGCCTGAGCAGTCATTGAGTCGCCACACCTGCCATCTCGTGGCAGTTTTGCAACGTAATGTGTTCAGATTGCAACGAGGACGTTGAGAATTTCAACGGATCGATCGGACGACCATGACATCCAGATCGCGGATTTTTTTCCTCAACGTGTTGCGATTGACGCCCAGAAGATCGGCCGCCTTCACCTGATTGCCGCGGGTTGCGGCCAGCGCCGCCGCGATGAGCGGATACTCCACCTCCCGCAGGATGCGCCCATGAAGGCCGGGGGGCGGCAAATCGTCGCCGAAGGAATTGAAGTAGTCCGCCAGGTAGCGCTCGACGGATGCGGAGAGATCGATCGCCTTGCCGTTTTCCCCGTCGACGCTGCTGGACTTGGCCATTTCGTTGGCTAATTCATGCTCGACCAGTTCGGCCGTGATCTCATCCTGCGGATAGAGGGCCGACAGCCGGCGCACGAGGTTTTCCAGCTCACGCACGTTTCCCGGCCAGGCGTATCGACGCATGACATCCAGGGCGCCCTGGCTCAGCGTCTTGCGAGGCAGCCCCTCCTTCTGCACTTCGGCGAAGAAGTGGCGGGCCAGATCGCCCAGATCCTCTATGCGCTCGCGCAGCGGCGGCAGGCGCAGCGGCACGACGTTGAGGCGGTAGAACAGGTCTTCGCGAAACTGGCCGCGCTGGATCAGCTGACGCAGATCCTTGTTGGTGGCCGCGACGATCCGCACATCGGTCGCGATGGGCGTCCGACCGCCGACAACCGTGTACTCGCCCTGCTGCAGCACGCGCAGCAGCCGCGTCTGCGCTTCCATCGGCATGTCGCCGATCTCGTCCAGGAACAGCGTGCCGCCCTCTGCCTGTTCGAAGCGGCCGCTGGCGCGGGCCTGCGCCCCCGTGAAGGCGCCCTTCTCGTGGCCGAACAACTCCGACTCGATCAGATCGCGGGGGATGGCTGCCATGTTGATGGCGACGAAGGGCCCCTTCCGGCGGCGTCCATAATCATGCAATGCGCGGGCGACCAGTTCCTTGCCTGTTCCGGATTCGCCGGTGATCAGCACCGTCAGGTCGGTCTGCATCATGCGCGCCAGCGCGCGGTAGATATCCTGCATGGCGGGAGAGCGGCCCACCAGCGGCATCGACTCCCCGGCATTCTCGCCGCCATCGGCGCGCGCATTGTTCTTCGGCTCGGCCAGGGCACGCCGCACGATGCCGACAAGCTCGGACAGGTCGAATGGCTTGGGCACATAATCGTAGGCGCCGCGCTCCGACGCCTTGATGGCCGTCATGAACGTGTTCTGGGCGCTCATGACGATGACCGGAAGATCCGGCCGGGTATTACGGATGCGCGGCAGCGTATCGAAGACGTCGCCGTCCGGCATCAGCACATCGGTAATCACGAGGTCGCCGTCGCCGGCCGCCACCCAGCGCCACAAAGTGGCGATGTTGGAGGTCACGCGCACCTCATAGCCGGCACGCAGCAGGGCCTGCGACAATACGGTGCGGATTGCCGCATCGTCGTCGGCAACGAGAATCTGGGCCGGTGCCATCAGTCGGTACTCCTCGGGGAGGTCGTTATCTTGTCCATCGCCTCTGTCCACGCCGGCATGAGAACGCGAAACGCCGTGTGGCCCGGCTGTGAGTCGCACTCGATGACGCCGCCGTGGTCGCCCACGATCTTGGCCACCAGCGCGAGGCCAAGGCCGGTTCCGCTGGGCTTGGTCGTCACGAACGGGTCGAAGATGTTTTCGCGGATATCCTCCGGCACGCCGGGGCCGTTATCCTCGACGGTGAATTCCAGAGGCAGCGTCACGCGAGCGCGGCTTCCCGGCACGGAAAGGCGCACGCCCGGCCGAAACGCCGTCGTCAGGCGAATTTCCGGATCGGCAAGCGAAGATACGGCTTCGCTGGCATTCTTGATGAGGTTCAGGAACACCTGGACGAGCTGGTCGCGGTTGGCGAAAACGGGCGGCAGGGACGGATCGTAGACTTCGCTGATCCGCACATTGCGGGCAAAGCCGCTGCGCGCCAGCGTCTTCACATGCTCCAGGACCGAATGGATGTTGACGGCCGACCGCTCCACCGGCCGCTGGTCGGAAAACACTTCCATCCTGTCGACCAGCTTGCCGATACGCTCGCTTTCCTCCTGGATCAGGCGCGTCAGTACCCGATCCTCGTCGGAGGCCGCTGTTTCCAGGAGCTGCGCCGCCCCGCGAATTCCCGACAAGGGGTTGCGGATCTCGTGCGCCAGCATCGACGCCAGCCCCGTCACGCTGCGCGCTGCGGAACGGTGGGTCAGCTGCCTGTCCATCTTGTCGGCGATGGACCTAAGCTGGATCATCACGACGACGAGGCCCTTGCTGTCCGGGATGGACGAGACATAAAGATCCACCAGCCGCTCGCCGCCGAGCCGCGGCGAAGACAGGTCCACCCGATATTCGCTGATGCGCGATCCCTGCGCGCGCACCTGGTCGATCAGCATGAACAGGGGGCTGTCGCCGGGCACGAAATCGGCTAGCCGCCGTTTCGACAGGTAACTTGCCCCCGCCGAGAAGAACTGCTCCGCGTCGGAATTGGCGAAGGAAAAATAGCCTTCCGCATCCACCACGACGACGGGATGCGGAATGGCGTTCAAGACCTGGAAGGTATCGATAGGAGGTGTCGTTGCCCGTGTCACGTCGCTTACGCAGCCTTTTCCAGATGCATGGAGTGGGTCGACTCGAGATCGGCCAGGCGGATGCCGCCGAAAATATCCCCGATAAGGCGCAGGGCAGCAGACGCCTCGCTGGCGCTCATCAGCGCCGCCCGCTCCGTTGCCAGGGCGCCGCCCTGCCGGATGACAAGCCTGCCCAGATACCAGCCGAGATGCTTGCGCGCATGACGTACGCCGATCGCCTCACCGTAATGATCGATCATCGCCTCGTAGTGCCCGGCGACCAGCTCATCCAGCGCCAGCGCCTTCAGATCGTGCGGTGTCAGCGCGCCCGTCATCAGGCCGATCAGCCAAGGGCGGCCGCACAAAGCCCGCCCCACCATCACCGCATCGGCGCCGCTGGCCGCACGCGCACGGCCGATATCGGCAAAGGTTTCGATATCGCCGTTCACCACGAGCGGCAGGTCGATGGCTTGCCGGACCGGGCCCACGGCCGCCCAATCGGCGTAGCCTTCGTAGAACTGGTCGCGCGTGCGTCCATGCACCGTGACCATGGAAAGCCCGATGGAAGCCGCCGAACGGGCAATCTCGACCGCATTCAGGCTATCGCGGCTCCAGCCGAGGCGCATCTTGACCGAGACGGGCACGGAGCCCGCGCCCTCCAGCGTCGCAGCCATCAGCCGCGCGGCCAATTCCGGCTCACGCATCAGCGCCGAGCCGCACTGGCCCCCCACGACCTTCTTGGCCGGGCAACCGAAGTTGATGTCGATCAGGTCGGCGCCCTCGCCGGCTAGCCGTTCGGCCGCCGCACGCATCATGGCAGGGTCCCGCCCCGCCAGTTGCACGGCGCGCAGCCCGGCGCCATCGGCCATGACCCGCAGCAGGCTTTCACGCGTACCGCGCATCAACTCGCCACTGGCGACCATCTCGGAAAAGACCAGGCCGGCCCCCAGCCGACGCAGCAGACGGCGGAAGGGAACATCCGTTATCCCGGACAAGGGCGCGCACAGGACAGGCGCTCCGAAGTCCCGTCCGCCCAGCGACAAATGCGCCACACCCGTGCGGGCACCAGCGGGAATCATCGGTTTGCGTGCATCGTCAAATCGGTTCGCGGCCATGGCTGATCTATATATGGACATGCCCAAATCGCAAGCATATCCGTTCTGTATGCGTATCTTTCCGCTGCAGTGCAACCAATTTGTGCGGCGATGACGAGAGGAATGCGGGGAATGCAGGCAGGCCGCCCAAGCCTTGCGCGCAGCGCTCCTTTATGGTCCCTCCGTGACAGGATCATGATGGAGACTGAACAATGGAAGAGCCGCGCCGCGCCGCTGCCATCATCGTCGCCGCGGGTCGTGGAGAGCGGGCCGGCGCCGAGGGCGGGCCGAAGCAGTACCGCCGGCTCGGCGGCCGGGCGCTGGTCGCCCATGCGCTGGATTGCTTTCCGGCGGAACTGTTCAACAACGTGGTCGTGGTGATCCACGCCGATGACGAAGCGCTCTATGCGGCGGCGGCTCCGGCCCTGCCCCATGTGCGCACGGTGACCGGCGGCGCGACGCGGCAGCAATCCGTTCTCAACGGCCTGAACGCGCTGGAAGAATGCGCCCCCGATATCGTGCTGATCCACGATGCCGCGCGCCCGCTGGCCGGCGCCGTCGTCCGCCGCGTACGGGATGCCGTAACGCAGGGCATCGGGGCGCTGCCCGTGCTGCCGGTATCCGATACTCTGAAGCACAGCCATGACGGCCATCATGTGGACCACACGGTGGCGCGGGAAAACCTCTTCGCGGCCCAGACGCCGCAAGGCTTTCCGTTCAGCACCATATTGTCGGCGCACCGTGCCGCCGCGGCCAGCGGGCGCGCCGATTTCACCGATGATTCCTCCATCGCCGAATGGGCGGGCCTCCGCGTCCGCCTGGTTGCCGGCGCCCCCGAAAACCAGAAGATCACCTATGCCGCCGACCTTGCCCGGGCCGCCGCGCATCTGACGAAGGACGATACCTCCATGCTCGATGTCAGGGTCGGCAACGGATACGACGTGCATCAACTGGTTGCCGGCGACCATGTCACGCTCTGCGGCGTCCGCATTCCGCACGATCAGGCGCTGTCCGGCCACTCGGATGCCGACGTCGGGCTTCACGCGCTGACCGATGCGCTGCTGGCCACCTGCGGGGCCGGCGATATCGGCGATCATTTTCCGCCATCCGATCCGCAATGGAGGGGCGCCGCGTCGCGCATCTTCCTGGCCCATGCCGCCGACATCGTCCACCGCCGTGGCGGGCGGATCTGCAATGCCGATATCAGCCTGATCTGCGAGGCACCGAAGATCGCACCGCACCGTCTGGCCATGCGCGCCGCCATAGCCGATACTCTCGGCATCGACGTCGAGCGCGTGTCCGTCAAGGCGACGACCAACGAAACCATCGGCTTCGTGGGCCGCAGGGAAGGCATAGCCGCCATCGCAACGGCGAGCGTCGTTTTCGGGGGAGTTGGCGATGCAGGATGACGCAGGGCTTATCGAGGAGGCGCAGAGGCTGATCGCGGAGGCGACAGCCGGCGGCATCCGCATCGTGACCGCGGAATCCTGCACGGGCGGCCTCATTGCAGGATACCTCACCGAGGTTCCGGGCTCATCGGCCGTGGTGGACCGCGGCTACGTCACCTATTCCAATGCGGCCAAGACGGAGGTGCTGCACGTCGACGACGCGGCCCTGCAGGCATTTGGCGCGGTATCGGGCGAGGTGGCGCGCGCCATGGCGCTGGGGGCGCTGGCCGCATCCCATGCCGACATCGCCGTTTCCGTCACCGGCGTTGCCGGCCCCGGCGGTGGTAGCGCCGAAAAGCCGGTCGGGCTGGTTCATTTTGCCGCCGCACGCGGCGACCGGCTGGTTCATCGCAAGGAAATGTTCGGCGATATCGGGCGTCGGCGGATCCGCCTCATGAGCGTCGCCATCGCCTTCGACCTCATCGACCAGATGATGCGCCAGGACTGAGCGTCAGATGCCAGGCGCGCCATAGACCTTGGCGGCGCGCTCTTCGAAGGCCACGGCGAAACGCCGGAAGGCATAGTCGAACATCGAGCCCATCACCATGCCCAGCGCACGGTTCCTGAACTCGTATTCGATGAAGAACACCGCCTTGCAGCCCTCGGGATCGTCTTCATCGCAAGGAAATGTTCGGCATATCGGGCGTCGGCGGATCCGCCTCATGAGCGTCGCCATCGCCTTCGACCTCATCGACCAGATGATGCGCCAGGACTGAGCGTCAGATGCCAGGTGCGCCATAGACCTTGGCGGCGCGCTCTTCGAAGGCCACGGCGAAACGCCGGAAGGCATAGTCGAACATCGAGCCCATCACCATGCCCAGCGCACGGTTCTTGAACTCGTATTCGATGAAGAACACCACCTTGCAGCCCTCGGGATCGTCTTCATCGCAAGGAAATGTTCGGCGATATCGGGCGTCGGCGGATCCGCCTCATGAGCGTCGCCATCGCCTTCGACCTCATCGACCAGATGATGCGCCAGGACTGAGCGTCAGATGCCAGGTGCGCCATAGACCTTGGCGGCGCGCTCTTCGAAGGCCACGGCGAAACGCCGGAAGGCATAGTCGAACATCGAGCCCATCACCATGCCCAGCGCACGGTTCTTGAACTCGTATTCGATGAAGAACACCACCTTGCAGCCCTCGGGATCGTCTTCGAAGCGCCATTGGTTGCGCAGGAAGCGAAAGGGCCCGTCGATATACTCGACATCGATCTGCCGCTTGTCCGGATCCAGCAGAACCTGCGTGGCGAAACTTTCGCGGATCATCTTGTAGGCAACCGTCATGTCGGCGACGAGAAGCGTCGTTCCCTCCCGCTCGCGGCGGGTGCGGATGGTCAGGCGCTCGCACAGCGGTACGAACTCCGGGTAACGTTCCACGTCGGCCACGAGGTCGAACATCTGGCGCGGCGTAAAGGCGACGATACGCTTACTTTCGAATTTCGGCATCGTGCGTCAGGCCGCCTCGGAGGTCTGGCGCGCCAGACGCGCCTTGCGCAGCCGCTCGAAATCTTCTCCGGCGTGATGCGACGAGCGGGTCAGCGGGCTGGCCGCCACCACCAGGAATCCCTTGGTATAGGCAACCGTCTCCAGCGACTTGAACTCCTCCGGCGGTACGTAGCGGATGACGGCATGGTGCTTGCGTGTCGGCTGAAGATACTGGCCGATGGTAATGAAATCGACGTCGGCGGACCGCAGGTCGTCCATCAATTGCAGGATCTCGTTCCGCTCTTCCCCCAGGCCGACCATGATGCCGGACTTGGTGAAGATGGACGGGTCCAGCTCCTTGACGCGCTGCAGCAGTCGCACCGAATGGAAATAGCGTGCTCCGGGACGCACGGTCAGGTAGTTGGACGGCACCGTTTCAAGGTTGTGATTGAAGACGTCCGGCCTGGCGGCCACCACAACCTCCAAAGCCCCCGGCTTGCGCAGGAAGTCGGGTGTCAGGATTTCGATCGTCGTGCCCGGCGCGGCGGCGCGGATCGCGCGGATGGTGCGCGCGAAATGCTCGGCGCCACCATCGGCAAGATCATCGCGGTCGACGGAGGTGATCACCACGTGGTGAAGGCCCATCTTGGCCACGGCGCGCGCGACGCTTTCGGGCTCTCCATCGTCGAGCGCGTGCGGCTTGCCCGTCGCGACATTGCAGAAGCTGCAGGCGCGCGTGCAGATGCCGCCCATGATCATGAAGGTCGCGTGCTTCTTTTCCCAGCAGCCGCCGATGTTCGGGCAGCCCGCCTCCTCGCACACCGTGACGAGGTTTTCCGCCTTTACGATCTCGCGCGTTTCCGCGTAGCCGCGCGACACCGGCGCCTTTACGCGGATCCAGTCTGGCTTGGGCAGCACCGGCGTATCGGGCCGGTGCGCCTTTTCGGGGTGACGTGGCCGGGGTTTATCCCCGGCCCGCGACAAAGTATCGAGAACGGTGACCATGGCTCGTTATTTAACTCCTGCCACGGCCTGCAACAAGGCTCAGGCCCGGCCGCGGATCGCCCGCCAGAGAAAGATCAGCAGGCAGGCGCCCACGATCGCGACGATGAACTGCACCAGATAGGTTTCGGCGGTGAAGATGCCGAAGAGGCTGAGGATGAAGTTGAGCAAAAGCGCTCCGACGATCCCCAGGATGATGTTCGTGAGAAGGCCGATATTGGCCCCCATGATCTTTTCCGCAATCCATCCGGCGAGCCCGCCGAGAATGATGGACATGATGATGCCGACGCCGTTCATGCAACCCACTCCTGTCTGACCTGCGGCGGATTGTGCCGCATGTCAGGTTAGATGGGCGCGGGTGGGGTCGGTCAACCCCGCATGATACGGTACCGGGCCGCCTGTCACATATGGATGACTCGTCCATAGGCGTCCAGGACGCTCTCATGCATCGTCTCAGACAAGGTCGGATGTGGGAACACCGCATGCATGAGTTCCTCTTCGGTGGTCTCGAGGCCCATGGCGATGACGAAGCCCTGGATCAGCTCCGTCACCTCGGCACCCACCATGTGTGCGCCCAGAAGCTCGCCCGTCTTCGCATCGAAGATCGTCTTCACCATGCCTTCCGGCTCGCCCAGGGCGATGGCCTTGCCGTTGCCGATGAACTTGAACCGGCCCACCTTGACCTCGCGCCCGGCTTCCTTTGCCTTCGCCTCGGTCAGCCCGACGCTGGCCACCTGCGGCTGGCAGTAGGTGCAGCCGGGGATCTGGGTGCGGATCATCGGATGCGCGTCCAGGCCCTTGATCTTCTCGACGCAGATGGTGCCCTCATGCTCGGCCTTGTGGGCCAGCATCGGCGCGCCGGCCACGTCGCCGATGGCGTAGACGCCCTCGACATTGGTGCGGCCGTAGGCATCCACCTTGATGATGCCGCGCTCGATCTCGACACCGATGCCCTCGAGGTTCAGGCCCTCAATATTGCCCTGCACGCCAACGGCGGAAATCAGCCGCTCGGCTTTCAGGGTCTGGCTCTTGCCGCCCTGCTCCACCGTCACCTCGACGCCATCCGCACCCCTGGTGACCTTGGCCACCTTGGCGTCGGACAGGATCTTCATGCCCTGCCTCTCGAACTGCTTGCGCGCGATGGCGGCGATTTCGCCATCCTCGACCGGCAGGATCTGCGGCAGCAGTTCCACGACGGTCACCTCGGCGCCCATCGTGCGATAGAAGGAGGCGAACTCGATGCCGATGGCGCCGGATCCCATGACGATCAGGGATTTCGGCATCGCCTTCGGCTTCATCGCCTCGAAATAGGTCCAGATGCGGTCGCCGTCCGGCTCGATGCCCGGCAGCACGCGCGGACGCGCACCCGTAGCGACGATCACATGCTTCGCCTTGTAGGTGCCATGGCCCAGCACCGTCTTGGGCACAGGGTTCTGCGGCTCCACCGCCGGCTTGGTCGCTTCCCCGACCTCGACCTCGACGGGGCCGCCCTTGCCCGCCTTGGCGATGCGGGCCTGACCCCAGATCACATCCACCTTGTTTTTCTTGAGCAGCATGCCGACGCCGCCGTTGAGCTGCGCGGATACCCCGCGCGAGCGCTTGACCACCGCGCCTATGTCGAAATCCGGCTTCTCGATCTTCAGGCCGTAGCTGTCTGCGTGCTCGGCGTAGTGGAAGATCTCGGCCGAGCGCAGCAGCGCCTTGGTCGGGATGCAGCCCCAGTTGAGGCAGATGCCGCCCAGATGCTCGCGCTCGACGACCGCCGTGCGGAAGCCGAGTTGCGCGGCGCGGATGGCGGCCACATAGCCGCCGGGTCCGCCGCCGATGATCAGGATGTCGTAGGTTTCAGCCATGTCAGCGTCCTTACCCTGCCTGTCCGAAGCCGATCAGACCAGCATACCCATCGGATTTTCGATGTATTCGCGGAAGGCCGAGATGAGCTCGGCGCCCAACGCGCCGTCCACGGCCCGGTGGTCCGTCGACAGGGTGACCGTCATGATGTTGGCCACCTTGATCTCACCGTTCCGGACGACGGCCCGCTCCTCGCCGGCGCCAATGGCCAGGATGGTGGCGTGCGGCGGGTTGATGACGGCGGCAAAGTCGCGGATGCCGAACATGCCGAGGTTGGACACGGCGGTGGTGCCGCCCTGATATTCCTCGGGCTTCAGCTTGCGGGCCCGGGCGCGCTTGGCCAGGTCCTTCATCTCGTTGGAGATGACCGACAGGGTCTTTTCGTCGGCACGCCGCACGATGGGGGTAATGAGCCCGCCTTCGATGGACACCGCCACGCCGACATCGGCGTTGCGATGCTTCAGCATCGCGCTGTCCGTCCACGAGACGTTGGCGTCGGGCACCGCCTTCAGCGCGCAGGCCATGGCCTTGATGATCATGTCGTTGACCGACAGCTTGTAGGCGGGCTTCTCGCCCGCTTCCGTGCGGATCATCGGCGCGGCTTCGTTGAGCTGCTTGCGCAACGCCAGCAGCGCGTCGATCTCGCAATCCACCGTCAGGTAGAAATGCGGAACCGTCTGCTTGGATTCCACCAGCCGCTTGGCGATGGTCTTGCGCATGCCGTCATGCGGGATCTCTTCGAAGGACCCGGCCGGGAAGAGCTTGCGGACGGTCTCGTCGCTCATGCCGCGCGCCGGCGCAGCAGCGGCAGGCGCCGGTGCGGCCCTGGCCTCGCCGGCCGGCTGACCGGCAGACGCGGCGGCGGCGGCGGGCTTGGCTCCGCCCTTGGACGCCGCTTCGACATCCGCCTTGACGATACGGCCCTGCGGGCCGGAACCGGTGACGGACGACAGGTCGATGCCGGCCTCCCTGGCGATCCGCCGCGCCAGCGGCGAGGCGAAGACGCGGTCGCCCTTGGGCGCCGTCTCGGCCCTGGCCGGTGCCGACGACGACTGGGCAGGCGCCGAAGACGGCTGGGCAGCGCCGGCTGGCTCCGCCTTGGCTTCCTCGACGCTCGTCTGCACCGGCGCATCGGCCTTCACATCCGCTGCCTGCGCGCCGTCCGACGCGGCGTCGGCGCTGTCACCGTCGGCCGTCAGAACGGCGATGGTCGCATTCACCTTCACGCCCTCGGTGCCGGCGGCAACGAGGATCTTGGCAACGGTGCCCTCGTCCACGGCCTCGACTTCCATCGTGGCCTTGTCCGTCTCGATCTCGGCGATCACGTCGCCAGGCGAGACCTTGTCACCTTCCTTGACCAGCCACTTGGCCAGCGTGCCCTCTTCCATGGTCGGCGAAAGCGCCGGCATCGTCACATTGATCGGCATCGGTCAACACTCCTCAAGCGCGATAGGTCACGGCCTTCACGGCCTCGACGACTTCCTTGGCGGAAGGCAGGGCCAGTTTTTCCAGATTGGCCGCGTAGGGCATCGGAACATCCTTGCCGCAGACCTTGAGAACCGGCGCATCGAGATGGTCGAATGCGCGGACCATGAGTTCGGACGCGATATGCGATCCGACGGACCCCTGCGGCCAGCCCTCCTCCACCGTCACGCAACGGTTGGTCTTGCGGACCGACCGGACAACCGTGTCGATGTCGAGCGGGCGGATGGTGCGCAGGTCGATCACCTCCGCGTCGATACCCTCGGAGGCAAGCTGCTCGGCGGCGGCGACGGCATAGGTCATGCCGATGCCGAACGAGACGATGGTGACGTCCTTGCCCTTGCGGTGAATGCGCGCCTTGCCGATCGGCACCGTCCAGTCGTCCAGCTTCGGAACGTCGAAGCTGTGGCCGTAGAGAATCTCGTTCTCCAGGAAGATCACCGGGTTCGGATCGCGGATCGCCGACTTCAAAAGGCCCTTGGCATCGGCTGCCGTGTAGGGCTGCACCACTTTCAGGCCCGGTATATGCCCGTACCAGGCGGCGTAGTCCTGGCTGTGCTGCGCCGCCACGCGCGCCGCCGCACCGTTGGGCCCGCGGAACACGATGGGGCAACCCATCTGGCCACCGGCCATGTACAGCGTCTTCGCCGCCGAATTGACGATCTGGTCGATCGCCTGCATGGCGAAGTTGAACGTCATGAACTCGACGATCGGGCGCAGGCCGGCAAAGGCCGCACCGACGGCAAGGCCGGTAAAACCATGCTCGGTGATCGGCGTATCGACAACGCGGCGCGCGCCGAACTCGTCCAGCAGGCCCTGGCTGATCTTGTAGGCGCCCTGATACTCAGCGACTTCCTCGCCCATCAGGAAAACGGTGTCGTCCCGGCGCATCTCTTCGGCCATGGCATCGCGAAGCGCCTCGCGGACGGTCGTCTTGACCATTTCGGTACCGGCCGGCACCTCTTCGGCCAGATCGCCATCGACGTCTTCGGGCTCGGGATGCGACAGGCCGGAGGCCGGAACCGGCTTGCCGGCGTTCTTCCCGGCAGCCTCGGCCGCGCCGTCCTCGGCCGGCTTCGGATCGTTCGTGGAACGGCCCGTCGGCTGTTCCTGCTTCCTGGGGGCAGCGTCGTCCACGCTTTCGCCATCGGCAATCAGGATGGCGATGGGCGCATTCACCTTGACGCCCTCCGTGCCGGCGGGCACCAGGATCTTGCCAAGCTTTCCTTCGTCCACGGCCTCGACTTCCATCGTGGCCTTGTCGGTCTCGATCTCGGCGATCACGTCACCCGGCGCAACGTCGTCGCCTTCCTGCTTGATCCACTTGGACAGGGTGCCCTCCTCCATCGTGGGGGAAAGGGCGGGCATCAGAATCTCTGTCGGCATGAGTGCGCCCTCTCAGTTCGCGGACTGCGGTACGGAATCGGCGTAGACGTCGGTCCACAATTCCGAAGCATCGGGCTCGGGGTCGTTCTGGGCGAAATCGGCGGCGTCGGCCACGATGTCGCGAACTTCCCGGTCGATGCCCTTCAATTCGTCCTCGCCGACGTTGAACCGCTCGATCAGGCGCTGGCGCACCTGCTCGATCGGATCGGATTCGGAGCGCATCTTCTGCACCTCCTCACGCGTGCGGTACTTCGCCGGGTCGGACATGGAGTGACCGCGGTAGCGATAGGTCATCATCTCCAGGATGATCGGGCCGTTGCCGCCCCGGCAATGCTCGACCGCAAGGTCCGCGGCCGCCTTGACGGCGCGCACATCCATGCCGTCGACCTGGATGCCCGGAATCTTGAACGAGAGACCGCGATGGGCGAAGTTGGTTTCGGCCGAGGCGCGGCTGACAGCCGTGCCCATGGCGTAGCGGTTGTTCTCGATGACGTAGATCACCGGGAGCTTCCACAGGGACGCCATGTTGAAGGCCTCGTAGACCTGACCCTGGTTGGCCGCGCCGTCGCCGAAATAAGTGACCGAGACCGAATCGTTGCCGCGATAGGCATTGGCGAAGGCCAGGCCGGTGCCGATCGGCACCTGGGCGCCGACGATGCCGTGGCCACCGTAGAAATTCTTCTCTTTCGAGAACATGTGCATCGAGCCGCCCTTGCCGCGCGAGTAACCGCTGCGGCGTCCGGTCAGCTCGGCCATGACGCCCCGTGCCTCCATCCCGGTCGCCAGCATGTGGGCATGGTCGCGGTAGGCGGTGATGATCTGGTCGCCGTCCTTGAGCGCGGCCTGCACACCCACGACAACGGCCTCCTGGCCGATATAGAGGTGGCAGAAGCCGCCGATGACGCCCATGCCGTAGAGCTGGCCGGCCTTCTCCTCGAAGCGGCGCATCAACAGCATTTCACGGTAGGCCGCGAGATCGTCTTCCTTGGTGAAGTCGGCGGGGGCCGGCGTGTCGAAGTGCTCGAGCGTCTTGACGATTTCGGAGCTGGAGGCGGTCGCCCCCTTGCCCTGGACGCTGCTCTTTTGCTTGCCAGAAGCCATAAGCGCCTTCCCTCTGTTAAAGCCCCGCGGGGCGTGTCGGGAAAACGCACTACACGCAATTCAGATGCATCGGCAAGAAGGCGACACAATCTTGCCTCGATTTCGGTTAAATGCCGCAATGCAGCATGATTTAACCGAAATCCAGTTATTACCCGCCGCAGTCAGCGCAGGATGACGATCTCATCTTCATTGCCCATATTGAGGGCACGACGGGCCCTCTCGTCAACCATGTCACGCTGGAGCGAGCCGTCCCGCAGAGATTGAACACGGGTTTCGAGCGCGGCGCGCTCCTTGGCGAAGGCTGCGAGCTGGGCCTCGCGCTGCACGAGCAGCTCGGCCATCTCCTTGCGGGAGTCGACGCCGTAGCGCCCTTCCTGGGATTGGAGCGCAAAGTAGGCCAGCACCGTCATGGTGATGACGGGCACGACAAAAGGTCCAAGTTTGGATCTGCGCTTCTGCTTGGTCCGCATGGGGAACATCTCTCCGCTCGGCGGCAGGATGCTCCCCACACGCTTAATTTTGCATTAATCGCGGCGCTTCAGGATGGAGCGTCCGGCATAGACGGCCTGGTCGCCAAGCTCTTCCTCGATCCGCAGAAGCTGGTTGTATTTGGCCAGCCGGTCGGACCGGGCGAGCGATCCCGTCTTGATCTGCCCGCAATTGGTGGCGACCGCCAGATCGGCGATCGTCGCATCCTCCGTCTCGCCCGAGCGGTGCGACATGACGGCGGTGTAGCCTGCGCGCTGCGCCACGCTGACGGCATCGAGCGTCTCGGTCAACGTGCCGATCTGGTTGACCTTGACGAGGATCGAGTTGGCGACGCCCTTCTCGATGCCCTCGCGCAGGCGCACCGAATTGGTGACGAACAGATCGTCGCCCACAAGCTGGACGCGGTCGCCGACCTTGTCGGTCAGAAGCTTCCAGCCATCCCAGTCGTCTTCGGCCATGCCGTCTTCAATGGAGATGATGGGATAGGCGTCGCACAGCTCGGCCAGGTAGTCGGCAAACTCGGCGGCGGACAGCTTGCGCCCCTCGCCCTCCAGGTCGTAGACGCCGCCCTTGTAGAATTCGGTCGAGGCGCAATCGAGCGCCAGGAACATGTCCTCGCCCGGCTTGTAGCCGGCCTTCTCGATGGACTGGACGATGAAGTCCAACGCCTCGCGCGGGGAGCCGAGATTGGGCGCGAATCCGCCCTCGTCACCGACATTGGTGTTGTGGCCGGCCTCCTTAAGGCTCTTCTTCAGTGTGTGGAAGACTTCCGCACCCATGCGCAGTGCCTCCGAGAAGCTCTCGGCGCCGACCGGCATGATCATGAATTCCTGGAAGTCGATGGGGTTGTCGGCGTGGGCGCCGCCGTTGATGATGTTCATCATCGGCACGGGCAGCACATGCGCGCTGGCGCCGCCGACATACCGGTAGAGCGGCAGGTCAGCCGCTTCGGCAGCCGCCTTGGCCACGGCCAGGGACACGCCCAGTATGGCATTGGCGCCGAGCCGGCTTTTGTTCGGCGTGCCGTCGAGCGCCTTCAAGACGGAGTCGATGCGGATCTGATTCTCCGCCTCGAAGCCGGCGATGGCCTCCAGGATGTCGGTATTGACGCCGGACACGGCCTCCTGCACGCCCTTGCCGCCATAGCGCTCGTCGCCGTCACGCAACTCCACCGCCTCGTGCGCGCCGGTCGATGCGCCGGAAGGCACCGCCGCACGGCCCATCGAGCCGTCTTCCAGCACCACGTCCACCTCGACGGTCGGGTTGCCCCGGCTGTCGAGAATCTCACGCCCGATGATGTCGATGATTGCCGTCATGGCGAGACCCCCTGAATTCGATAGCCAAGGGCCTTTTAGTGGCTCGGACGGCAAGTTGGAACTGCCGTCCGCAATGAAATCTCGACCAGAGGCCGCCACCCCGTCTTTCATTGTCATTTTAGATATGCAGGATATCTTATGCCGATTTTCACATCAGGGATATTTAGATGGCCCAGGCCGCACCCACCTACATCCTCAGCGACGGCGTATCGCAGCGCGTGATCCAGCCCGGCCAACGCGCGACGGTGCAGGCAGTCGCGGGGCGTCGCTACAAGCTCGTGCGCATGGACGCAGCGGGCGCGAAGCCGGTAGCGGATGTCATCGCCGTTGCGGAAGGCGGCACGGACGACGGCCATCTCCACCTCATGACGGGCGACCATACGGAAATCGTCATACGCGACTTCTTCAAGGCACCGGACACCCGGATCGACATTCCACGCCCCGAAGGGGATACGCTGACCCTCGACAAGTCGACGTCTCCCCTGTCACGCGGAGCGGACGGCAGCGACCTCATCGGCATGGCCGGAACGCGAAGTGGCCTCGGCCCGCTCGCCCAGGAGTTTGCCGGGCACTTCGACGTTCTGTCGGCAGACCGGTTCGCAACGGCGCTTGCCTGGAGCGGCGCTCTGGAAAGCGCCGCACCCGCCGCGGCGTCAACCCTGGGCGGCATTCTCGGATCGGCGGTCGGGAGCGCCGGAACGGCAGCCGCCTTCGGTTCGTCCGGCCTTTCGGTGGGCGCCGGTGCGCTGGCGGGTGTGGGCGCCGTCATTGCCGGCGTGGCCGGGGCTTCGGGCTCCAGCAGTTCATCGAACACCAGCACCGATTCCAACACGAATACCACGACGACCACGGATCCGTTGGCCCCGTTGATCTCTATCGAGCCGATCTCCGACGACTACCGGATCAACGCTACAGACTACGAGGCGATCGTCGGAGATAATGATACTGCCGGTGCAGGCCTGACCGTGTCGGGAACGACGGCGCGGGTCGAAAACGGAAACATCCTTACCGTGAAATGGGCCGGATTGGAGAAACAGGTTGCCGTTGTCGACGGGAAGTGGAGCGTCACTTTCTCACCGGAGGAGATTCCGACAACCGACGGCGACTATTCGATCTCGGTCCACGTCAAGAACGCGGCAGGAAAGGAAAAGACCGAGACGCACGGGTTGCCGATTGATCGCACGGCTTCTATCGAAATCGACCCGGTTACCGGCGATGGTGTCATAAGCGCGTCGGAATTGAACGGCGGCATCACGCTGACCGGGAGCACGGACTTCGAGGACGGCCGGTCGATTTCCATCACCGTCGGCGATACCAAGAAGACGGTAACGGCCGCCGGCGGCCGGTGGAGCGCGGCATTCTCCAAGTCCGAACTACCCACCCAGTCCGGAGGGCTAGTCCTCCTGGAGGGTAAGGATACCGCCGGCAACCAGGCGATGATGTTTGCAAACCTTTCCTACGACCTGACGGCATCCATCAGTATCGGCACGATCGGCGGTAACGACCTGCTTAATGCAACGGAGATCGACTCCGGCACCATCGTGGTCAGCGGAACATCCAGCAGCATCGAAGACGGTGGCAAGGTAATGGTTACCTGGGGCGAGGTCAGCCGTGAAGCGACCATTACCTCCAACACCTGGTCGGTAAGCTTTACCGCGGCGGATGTGCCGGCCGACGGAGTATCCAGCATCTCGGCTGCCGCCACCGACAAGGCGGGCAATCCGGCTTCGGCAAGCCACAACCTGACCATAGACCGCGTCGCACCGACGATCGCCATAAACGCGATCGCGACGGATGATCGCGTCAACGCGGCTGAGGCGGCCGCCACCGTCGCTATCACCGGCACGACGAACGCCGCCAATGGAGCCACCGTAACGGTCATCTGGAACGATGTGAGCCAACAAGGCACCGTCACGAACGGTGCCTGGACAGTCGCGTTTCCGACGGGGCAGGTGCCCGGGAACAGTTCCTACCCCATCACGGCAACCGTCAACGACGCGGCAGGCAACCAGGGCTCGGCAACCCGCACGATCGTCGTTGCGAAAGACCAGATGCTGCAAACCATCAGCGCCACTGCCGGCTACCGGATCGATGGAGAATCGGGGGGCGACGACTTCGCCTACAGCATCTCCCATCTGGGCGACGTCAATGGCGACGGCCTGTCCGACCTGATCGTCGGCGCACCGGCAACGTCGGGCGGGGTCGGCGCCGCCTATATCCTGTTCGGCTCCACATCCGGAGGGTTCGGCCAAACCTTCTTCGATCAGGTCGGCGGCAACGGTGCCGACAGCATGGACGATGATGGAACGGCCAAGAGCCTCGCCGGCGGAGGGGGCGACGATGTCATCCGGCTGTCCGCCGCCAGCGTAGCCTACGGCGGCGCCGGGAACGACACGTTCGAAATTGCCAATCAGGCGGTCATCACCGCGCTGGCCTCCAGCTTCGGAAACGCTGGCAACACCACGCAATTGGCGCATATCGACGGCGGCGGTGGCATCGATACGCTGAAGCTGACTGGCAGCGGACTGAACCTCGATCTCGGCAGCATCACCAACCGCAGCGGCGGGACGGCGGTGAACGGCCTGGACAGGTTATCGTCCATCGAGATCGTCGACATCACCGGAAGCGGCGATAACACGCTGACGCTTTCGCTCCAGGATGTGCTGGATCTGGCCGGAAGCAACATCTTCAACGACAGCAATGGGGCAGACTTCGGCGCGTCGGCGTCCAGGCATCAGATGATCGTGAAATCCGATGCCGGCGATCACGTCATCCTGAGTGACCAGGCCGACTGGTTTTCCGCCGGTACCGTGACATGGGGCGGAACGACCTACACAGCCTATATGGGGCTGAATGCCTACGCGGCGATCTACCTGGAGCAGCCAATCGTCTAGTGACAGGCGGGCGACCGGGCAGGACACTGCCCGGTCGCTTCCTCAGAGGGCTTTCGTCAGCCTGTCGATATCGCGCAGGCGCTTCAACATATCTTCCATCCGATCCAGCGGAACCATGTTCGGCCCGTCGGATGGCGCGTTGTCGGGGTCTTCATGCGTTTCGATGAACAGCCCGGCGACGCCCACCGCCACCGCGGCGCGCGCGAGCGTTTCCACGAAGCGGCGCTCGCCGCCGGATGAAGCGCCCTGCCCGCCTGGCTGCTGCACCGAATGGGTTGCATCGAACACGACCGGCGAGCCGGTCTCGGCCATGATCGGCAGCGCCCGGAAATCCGATACCGACGATCACGTCATCCTGAGTGACCGGGCCGACTGGTTTTCCGCCGGTACCGTGACATGGGGCGGAACGACCTACACAGCCTATATGGGGCTGAATGCCTACGCGGCGATCTACCTGGAGCAGCCAATCGTCTAGTGACGGGCGGGCGACCGGGCAGGACACTGCCCGGTCGCTTCCTCAGAGGGCTTTCGTCAGCCTGTCGATATCGCGCAGGCGCTTCAGCATGTCTTCCATCCGATCCAGCGGAACCATGTTCGGCCCGTCGGATGGCGCGTTGTCGGGGTCTTCATGCGTTTCGATGAACAGCCCGGCGACGCCCACCGCCACCGCGGCGCGCGCGAGCGTTTCCACGAAGCGGCGCTCGCCGCCGGATGAAGCGCCCTGCCCGCCTGGCTGCTGCACCGAATGGGTTGCATCGAACACGACCGGCGAGCCGGTCTCGGCCATGATCGGCAGCGCCCGGAAATCCGACACCAGCGTATTGTAACCGAAGGATGCGCCGCGCTCCGTCAACAGCACGTTCGGGTTGCCGCTTTCGGTAACCTTGGCGGCAACGTTGCGCATGTCCCACGGCGCAAGGAACTGCCCCTTCTTGATGTTGACGACGCGGCCGGTCTGGGCGGCGGCGATCAGAAGGTCGGTCTGCCGGCACAGGAAGGCCGGTATCTGCAGGATATCGCAGACGGCACCCACTTCCGCGCACTGTGCCTCGGTGTGAACGTCGGTCAGCACCGGCACGTCGAACTGGCGCGACACCTCCTCGAACACGGGCAGCGCGCCGGTCAGCCCGATGCCTCGCCGGCCGGACAGGCTGGTGCGGTTTGCCTTGTCGAAGCTGGCCTTGAAGACATAGCCGATGCCGAGATCCGAAGTCAGGCGCACCATGCGCTCGGCGATCATCATCGCATGATCGCGGCTTTCCATCTGGCAAGGGCCTGCGATCAGGGTGAAAGGCAGCTTCTGCGAAAAGGAAACCTTGCGCAGCGTCACCGTTTCATTGGCGTGCGACATGGCAGGATATCTCCAACTCTGGCATCAGACGAGGCGCGACCGCTCCACGGCAGCCTGCACGAAGGACGCAAACAGCGGATGCGGCTCGAAGGGCCTCGACTTCAATTCCGGGTGGTACTGCACGCCGATAAACCAGGGGTGATCCTGAAGCTCGACCGTTTCCGGAAGGAGACCATCGGGCGACATCCCGCTGAAATCCATGCCGGCCGCCTCCAGCCGCTCGCGGTAGGCCCGGTTGACCTCGTAGCGATGGCGATGACGCTCGCTGATCTCGGTCGTCCCGTAGATATCGGCGATCCGCGATCCCGGCTTCAGCGACGCCGTATAGGCGCCCAGGCGCATCGTGCCTCCAAGATCGCCCTGTGACGCGCGCGTCTCCAGCTCGTTGCCCTTCAACCATTCGGTCATGATGCCGACCACGGGCTCGGCCGCAGGCCCGAACTCGGTCGAACCGGCATTCTCGACACCCGCCAGCGAACGGGCCGCCTCGATGACAGCCATCTGCATGCCGAAGCAGATCCCGAAATAGGGCACCTTGTGCTCGCGCGCGAAACGCGCGGCCAGGATCTTGCCTTCCGAGCCCCGCTCGCCGAAGCCTCCCGGCACGAGGATGCCGCTGACCCGGTCGAGATAGGGGGTCGGATCTTCCTTCTCGAAGATTTCAGACTCGATCCAGTCGAGCTTGACGCGTACCCGGTTGGAAATGCCGCCGTGCTGCAACGCTTCTATCAGGGATTTGTAGGCGTCCTTCAGGCCCGTGTACTTGCCCACGATGGCGATGGTGACTTCGCCTTCCGGGCTGCGGATGCCGTTGACGACCTGGTGCCAGCGCTCGAGCTTGGGCGCGGGCGCCGGATCGATCCCGAACGCGGCCAGGACCTCGGTGTCCAGCCCTTCCTTGTGATAGGCGATGGGGACATCGTAGATCGTCGCGACATCCAGGGCCTGGATAACGGCGGATTCCCGCACGTTGCAGAACAGGCTCATCTTGCGGCGCTCTTCGCCGGGGATGGGCCTGTCGGCGCGGACCAGCAGGATATCCGGCTGTATGCCGATGGATCGCAGCTCCTTCACCGAATGCTGGGTGGGCTTGGTCTTCAACTCCCCCGCGCTCGGAATATAGGGCATCAGCGTCAGGTGGATGTACACGGCGCCGCCGCGCGGCAGCTCGTTGCCGAGCTGGCGGATCGCCTCGAAGAAGGGCAGCGCCTCGATATCGCCGACCGTGCCGCCGATTTCGACCAGGACGAAATCGACATCCTCGTTGCCGTCCAGCACGAAAGCCTTGATGGCGTCCGTCACGTGCGGAATCACCTGTACGGTGGCGCCCAGATAATCGCCGCGGCGTTCCTTGGCGATGATCTCCTTGTAGATCCGACCGGTGGTGATGTTGTCCATCCTGGTCGCCGGGCGGCCGGTGAACCGCTCGTAATGGCCAAGGTCCAGATCGGTCTCGGCGCCGTCGTCGGTCACGAAGACCTCGCCGTGCTGGGTCGGGCTCATCGTGCCCGGATCGACGTTCAGATAGGGGTCGAGCTTGCGAAGCCGCACACGGTATCCCCTGGCCTGGAGCAATGCGCCCAGTGCCGATGAGGCTATGCCTTTGCCAAGGGAGGAAACCACGCCGCCGGTGATGAATATATATCGCGCCATGGGCCTTCTCGATAACCGCTCACAGGAAAATACGCCAGAGAAAATTTCCGGCTGAATGGAAACGGGGCGCGATGAGCGCCCCGCCTGGCATGTCTTGCAGATGGAGGCCCGTTACTGGGCCTGGCCTTGCGGCGCCGCATCCTGCGGCGTCGTGCCGGGAACCGGCTGCTCCACCGGAGGCACAGTCGGCGCATCCGATGCATTGGGCGCTTCCGGCGCCGGATTGGCAGGCACCTGCTGGGCCGGGGCAGACGGCGTCGCGCCGAAGGGCACGCCCGTCTCGGGCTCGGCCGGGGCGGCGGCGGGCGCTTCGCCCGGCTGCTGGTCGGGCAGGCCGCCAAGCTGATCGAGCAGCGATCCGCCCTCGCCCTCGACTGCGCCGGGCACGCTCTGCCCGGCCGGGACGCGGTCGAAGACATTGGTGGGAGTGCCGCCATAGCGGGCCAGAATCGCCAGAGCCAGGGATGTCGCGAAGAAGCACGCCGCGAGAATCGCCGTCGTCCGCGTCAGGGCGTTGGCCGCGCCGCGCGCCGTCATCAGGCCGCCACCGCCGCCACCGCCCATGCCGAGCGCGCCCCCCTCGGACCGCTGGAGCAGGACCACGACGACCAGCGCCAGAACGACGAGCAGGTGAATGACGATCAGAACGGTTTGCATGGGCGTGTGTCTGCGGCTTTCATCTTCGGAATTGCGGCGTGTCTTATAGGACGAGGCCGAAAATGCCAATCGTTTTAGGCAAACGCCTAGGCGAGCGTCCGCACGCCGTCGCATATCGCGACGATATCGGCCGATTTCAAGCTGGCGCCGCCGACCAGGGCTCCGTCGACATTGTCGACGGCCAGAAGCGTGGCGCAATTGCCGGGCTTTACCGAGCCGCCATACAGAAGCCGCATGGCGCGGCCCGCCTCTCCGAACCTCTCGTACAGGCGGGCGCGGATGAAACCATGGGCCTCGGCCACATCATCCAGGGTCGGCGTCCTGCCGGTGCCGATGGCCCAGACCGGCTCGTAGGCGACGACGACCTGCTCCGCCGTGGCGCCGTCCGGCACCGAGCCGGCAAGCTGGCGGCCGAGCACGTCCAGCGTCTGCCCGGCTTCCCGCTCGCCCTCGGTCTCGCCGATGCATATGACGGCCGTCAGGCCCGCCGCGCGCGCGGCCTCCGCCTTGGCCCGGACGAGCGCGTCGGTCTCGCCATGCAGCGTGCGGCGCTCCGAATGGCCGACGATGACATGGGTGGCCCCCGCATCCGCCAGCATCGTCGCGGAGATGTTTCCGGTAAAGGCGCCCTCCTGGCGCTCGTGGCAATCCTGCCCGCCGACCGGAAAGGCATCGCCTACGGTCTGCGCCGCAGCGGCGACGAGGGTGGCGGGCGTGCAGATCAACAGATCGACATGAGCGAGGTGTCCGTCGGCCACGGCGTCGCGCATGGCGCGCAGCTCTTCCAGGCTGGCCATCAGCCCGTTCATCTTCCAGTTGCCGGCGATCAGCTTGCGTGCGGACATTCCTGCTCTCCCCTAATACGTCGACCGACCGGATAGCCGCAGCGTGGCGCAAAATCAAACCATGCGGCTTGCACGCGCCGCCCACTCCTTCCTATTAGGGGGCGAACCGGCCTATTAGAGGCAAACGGAACAGGAGAACGCCGTCCAATGATGAACCAGATGCGGAAGGGTGTGGGCGGTTTCACCGCCAAGCTTCTGTTGGGCCTTCTGGTGCTCAGCTTCGTCGTCTGGGGCATCGCGGACGGCTTCAACATGGCCGGCAGCCCCAACACCGTCATCTCGGCCGGTGGCACCGATGTCTCCACCCGCGAGTACCAGCAGGCCTACGGGCAGGCGATCAACCGCGTCAGCGCGCAGTTGCAGCGCCGTCCGACGCCCGAAGAGCAGGCCGCCCTGAATATCGACCAGCAGGTTCTGTCGCAGCTCACCAGCGTCGCCCTTCTGGACGAGGAAGCCCGGCGGCTTGGCCTTTCCCTTTCGGACGAGGGCCTGGCGCGCCGCATCGCGAACGAGCCCGCCTTCCGCGATTCGTCGGGCAATTACTCGGCCAACACCGCACGACTGGTCCTGCAGCGGGCCAACCTGACCGAAGAGCAATACGCCGCTGAGGAGCGCAAGATGTCGCGCCGTGTCCAGGTCATGGATGCGGTAACGGGCGGCATGGCCCTGCCCGCCGCCTTCGCCGATGCGATGGGCACCTACAATGGCGAGCGGCGCACCATTGCCGCGATCACGATTCCGCCCATTCCCGCATCCGAAATCCCCGAGCCGGACGAGGCGGCCATACAGACGCTGTACGACGACACCTCCGAGGATTACGCAATCCCCGAGCTGCGCTCCTATTCCTATGTCGCACTGGTGCCCGAGCAGCTCTTCGACCCGGCCTCCATCACCGAGGACGAGATCGAAGCCGAGTACACCGGCAACATCGCAGACTTCACCACCCCCGAACGGCGCCGCGTGCAGCAGATCGTCTTCCCCGACCGGGCAGCGGCAGACGCGGCGGCGGCGGCCATCGCCGGTGGCCAGAGCTTTGCGGATGCGGCGCGCGCCGCCGGCCGCAGCGATGCCGACGTGGAGCTGGGGCTGCGCACGGCCGACCAAATCCCCGATACGGTGGTGCGGGATGCGGCCTTCGGCCTCCAGCCGAACCAGCCGAGCGGCGTCGTGGAAGGGCTGTTCGGGCCCGTCATCGTGCAGGTTACCGAAATCCAGCCGGCCGAGGTCCGCAGCCTCGATGCCGTGCGCGACGAAATCCGGCAGCAGCTTGCCGCGCTGCGTGCCAATGCCCGCGCCACGGAAGCCTACACCGCCATCCAGGATTCGCTCGGCTCGGGTGCGACGCTTGCCGAAGCCGCGGAAGCCGCCGGACTTGAGCTGACCTCCGTCCAGGGCATCGACCAGAAGGGCCGCAATGCCGACGGACAGGAAATCGAGAACCTTGTCGGCGGCAGCGACCTGTTGACCGCCCTTTTCCTGGCCCAGCCCGGAACGGCGACGGAGCCGGTCAATTTCGCGCCCGGCTCCTATGTCTTCTTCGACCTGACGGACGTCGAGGAGGCGCAGGAGCGGCCGCTCGACGAGGTCCGCGACCGCGTCGTCGCGGACTGGAAGACCGACGAGGGCGACCGCCTCCAGGAAGAGCGCGCCAAGGCGATGGTGGAGCGCGCCAGGGCCGGAACCAGCCTCGCCGACATCGCGGCCGAGGCGGGCCTTTCGGTCCAGACGATATCCGGCCTGACGCGCGCCAGCGGCCCGTCGCAGATCGGGCAGCCGGCTACGATGGCCGCGTTCGAGGGGCCGCAGAGCCACGTTGCCGACGCCCCCGCATCCACGGACGGCGCCTGGATGGTTCTGCAGGTCACCGAGACATCCCTGCCGGCAGACCCGCGTGCGAGCGTGCAGGCCGGGCTTGTGGACCAGATGAACGACATGGCCGACAACGACCTGTTGCAAGGCTTCGTGGCGCGCCTGCAGCGCGATATCCCGGTCGAATATCATCAGCAGGCGATGGACCAGGTGCGCGGGGTGCTGCAGTGACAGCGGGGCTGAAGCCGCTTCTCGCCAAGGTCGCCGACCGTCAGGTGCTGACGCGCGAGGAGGCCCGCGCGGCCTTCTCGGTGCTGATGTCGGGGGATGCGACGCCCTCGCAGATCGGCGGCTTCCTGATGGCCCTGCGCGTTCGCGGCGAGGCGGTGGACGAGATCGCCGGTGCGGTCGACGTCCTGCGCGCCCATATGGCGCGCGTCGAGGGCGTGGACGAGGACGCGGTGGACATCGTCGGCACCGGCGGCGACCATGCGGGCACGCTCAACATTTCCACCTGCACGGCCTTCGTCGTCGCCGGCTGCGGCGTTACGGTCGCCAAGCACGGTAACCGCGCCCTTTCGTCCAAATCCGGCGCGGCCGACGTCCTGGCGGCGCTTGGCGTCGATGTCGACCTGCCGCCTGAGGCCATCGGCCCGGTGATCGCAAAGGCCGGCATCGGATTCATGTTCGCGCCGACGCACCACTCGGCCATGCGCTTCGTAGGTCCGAGCCGTGTCGAGCTCGGCACCCGCACCATCTTCAACATGCTGGGTCCGCTGGCCAACCCCGCGGGCGTGCGCCGCATGCTGCTGGGCGTCTACGATCCGCAATGGCTGCTCCCCTTGGCCCAGAGCCTTGACGCCCTTGGCATGGAACGGGCCTTCGTCGTGCATGGCGACGGGCTGGACGAGATCACCGTCTGCGGGCCAACCGAGATCGCCGTGCTCCGCAACGGCGCGATCAGCGGTTTCACGATCACGCCGGAGGAGTTCGGCCTGAAACGCCGGCAGCTCGACGAGATCCGCGGCGGCGACGGCGCGGCCAATGCCGTGGCCCTTCGACGGGTGCTCGAAGGCGAGTTCGGGGCCTATCGCGATATCGTGCTGTTGAATGCGGCGGCGGCCCTGTGCGTCGCCGGCCGGGCGGACGACATCGGCGAGGGGCTGGTGCAGGCGGCCCGCGCCATCGACGACGGCTCCGCGCTGCATAGCCTCGATACGCTCGTGGCGACTACACGCGAAAGCAGGAAGGCCATCGCATGAGCGACATTCTGGCAAAGATCGAAGCCTACAAGCTGGAAGAGATCGCTGCGGCGAAGGCAAAAACCTCGCTCGGCGAACTCGAGGCCCGCGCCCGCGCCCAGTCGGCGCCACGCGGCTTTGCCGATGCCCTCGCCCGGGCACAGGCAGCGGGCGGTTACGGCCTGATCGCCGAGGTCAAGAAAGCGAGCCCATCCAGGGGAGTGATCCGGCCCGACTTCGAGCCGGCGCTTCTGGCACAGGCTTATCAGGCGGGCGGCGCCGCCTGCCTCAGCGTCCTGACCGACGGGCCGAGTTTCCAGGGCGCGCCGTCCTTCCTGACGGCGGCGCGGGAAGCGACACATCTGCCCGCCCTGCGCAAGGACTTCATGTTCGACACCTATCAGGTGGCGGAGGCGCGCGCCTGGGGCGCGGACGCGATCCTGATCATCATGGCCAGCCTGGACGACGCCAAGGCCGCCGAAATCGAAGATGCGGCGATCCATCATGGCATGGATTGCCTGATCGAGGTGCATGACGAAACCGAGATGGAGCGCGCGCTGAAGCTCAGATCGCCGCTCGTCGGAATCAACAACCGCAACCTCAGAACCTTCGAGACAGACCTCGCGGTAGCCGAGCGGCTTGCCCCGATGGTGTCCGAGGGGCGCATACTCGTGGGGGAAAGCGGCATCTTCACCCATGCCGACTGCGAGCGCCTGGCACGATCCGGTATCCAATCCTTCCTGGTCGGCGAAAGCCTGATGCGGCAGGACGACGTTGCCGCCGCCACGCGCCGCCTGCTGGGCCTGCCCATCCATGGAGAGGCGGTTTGATGGCGGGTACCCTCACCCATCTCGACGCGACGGGCGCGGCGAGCATGGTGGATGTCGGCGACAAGCCGGCCACACGGCGCGAGGCAATGGCCGAAGGGCTTGTCATGATGCGTCCGGAGACGCTGGCGCTGATCGTGGACAATGCCGTGCGCAAGGGCGACGTCGTCGCCATAGCGCGGATCGCCGGCATCATGGGTGCCAAGAAAACCAGCGAACTCATCCCCCTGTGCCACCCGCTGATGCTCGACAAGGTGTCCGTGGATATCGCACCGGAACCGGCCCTGCCCGGCCTGCGCGTCACGGCCACGGCACGCGTCTCCGGCCCGACCGGCGTGGAGATGGAAGCGCTCACGGCGGTGTCCGTGGCCTGCCTCACCATCTACGACATGGCCAAGGGCGTGGACCGGGACATGGCGATCTCCGGTATCCGCCTGCTGGCCAAGTCGGGCGGCCGTTCCGGCGACTGGCGGGCGGAAGGATCGCCGTCTTGAGCCTGATGCCGGTGGAGGAAGCCCTCTCCCGGCTTCTGCGCGGGGTGGACCCCATTCCGGAAACGGAAACCGTCGCGCTGCGCGCCGCCGCGGGGCGCGTCCTTGCCGACGATATTACCGCCCTGCGGACGCAGCCGCCATTCGACGCTTCCGCAATGGACGGCTACGCCGTGCGGGCCGCCGATGCCTTCAAGGGCGCGGTCCTTCGGGTTATCGGCATTTCGGCCGCAGGCGCGGCATTTGCCGGCACCGTCGAGCCCGGAGCCGCCGTGCGCATCTTCACCGGTGCGCCCCTGCCGGCGGGCGCGGACACGGTGCTGATCCAGGAAAACGCGACGCTCGAAGCGCCGGACGCGTTGCGTGTCGATGTCGCGGCGGAACCGGCCCGTCATATCAGAAAAGCCGGGCTCGACTTCGCGCAAGGGGCCGTGCTGCTGCGGGCGGGCCTGCATCTGCGTGCAGGCCACGTCGCGCTTGCCGCCAGCGCCGGCCACCCGCAACTTCCCGTCCGGCGTCGGCCGCGCGTTGCGATCCTGGCCACCGGCGACGAACTGGTGATGCCGGGCGAAAGCACCGGCCCCGACCAGATCGTGGCCTCCAACGGGTTCGGCCTTGCCGCGATGGTGGAGGCCCATGGAGGCGAGGTGCTGGACCTCGGCATTGCCCCGGACGACCAGGCCGTGCTGGAGGCCCGGCTTGCGGAAGCAGAGGATGGCCGCGCGGATGTCGTCGTGACCATCGGCGGCGCCTCCGTCGGCGACCGGGACCTCGTCGCTCCTGCCCTTCGGGCGCGCGGCGTGGATCTGGATTTCTGGAAAGTCGCCATGCGCCCGGGAAAGCCGGTCATGGCCGGGCGCAAGGGCGCGCTGCGGGTTATCGGGCTGCCGGGCAACCCGGCATCCACGATGGTGGCCGCAACCCTGTTCCTGCGGCCCCTCGTCCGCTGTCTCGCGGGGCTCGGCGCCGATCCGGGTTTCCAGCACGGCGTCCTGTCGGCGGCCATGCCGCAGGGCGGCGAGCGTGCCGACTTCGTCCGCGCCCGGCTGCACCACACGGCAGAGGGCCTGCCGCAGGTAGAAGCCTTGCCACGGCAGGACTCCTCCCTTCTTTCCATCTACGCCCTTGCGGATGCGCTGCTGTACCGCCCGCTCGCCGCCCCCGCCGCGCAGGCCGGCCAGGAATGCCTGTTCATTCCCCTCGATTGAGGCGCCATGAAAGCTTGCAGAACACAACTGGAACAGCTAGGTTTGTTCTGGTTTTGTTTTTGATCGATTCCGGGGGCGGCACGTGCTAACGCGCAAACAGCATGATCTCTTGATGTTCATTCACGAGAGGCTGCAATCCGCCGGCGTCCCGCCTTCCTTCGACGAGATGAAGGACGCGCTCGACCTTCGGTCGAAATCCGGCATCCACCGCCTGATCACGGCCCTCGAGGAGCGTGGTTTCATCCGCCGCCTGCCCAATCGGGCGCGGGCGCTGGAAGTCGTCAGGCTACCCGAGTCGATGGCACGCGGCGGCCGGGCCGCCGCGTCTGCCCCGGCCCCTTCCAACGTCGTTTCGCTTGCCGAGCAGTCTGCTGCATCGGGTCTCGCCGCGCGCCGCCGGGTTGCCCCCGCCGCAAACGATGCCGATGCCGGCATCAGCGTCCCCGTCATGGGCCGGATCGCGGCCGGCGTACCTATATCCGCAATCCAGAACAACACCCATAGCCTGACACTGCCACCGGACATGATCGGCCCCGGCGAACATTATGCGCTGGAGGTTTCCGGCGATTCGATGGTGGAAGCCGGGATTCTGGATGGGGATACGGTCGTGATCCGCCGGGTGGATACGGCAACGCCGGGCGATATCGTGGTCGCGCTGGTGGATGACGAGGAGGCAACCCTCAAGCGGTTCCGCCGCAAGGGAACCGCCATCGCCCTGGAAGCAGCCAACCCCGCATACGAAACCCGGATATTCAGTTCGGACCGTGTGCAGGTGCAGGGGCGGCTGGTGGGTCTGATACGGCGTTACTGACAGTATTTTCCGCCGTCCCGTCGGTTTGCGCTTCGCCACCCTTCTTCCAGTATTCCGGCCATGCCGCCAGTCTGTGCACGTTCCATTCCTGCGGATCGGCCGGGATGGACGGCGTCAGCACGAGCTTGCCCCCATCACCGCGGGATATTGCAAGGGAGCCGGTCCGGCGCAGGCTGCGCAAGGTGACCAGCGTTGCGCCGCCGTTCGGACACCGTCCACGGCGAAGCGCCCGCGCCACAATCACAAGGTCTGCCTGCGCGCAGAGCCTGTCCGTCTCCTCTATGGAGTCGGTCCACGCCAGCCGGATGCCGGATGCGGTGGCAAGCTGGCAGGCAGGCGGTTCGCATGGTATCGGCCCATCCGCGTCGGGCGGACCGTAGCGGCGTTCCCACTGGTCGGCGATGAACCGGCCTGGACGCTTGCCTAGATGGGCAAGCCCCCCGGGCGCAACCAGCGCGACCTTCATGCCATCCTCGAAGATCAGGATATCCGGCGGGGCTTGCCCACCCACGGCAAGGTAGCCGCCCACGATAGCCGCCGGCAACGCCAGCCAACGCAGCGCGCTGGCCATGAAGCACGCAAGAAACAACGCAAGCGAGAGGGCTATCAGTGACGCTGCGGGCAAGGCCATGCCGCCCTGGTCGGGGAAGGTCTCGGCCAGAAAGCGCGTGACGACGAAGACCATGGACAGCCCCCATCCCATGACATGGAGGAATAGCGCGTCGAGGCCGAACGGCATTGTGAGCGCCGAGGCAAGGGCCGCCGGCATGACCCAGAAGCTGAACAGGGGCATGGTCGCCACATTGGCGAGGATGCCGTACGGCGCCAGCCTTTGAAAATGATACAGGCCGTAAGGGGCGGTCGCGGCCCCGGCCACCGCCGATGCGATGCAGGCGACGGCAAGCCACGCAAAGGGGCGCAGGCGCCTCTCTTCGCCGTGTGGCGTCTGCCACCGCCGCGTCAGCACAGCGGCCAAGCCAACCAGTGCGGCGGTTGCGGCAAAGGACATCTGAAAACTGGCCGTCAGGGCCGCATGGGGCGCGATCGCCAGGACGGCGATGGCCGCAAGCGTGACATTGCGCAGCGTCAGCGCCGGCTTCTCTGCAAGGACGGCAGCCAGCATGATCGCGATCATGATGTAGGAGCGCTCCGTCGCGACATTCGGTCCGGCGATCGCCATGTAGCTCGTCGTTGCCATCAGCGCCGCGACGGCACCCGCCTTGCGCGGCGGGACCAGCAGGAGGTTCGGTGGCACGAGAACGAGCAGGCTGCGCACGGCCGCCATCACGAACCCGGCCACGAGCACCATGTGAAAGCCCGAAATGGACAGGACATGCGACAGGCCGGTGATGCGGAAGATGGCGTCGATGTCGTCGGGTATGCCAGTGCGCTCGCCCGATATCAGCGCGGCGGCGACCGCCCCCTCCGCGCCCGGCAGGACCGCCCTGATTCTTTGGGACATGTCGACGCGAAGGCCGACGAGCCATTCGGCGAAACGCTCCGATAGCGACGATGGCGTTTCGCGAGGGACCGTGTCCGGCGGGCCCAGCGAGAAGCCGTAGGCTCCGACGCCGTCGAAGAAGGCGCCGAAGGCGAAATCGTATCCATCCGGGAAGGCCGGTCCGCTGGGCGGCCCCAGGCGCACCAGGCCGCGATAAATGCCGCCAATGGGGATAGGCTCGTGACGGCTGGAGACGGCGATGCGTATGCGTTGGGGCGGGCGCGACAGCACCGGCCTTTCCGTTGCCGCCAAAACCACGACGTAGCGCATCTTCCCGTTTTCATCGGCTTCACGCATCGCAACGCGCCCCGTCACGTAGACGGTGGCGCTGCCCGACAGGATCGTGGTCGGCGTCCGGGCGAGTTCCAAGTGGCAGAGAAGCTGGCCGGAGGCAAATGTGCACACCAGCGCCAGCAATGCCCTCAGGGCGCCGCGCGTCAGCGGCGAAGCCCTGTTCGCGACATGCAGTGCCGCCAGGGCGGCAACGCAGATGCCCAGGCAGTATGGCGGCGAAATCCGCAGGTCGGCCGCATAGAAGAACGCGATGGCGACGATGAGACCCGGTGGAACGAAGTGGATCGAGGTGCGTGCCGATGCCTCGCGCTCGAGTGCTGAACGCAGTCGACTCATTCTCCGTATCATCCCCCCGCAACAGGCTGCTTGCCTGGCCCCTCTCCTATGATACACAGCGCCATGATCGGCACGGATTGCCGCGACCCGAATTGGCTGCCAAGCCTCGCGTTATCCAAAGCTTGCGCCGTTTGAGCGCGCAAACCGGCCGTCCAAGACAACTGGAGTTTTCATGACCAAGACCGTGGTCACCCGCTTCGCGCCCTCGCCCACCGGATATCTTCATATCGGCGGAGCCCGGACAGCGCTGTTCAACTGGCTTTATGCCCGCCATCACGGCGGCAAGATGCTGCTGCGCATCGAGGATACGGATCGCGAACGCTCCACCGAAGCGGCGGTGACGGCCATCATCGACGGGTTGTCGTGGCTCGGTCTCGATGCCGATGAGCCGCCGATCTCGCAGTTCGAGCGCGTCGCGCGCCATCGCGAGGTGGCCGAGGAGATGGTCCGGCGCGGCAACGCCTATTTCTGCTATGCCACGCCCCAGGAGCTGGAAGAGATGCGGGAGAAGGCGCGCGCCGAAAAGCGGCCGCCGCGCTATGATGGCCGCTGGCGCGACCGCGATCCGTCCGAAGCGCCCGCCGATGTGAAGCCCGTTATCCGGCTGCGCGCCCCGCTGGACGGCGAGACCCTGGTGCGCGACCAGGTGCAGGGCGACGTGCGCTTTCCCAACAAGGATCTGGACGACCTCGTGCTGCTGCGGTCCGACGGCACGCCGACCTATATGCTGGCCGTGGTGGTGGACGACCATGACATGGGCGTAACCCATATCATCCGGGGCGATGACCACCTCACCAACGCCGCACGGCAGACGTTGATCTTCCAGGCCATGGACTGGGACGTTCCGGTCATGGCCCATATCCCGCTGATCCACGGCGCGGATGGCGCCAAGCTTTCCAAGCGCCACGGCGCGTTGGGCGTCGAGGCCTATCGCGCGCTGGGATATCTGCCCGTCGGCTTGAAGAACTATCTCGTACGACTGGGTTGGAGCCACGGCGACGACGAGATCATGTCGATCGAGGACATGATCCGCTGGTTCGACATAGCAGACGTCAACAAGGGCGCGGCGCGCTTCGATTTCGCCAAGCTCGAAGCCGTCAACGGCTACTGGATGCGCCACAGCGACGACGCGGAACTGGCCCGCACCCTCATGGGGGAGCGCGATTATCTACCGAATGGCTCCATCCTCCGGCAGAAGGGCGACGTCGAGACGCTCGATCTTCTCACACGCGCCATGCCCGGCCTGAAGGAGCGCGCCAAGACGCTCGTCGAACTTGCGGACAGCGCAGCCTACCTGTTCGCCACCCGCCCTCTCCCGCTGGAGGAGAAGGCTGCCGAAACCTTGGGCAATGGGGGGCGCGAGATCGTCGCAGGCCTGCTGCCGGCCCTCTCCGCGGTATCGGAATGGACGGTCCCCAACCTGGAGGCTGTCGTGCGCGAACATGCCGAGAAGGAAGGGCTGAAGCTCGGCAAGGTTGCGCAGCCGTTGCGCGCTGCGCTGACGGGCCGCACCACATCTCCGGGCGTCTTCGACGTTCTGGAAGTTCTAGGCCGCGAGGAATCCCTCGCGCGCCTGGCAGACCAGTCTTGAAGGGGGCTGTACATCTTTTGATTGGCAGTGCGGCATAAATCGCTGCTTTGCAGAAAAAAGTAAGTGCCGAAAACTTGTTCGCGGGACGCGGACAAGTTAGGCATGAGCTCCGAAATCGACCTATGCGCCGCCGGCCACCGCATCAGCGATCCGGCGGCTTTCGAAGAAGGGAACGCGCATGAGTGAAGCCGCCAAGCTTTCGCTGGACGGAAAGGAAGCCAATTTCGGCGTCCGCCACGGCACCATCGGCCCCGATGTCGTGGACATCGGTTCTCTCTACAAGGAAACCGGCGCGTTCACCTACGATCCGGGCTTTACCTCCACCGCCTCCTGCGAGTCGAAGATCACGTTCATCGATGGCGATGAAGGCATCCTCCTGCACCGGGGCTACCCTATCGAGCAGCTGGCCGAGGAAGGCGACTTCCTCGAAGTCTGCTACCTGCTTCTCTACGGCGAATTGCCCACCGCCCAGGAAAAGGAAGACTTCACCTATCGCGTCACGCGCCACACGATGGTGCATGAGCAGATGACGAAGTTCTTTTCCGGCTTCCGGCGCGACGCGCACCCGATGGCCGTGATGGTCGGCTCGGTAGGCGCGCTGTCGGCCTTCTATCACGACTCGACCGACATAACGGATCCGCATCAGCGCATGGTGGCGTCCATCCGCATGGTCGCCAAGATCCCCACCCTGGCGGCGATGGCCTACAAGTACCATATCGGCCAGCCGTTCGTGTATCCGCGCAACGACCTGTCCTACGCCGAAAACTTCCTGCACATGTGCTTTGCCGTCCCGTGCGAGCCGTACAAGATCAACCCGGTTCTCGCCCGCGCGATGGACCGCATCTTCATTCTCCACGCCGACCACGAGCAGAATGCATCCACCTCCACGGTGCGGCTGGCCGGTTCGTCCGGCGCAAATCCCTTCGCCTGCATTGCCGCCGGCGTCGCATGCCTGTGGGGTCCGGCGCATGGCGGCGCCAACGAGGCTGCGCTCAACATGCTGTCGGAGATCGGTAGCAAGGATCGTATCCCCGAATTCGTTGCACGCGCCAAGGACAAGAACGATCCGTTCCGCCTGATGGGCTTCGGCCACCGCGTGTACAAGAACTACGATCCGCGCGCCAAGATCATGCAGAAAACCTGCCATGAGGTGCTGGACGAGCTTGGCCTGAAGGACGATCCGCTTCTCGAAGTGGCGATGGAACTGGAGCACATCGCGCTGAACGACGAGTATTTCATCGAGAAGAAGCTCTACCCGAACGTCGATTTCTATTCGGGTATCACGCTCAAGGCCCTCGGCTTCCCGACCACGATGTTCACCGTGCTGTTCGCCCTCGCGCGGACTGTCGGCTGGATCGCCCAGTGGAAGGAAATGATCGAAGACCCGCAGCAGCGCATCGGACGCCCGCGCCAGCTTTATACGGGCTCGCCGCAGCGCGACTATCTGGCGCTCGACAAGCGCAGCTGACACTTTTTCGCAGCCGAACCAAAAAAGGCGCGCTCCCGGCCCGGAGCGCGCCTTTTGCATTTGGACGCCTGAAGGCCGCCGCCTAGGTCACATACCCGTAAACGGAAGTCCGTTGTGCGGTGGGTTCCGATTCACTGACCGCCTTTGCGGAGTTTAGCGATGGCTCGTTTCGATCTGACGGATTTCGAGTGGTCTGCGATCGAGCCACTGCTGCCGACGAAGGTTCGCGGGGTGCCGCGCGCCGATGACCGCAAGGTTCTGAACGGCATCTTCCGGCGGCGCACCGGGGCGCCATGGGCCGACATTCCCGCCCGCTACGGCCGCACACAACCTGTGTCAACCGCTTCAACCGGTGGCGCAGAGCAGGCCACTGAGCGCGCATTCTTCAAGCCGTGTCAGCTACTTACGATGGCGACGTGCAGATGATCAGTAGTTCCTCGATCCGCGTGCATCAGCACGCCGCCAACGGCCCAAAAAAAGACGAGCGATCCCGTTGCATGGGTCGCTCGCGCGGCGGCGTGACCACCAAGATCCATGCGCTGGTCGCTGCCGAGTGCCGGCCGATCCACCTCAAGCTGACCGAGCGCCAGGCACACGACGTGCGCTCGGCCGCCGATATGTTCGACACCGTCGAGGCCGGGCACATCCTGCTCGCCGGCCGCGCCTATGACGGCGACGCCCTGCGTGCCGCGATGGCCGAGCGAGGCGCGTGGGCCAAGATCAGTCCGGCGCGACATCGTAGCCCGGTATCGATTCCATCTTGTCCAGCGTGCCGCCGGTATGCCCCAGCCCGCGCCCGGAGATCATCGGCACCACCGCCCCGCAGGCAGCGACGATGGGCGCAAGCATCAGCGAAACATTGTCGCCGACGCCGCCCGTCGAATGCTTGTCGACGATGGGCCGGTCGATGCCGCTCCAGTCGAGTACGTCACCGGAATCGCGCATGCTGGTCGCAAGGCCACGGTCTCGTCGCGGTCGAGGCCGTTGAAAAAGACCGCCATGGCGAATGCGGCGGCCTGCCCCTCGGTAACGCGTTCATCGGCGAAACCCGCGATGAAATCCCGGATGTCGCCGGCACCGAGCACGCCACCATCGCGCGGCGGATGGTTTCCTGCGGCAGTCCGCCATCAATACCCCTCCCGGCTTTCGACGGAGGGCTTCGCCTGCGCAACCGCGCCAGAACCTTCCCGTTCAGCGCATGGGTCTATCGCCAGCGCAGCGCGGTCGAGCGCTTCTTCAGCAAACTCAAGCACTTCAGGGCCATCGCCACCCGCTACGACAAGAGAGACGACAACTTCCTCGCCTCCGTCCAGCTCGCTTCAATACGAATCTGGCTGCGGAGTTATGAGTCGATCACCTGGTGTTCGGCCTGCTGCAGGATGATGGCGGCGGCGGCTTCGCCGGGGCTCCGGTCCACGGTCATCAGACGGTGAATTTCGGCAAAGCCCTCCATCTGGGCGCGTCGCTCGGCCGTATCCTTCAGCAGGCGCTCCAGCCTGCGCGACAACAGTTGCGGGCGCACGAACTCGTGGAAATGCTCCGGCACGAGCGGATGGTCCACGATATAGTTGGGCAATACCGCCGTCCAACCCGTGATGAGACGGCGCAACTGGTAGGACAGCGGGTCCAGCCGGTAGGCGATGACCATCGGCGTCCCGGCAAGGGCCAGCTCAAGCGCGACGGTGCCCGAGGCAGCCAGCGCCGCATCGGCCTGTGCGAATGCATGCCACTTCGCCTCTTCCCCCTCCACGACTTCGGGCTTGTCCGGCCATGCCGACAGCTTGTCCCGGATCAGGGAGGCCACGCGCGGCACGACAGGCAATACGCCGCGCAAGTCAGGCATCCGTGTTTTCAGTTCCGTGAAGGTCGCGCCGAAATCGTCCATCAGGCGGTTCACCTCGCCGCGCCGGGATCCGGGGAGGATCAGAAGCGTCGGCGGTTCGCCGATCGGCTTTTCCACGCCTCCGTGCTCTTTCCAGATCGCGTTCAGATGCGGCTCGCTCATGATGGGGTGGCCGACATAGCTGGCCGGCGGGCCTCCGGCTGCGGCGATATAGGCCGGCTCGAAAGGGAACAGGCACACGGTGCGGTCCACCGCGGCGGCCAGCGCCTTGGCCCGCTCGGGCCGGTACGCCCAGATTGCCGGCGGCACGACGTTGACGATTTTCAGGTCGGGCCGCGCCTTCCGCAACCGCGCAGCGACGCGGTTGGTAAAGGTGAAACTGTCGATGGTGACGACGATGTCCGGGCGCGCGTCGAGCAGGCCGTCGACGGTCTGAGACAGCCGCCGCATGAGCTGAGGCAGCCGCGCCACGATTGCACCCACGCCGATGATCGACAGTTCCTCGATGTCGAAGAAACTGCGCAGGCCTTCCGCCTGCATGGCCGGTCCGCCGAGTCCCACAGGCTCGATGGTTGCCCCGAGGCCGCGTAAGCCCCGAATGATTTCCGCCCCGATCCTGTCGGCGGAGTGCTCGCCGACCACGAAACCGACCTTCATGGATGCCTCCCCTCGGCAACGCCGACGACGAACAGGCCGCGGCGTGCCGCCGCCTCGGCAAGTGCGTCGATATCGATGACGAGCGAAGCGCCCGAAGAAACCCCGATCCCGCAAAGACCGGCCTCCGCCGCCTGCTCGATCGTCTCCGCGCCGATGCTGGGCAGGTCCAGCCGTCGATCCTGCTGCGGCTTGACCGCCTTGAACAGGACCGTTCGCTCGGAGCGCCCGATGCGGCCCTGGCGGCGCAGTTCGGCAACGCGCTTCAGCATGTCGCGCGTGCCCTCGATGCCTTCCAGTGCGATGACCCGCTCGGCCGAGGCAACCGCCGCCTGCCCGATATCGAGATGGCCAAGCGCCCGCGCCGCTTCCGCGGCCCGCGCGATGGCCCTGGCCTCCGCCTGGTCCGGCGCGCGGCCTGCAAGCAGCCCTTCGGGCGCGAGCAGACCCGGAATGACCTCCTGCACCCCGTGCAGTTCGAAGCCGCGCCGCTCGAAGGCGCGGGATACGGCACGCAGCATCGTATCGTCGCCGCCGCGCATGATGGAGAATATTTCCGGAAGCAACCGCAAGGTCTGCAGTGAAGGAATCATCGAGCGGTAATCGGGCCGGATCGAGATCGTGCCGCAGAAGACGATGTGCCGGGCACCCACCTTGCGCAGGTAGGGGAAGATATCCCCCGTCTGGGACCATTTCAGCGGCCGATTGCGATAGCCCGACCAGTCTTCCAGCCACCCATCGCCGACCGGCACGACGACCGGCGTGAAGCCTGCGCCCTTCAACGTGTCCGCGATCATCTTCGGCAGGACGCCGCCCCCGGCAACGATGCCGAACGCCTCGCCGGGCGTGGCGGGCACCAGGCCCGCCGGCGCCGGCAAGCCGGCGTTCAAGCCGGTCGGACCGACCGGGGGAAGCATAAAGCCCTGTCCCCGCCGGCCTTGATGAAGCCGAGCAGGTCCTGGACAAGTGGGTCCTCCGGATACTCGGCCTCCACCTCTTCCATGTTTTCCTTGAAGGTCAGATCGTCGGAGAACAGCATCCGGTAGGCCTTGCGCACATTGCGGATGGCCTCACGGTTGAAACCGGCGCGCTTCATGCCGATCACGTTGAGACCGGCAAGGTAAGCGCGGTTACCGATGACCATGCCGAAGGGAATGACGTCCCCTTCCACGGCGGCGAGGCCGCCGATATAGGCGTGATGACCGACCCGCGTGAACTGATGGATGGCAGAGCCGCCGGCGAAGGTGGCATAATCCCCGATCGTGCAATGTCCGGCCAGCATCACATTGTTGATGATGGTCACGTTGTTGCCGAGGATGCAGTCGTGCGCCACATGCGCCCCGGTGAAGAAGGCGCAATTGTCGCCGATGGTCGTTTCCGAGCGCCCCTGCACCGTGCCGGGGTTCATGGTGACGCTTTCCCGGATCAGGCAGTTGGACCCGATCACGAGTCGCGTATCTTCGCCCCGATATTTCAGGTGCTGCGGCGCATGCCCCAGGGACGCGAAGGGAAATATCTGCGCATTGTGGCCGATGCGGGTGTTGCCCGCCAGAACGACATGCGAATGAAGCCTGGAGTTGGCCCCCAGCACCACGCGCGGACCGATATGGCAGAACGGGCCGATCTCGCAACCGGCTCCGATGACAGCCCCGTCTTCGACGATTGCCGTGGGATGTAGGGTGTAATCGTGCGATGACATGGACGTGCTCAGGCGGCCTCCGCCTGCGCGACCATGGCGCTGACGGTGGCCTCGGCAACCTTTACGCCATCGACCTTGGCGACGCAGTCGAAGCGCCAGATGTTGCCGCGCTTCTTGACCTGCGACACATGATATTCAAGCCTGTCGCCCGGCACCACGGGCTTGCGGAACTTCGCATTGTCCACCGTCATGAGGTAGACGAGCGCCGGCATGCCGCCGAGGCCGCGCGTGCAGATGGCTCCGGCGGTCTGCGCCATGCCCTCGATGATCAGGACGCCCGGCATGACCGGGTTGCCAGGGAAATGCCCCTGGAACTGAGGCTCGCTTGCCGTGACATTCTTGATGCCGATGGCGCTTCTGTCCCCGTCGATCTCGATGATCCGGTCCACCAGAAGAAAAGGGTAGCGGTGGGGTAACAGCGCCATGATCTCCATGACGTCCATTTTTTCCAGCACCGGCTTCTCTTCGCTCATTCCTGTCCTCCTGTCGTGCGCCTGGCGCGCGCCATCTCCCGGAGCCATGTCACCTCGCGCAGCCAGTCGCGTACCGGACGCGCTGGCGTGCCTCCCCACCGTGCGCCGGGCGGCACGTCGCCCGCAACCGTGCTGACGGCAGCGATCTGCGCGCCGTCGCCGATGGTCACATGACCGTTGACACCGGATTGCCCCCCAATAGCGACATTGTCACCGATTGTCGCGCTTCCGGCTATGCCGACTTGCGACACGATGACGCAATTGCGTCCGATACGGACATTGTGGGCGATCTGCACCTGATTATCGATCTTGGTATTCTCACCGATGACGGTATCGCGGACGGCGCCGCGATCCACCGTCGAGTTGGCGCCGATTTCGACGTTGTCCTGAACGATCACGCGGCCGATCTGCACCTGCTTCAGAATGCCTTCACGGCCGATCGCGTAGCCGAATCCGTCCTGGCCGACGCGAACGCCCGGATGCAGGATCACCCGGTTTCCCAGCAGTGCATGTTGCACGCTGACGCCGGCGCCGATGGCGCAGTCACGGCCGATGCGGCATCCGCCACCGATGGCGGCGCCGGCACCGATAACCGTACCGGATCCGATCTCGACGTCCGGGCCGACCACGGCGAACGGCTCGATCGTCGCGCCGTCCTCTATCCGGGCCGTGGCGTGGATGCTGGCCTGCGGGGATATGCCCTCCCCGCCACCAATGGCCGAAGGCAACATCGCGGCCGGAAACAGTACCGCGCCGACCTTGGCGAAAGCCGCCTGCGTATCCGCCACGACAAGCCGGGCGATACCGGCCGGAACAAGTTTGGAATAGCGCTCGACCACGATGATGGCGCCGGCACGCGTAACCGCCAGCTCATGCTCGTAGTTGGGATTGTCGAAAAAGCTGATATCCGTGGGGCCTGCCCGCTCGAGCGTCGCGATGCCGTCGATCGGCAAATCGCCTGCTTCCGCCTGCTCCAGCACTCCACTGCAAAGCGCCGCAAGCGAGCCGAGTGTCTTCGGCTCGCCGCGGCTGAAAAACGAGGTTTCGTTCATCGTTCCATTCCGGGCCGAGTTGGCTTTACCCGGCCCGTGGTATCAGAAGCGCGAGGAGAAGCCGAACGAGAACTCCTGCGTCCGGTCATAATCTTCCTTGGCGATCGGATAGGCGTAGTTCACGCGGATCGGACCGAAGGGCGATGCCCAGATCAGGCCGACACCCGCCGAAGCGCGGATGTTGAAATCGTCGCCCACGACACCCGGCTGGTCGGCATACTCCGTGCCCCACAGCGAGCCGGCATCGGCGAAGGCCGCGCCACGGAAGCCGAGATCGCGCGAGACCAGCGGCAGCGGGAAGGTAACTTCGGCGCTGGCATTGGCATAGTTCTCGCCGCCGATGGCGACACCATTCCCCGCAGGATTTCCGGAAGCATCAAGCGTGAACTGGCGCGGCCCGAGGCCCTGGTATTTAAAGCCGCGGACGATGTCCTGGCCCTTGAAGAAGTTGTCGAAGACGCGCAGGTCGTCGCCGAGAGCGGTGACGTTGCCCGCCCCGCCGCTCAACTGACCGATGATGTCATATTCTTCATTCAACAGCGAGAACCACGAGGCCTTACCCGTCGTACGCAGGAACTCGGCGTCGCCGCCCAGGCCCGCAACTTCCTGTCCAGCCTGGATGAAGAAGCCGTCGCGCGGATCGGTACTGCTGTCCAGCGTATTGTAGGTCAGCGCATAGGACACCGACGACGTCGTGTACGGGCTGTCGCAGATCGCCTGGTTGATGATGGCCGAGTTGGTGTAACGCGGCGCATATTGACCAATGAAGGTAGCCGGCGTACCCGCAGCCGCTGCAATCGCAGCAGCGTTATCGCCATCCGCGCAGGTGGTGTAGAAGATATTACCGGCCGCGTCATACTGGCCGACGCCCGTATCGTCGCCGAAGCGCTCTTCCTTGTAGTTATAAGCGAGCTGCGCGGTCAGCTTCTGCGTCAGAGGCGCCGCGATACGCAGCGTGCCACCGGTGCGCTCGATATCGTAATCGGACGAGCTGTTCTCGGTCCGGTAGATATCGAAGCCGGCTGCAAGACGGCGCCCGAGGAAATAGGGCTCGGTGAACGACAAATTGTAGTTGCGTGTATCCTCGCCGAAGCCGGCGGAAACGCGCACGAACTGGCCGCGACCGAGGAAGTTGCGCTCGGTGATGCCGACTTCCGCGACGGGACCGGGGTTTTCGCCGCCGGTCGTGTAGCCGCCGCCGACTGAGAACTCGCCCGTGGACTGCTCGACCACCTGGACGACGACGACGACGCGATCGGGCTCGCTGCCCGGAGCGGTCGAGACGTTGACGGTCTGGAAGAAGCGCAGCGCTTCGAGACGCTGGCGCGCGCGCTGGACGAGCACCTGGTTGAAGGCGTCGCCTTCGGAAACGTCGAACTCGCGGCGGATGACGTAGTCGCGCGTCTTGGTGTTGCCACGGATCTCGATGCGCTCGACATAAGCGCGCGGACCCTGGTCGATCACGTATTCGACGCCGATCGTGTTGTTGGTGAAGTCGCGGTCGCCACGCGGCGTGACCTGGGCGAAAGCATAACCCTGGGCGGCCACGGCGTTGGTGAGGTTGACGAGCGTATCCTCGACCTTCTCGGCGCTGTAGACGTTGCCCGGCCTGGTTTCAAGTTCACCCTGCAGGGCCGCGGCGTCGATGCCGGGCACGGTGGAGTCGATGTTGACGTTGCCGAAGGTGTAACGCTCACCCTCTTCCACGGTGATCGTGACGAAATATTCGTTCTTCGCGGCATCGAGTTCGGCAACCGAGGAGACGATACGGAAGTCGGCGAAACCACGGTTGTAGTAGAAGCGACGGAGCGTTTCCTCGTCGGCGCGCAGGCGATCCTCGTCGTAGATGTCACTCTTCTGGAGGAAGCCGAACAAGCCGGTCTCACGCAGCGAGATCACCTCTTTCAGGCGGCGGTCGCCAAAGGCGTTATTGCCGACGAAGTTGATCTGGGCGATGCGGGTGCGATCGCCCTCGACGATTTCGAACACCACGTTGACGCGGTTGCCATCCGCCGGAAGCGTACGCACCGACACCTGGGCGTCGCTGCGGCCCACGCGGGAATACACGCTGCGGATGGCATCCACATCGGCCTGCGCGGTAGACGCGTTGTAGGCCGCGCGCGGCGCCGTCTGCACGACGGACTCGAGCTGCTCGTTCTTGACCTTGGAGTTGCCCTGGAAGACGACTTCGTTGACGATCTGGTTCTCGTCGACCTGGACGATCAGTGTGCCGCCCGACTGGCTGACCCGGACGTCCGAGAACAGGCCGGTCGCGAACAGCCGCGTGACCACCTGGTCCATTTCTGCCGGGGTCACGTTCTGCCCCGGGCGGATCTGGCTGAGGTTGCGGACCGTGTCGGCATCGACGCGCGATGTGCCGCGCACTTCGATCCGGTTGACGACGGCCGCGTGCGCAGCGCTCATGACCCCGAGTTGGATACCGACAGTGGACGCCGTAAGGATCGTCGAGGAAAGCGCCGCCGCCGACAAGGCGTTGAGAAGCTTCGAACCAGCCGTCATAGGCCTAACCACCTTTTATACTTCTGCCGAGCAGGACGCGTGACAGGATACGTCACATGCCTTGTATCGGCTTTGCGGATGCGTTCAACCAGACTGGGCCTGAATCCGTTTAGGATTCACGAAAGCGTTGCGAAATCGACACGGCAACGGCCCCGTATGGTTAACGATCGGCAAACCCCCTGATGTCCCCTGACCCCTTGCGGCGCGGCTTCAGCCGAGCCGCAGGAGATCGTTCGAGAATGCGAATACCATGAGCCCCATTACAAGGACCAGCCCGATTCGGAAACCGATCTCCTGCGTGCGTTCGCTCAACGGCTTTCCCCGGATCGCCTCGGCCGCGTAGAACAGCAGATGCCCCCCATCCAGAATGGGGATCGGCAGGAGGTTCAGGAGGCCGATGGAGATGGAAAGCAATGCCGCCATGTTGAGAAGGGTGGCAAAGCCGAGGGTGGCGGCCTGACTCGACATCTGCGCGATGCGGATCGGCCCGCCGATCTGGTCCACCGGCTGCGCCCCTCTGAACAGACCGCCGATGAAGTCCACCGTGCGCTCGGTCACGAACCATGTTTGCGAGACGCCGAACTGCAGCGACTGCAGGACGCTCAGATCCTCGACCCGAAAGGATGACGCGGCATCCGTCGCGACGATGCCGACGACCGGCATGGTATATTCGTTACCGAACGGATCGGTCTGCGTCCGCTCCTGCGGGGTTACGGTCAGCGGCACTTGCGAGCCGCCGCGGTCCACGACGATCGCGATCGGGATATTGGCGCGCGAGGCCACGTGACGCTGGAAATCGCCGAAATAGGCGATATCCTGGCCGTCGGCGCTGATGATCCTGTCACCCGGCAGGATACCGGCTGTAGCCGCCGGCGAGTCCGCCTGCACTTCCGCCACCACCGGATCGCCCACGACGCGCCCGTTGACATAGGCGACGGCCGCGAAGATGGCGATGGCCAGGATGAAGTTGGCGACCGGGCCCGCCGCCACCGTCAAGGCGCGTCGCCAGACGCTTTTCGCGTGGAACGCGCCACGGCGCTCGGCTTCATCCATACGCTCCAGCGCATCCCTGTCCGGCATGCTGCCTGCGTTTTCGTCGCCAAGGAACTTCACGTAGCCGCCCAGCGGGATCATGCAGAGCTTCCAGCGGGTGCCGTGCCGATCCGTGAAGCCGACCAGTTCCTTTCCAAAGCCGACCGAGAAGGCCAGGATGCGGATGCCGCACCACCGGCCCACCAGGTAATGGCCGAGTTCGTGGAAGAAGACGATGACCGTCAGGACGAAAAGAAACGGAACGACCTTGACGAGAGCGCTGTCCCAGATCGCACCGAGTGCGCCCGCTGCATCCATGACGTGCCAATCTCCAGATGAGGATGTACGAAAAACCTAAAGGTGAAATATGGCGCGGGCGGGTTCTTCAAGCTCGCTTGCGAACAGGCCGGTAAGCCATAGCACGGCCGTGGCGAAGATGAGAGCGTCGATCCTGTCCATCAGGCCGCCATGGCCCGGGATCAGGCGGCCGGAATCCTTGACGCCGAAACGACGCTTGATCCAGGATTCGTAGAGATCTCCCGCCTGCCCCACCGCCGACAGAACGGCTGAAAGCAACAGGATGCCGACACTGATATCGCCGCTGACGAGATAGGTGTAGAGCCACCCGGCCAACACGCCGGCGACGAGGCCGCCGACCGCGCCCGAGATCGTCTTCTTGGGTGAGACCAGCGGCATCAGCTTCGGCCCGCCGAACGTCCGCCCGCTGAAATAGGCGGCAATGTCGGTAGACCAGACGACGCAGATGACCAGACCCAGAGCCGCCAACCCCTCTACGTCATCCCCCCGCACCATACCCGGCGCAAGCCCGGCAATCGCGGCATAGACGAGGCCGCCGGCCACCCAGTCGGCGCGTTTCTCGCGTCGGTCCACGAAGGCGATGAAGATCGCAACGCATGCCACGATGGCGAGCGCCAGAAGCTCGAAATGGAACAGGAAAGCCAGAAGCGACAGGGCCAGCGCGTTCCGCGCGACGTCGAACAACGGGCCGGCACGCTTGGCCCCGGTGATGCGCGCCCATTCGTCGAAGACGATGAAACCGGTCACGACGCAGAGGATGCGGAAGGGCAGCCCCCCCAGAATGGCGAGTGACAGCACCGCCAGGCCCAGGATCACAGCGGAAATCAGGCGCGGCTTGAGATCGCCCCAGGATTTCGCACGCAGGAACCGTCCGATCTCCAGGCCCATCGATCAGGACGCGATCTCTTGCGACACGGCGCCGAAGCGGCGATCACGCGAGGCATATTCATCGAGCGCGGCCTGCAGGGCGGCGCGATCGAAGTCGGGCCACAGGCATGGCAGGAAAACCAGTTCGGCATAGGCCGACTGCCAGAGCAGGAAGTTGGACAGCCTTTGCTCGCCGCTGGTGCGGATGATGAGGTCGAGCTCGGGCAGCCCCGCCGTATCCATGTGAGCGTCCATCGCCGAAGCGTCGATGTCCTCGCTGCGCAACTCGCCTGCCGCGACGCGCTCGGCGATACGCCGCGCGGCCCGCGCGATCTCGTCGCGCGCGCCGTAATTGAAGGCGATCACCAGCGTCGTCCCGGTATTGCCGCGCGTCAGGCTTTCGGCCTCTTCGAGAAGGCCGAGGATATCGCCGGGCAGATTGTCGCGGGCGCCGATGATGCGCACGCGAACGCCCTCGCGATGCAGTTCCGCAAGATCCCGCCGGATGAATATCTTGAGCAGCGACATCAATTCGCTGACTTCGTCCTGTGGCCGGCGCCAGTTCTCGGACGAGAAGGCGAACAGGGTCAGGACCTCGATACCGAGTTGACCGACCGCGCGCACGGCATCGCGCAGCGCCTCCACCCCGCGGCGGTGCCCCATGGTCCGGGGCAGGCCACGGGCCTTCGCCCAGCGGCCGTTGCCATCCATGATGATCGCGATATGTCGGGGGTGCCGCACGTCGACCTGCCTTCCCTTCGAACCCAGCCGGCGCCCGGTCAGACCTGCATGATCTCGCCTTCCTTGGCGGCCAGCAGCTTATCGATCTCCGACACGGTGTCATCGGTCATCTTCTGGACCTTGTCGGACGTCTGGCGGCTGTCATCCTGCCCGATGTCGCCGTCCTTCTCCATCTTCTTCAGGGTTTCCATCCCGTCGCGGCGCACGTGGCGCGCAGCCACGCGGGCGTTTTCGGCATACTGGTGGGCCACCTTGACCAGTTCCTTGCGGCGCTGCTCGTTGAGCTCGGGCAACGGGATCCGCAGGGTGGTCCCGTCGGTGATCGGGTTGAGGCCCAGATTGCTTTCGCGGATGGCGCGCTCCACCGCGCCCACCATCGACTTGTCCCATACGGACACGGCGATCATGCGCGATTCCGGCACGGTGACGTTGGCGACCTGGTTGAGCGGCATGGAGGACCCATAGGCATCGACCGTGATGGGATCGAGAAGATTCGCGGAGGCCCGCCCCGTCCGAAGTCCGGCAAGATCGCTTTTGAAGGCGCTTACGGCGCCATCCATGCGGCGCTTGATTTCATTGACGTCGAAGTCGGCCATGTTCTGTCCTCTTTTGATTATGTGTGTGGCGGCGCGTCAGTCGGACACGATCGTCGCGCGCCCCTGCCCGGATACGATCCGGGCAAACTCGCCGCCTTCGTGGATGGAGAAGACCACGATGGGGATATGGTTTTCGCGCGCCAGCGCAACCGCCGCGATGTCCATCACGGCAAGGCCCTTCTGCAGGATTTCATCGTGCGTCAGCGTCTCGTAGCGCTCTGCATCGGGATAGAGTTTGGGGTCGGCGCTGTAGATGCCATCGACCTGCGTGCCCTTGAACAGCGCCTCCACTCCCATCTCGGCGGCGCGCAGGGCGGCGGCGGAATCGGTGGTGAAGAAGGGATTGCCCGTACCGCCGGCAAAGATGACGACCCGGCCGGCCTGCGCATGGGCCAGGGCCGCCCTCTGCGAAAAGCTTTCGCAGATTTCGGGCATGGCGATAGCCGACAGCACGATGGCGTCGACGCCGATCTTGGTAAGGGATGTCCGCAACGCGAGGGCGTTGATGACGGTGGCGAGCATGCCCATGTGGTCGCCGGTGACGCGGTCTCCGCCCTTGGACGCCACGGCGACGCCGCGGAAGATATTGCCGCCGCCGATGACGACGGAGATCCTGACGCCGAGTTCGCGCACCTGGTGGATATCGGCTGCGATCCGGTCCGCGACGGCGACGTCGATGCCGAAGCCCTGCGCGCCCATGAGCGCTTCGCCGGATACTTTCAGAAGTACGCTTTTGTAACGCAAAGTCAGTCTTCCCTGTCGAGCCATGGTCCGACCGTCACGGACCGTCGGCGGAAAGCGATTTCCGGCCCGGACCTGACAGCGCGACGTAACGTCGGCTTGCGATACAGGAAGGGCGCCCGCTTGCCAAGCGGACGCCCTTCCAATCCACATTCGTGACGATCGATTACTTCTTGCCGGCGGCAGCGGCGACTTCGGCGGCGAAGTCGCTTTCTTCACGCTCGATGCCCTCGCCCAGGGCGAAGCGGACGAAGCCGGTGATGCGCGCCGGGGCGCCGAACGATCCTTCGGCCTGCTTGAGCGCGGCGCCGACGGTGAGCTCGGGGTTGACGACGAACGCCTGGCTCGTCAGCACGACCTCTTCGAAGAACTTGCGCATGCGGCCTTCGACCATCTTCTCGATGATGTTCTCGGGCTTGCCGGACTGACGCGACTGATCGATGAAGATCGCGCGCTCGCGCTCCACCGTCGCGCTGTCGACTTCGTCGTTGCTGAGGGCAAGCGGGTTCGTCGCGGCGACATGCATCGCCACCTGGCGGCCGAACTGCGTCAGCGCGGCCTTGTCGCCGTCCGACTCGATGGCCACGAGCACGCCGAGCTTGCCGAGGCCGTCTGCAACCTGGTTGTGGATGTAGGTCGCCACGACGCCGTTGGATACGCTCAGCATGGCGGTGCGGCGCAGGCCGAGATTCTCACCGATGGTGGCGACCGCATCCTTGACCGTGTCGGAGACCGACTTGCCGCTGCCCGGCATCGTCGCGGAAGCGACCGCATCGGTGGAACCATCGGTGGCAAGGCCGACCTCGGCGATGTCGCGCACCAGCGCCTGGAAGGCGTCGTTGCGGGCGACGAAGTCCGTCTCGGAGTTGACCTCGACGACGATGGCCTTGTTGTCGCCGGCGGCAACGCCGATCAGGCCCTCGGCGGCCGTGCGGCCGGCCTTCTTGTCGGCCTTGGCGATGCCCTTGGCGCGCAGCCAGTCGATGGCGGCTTCCATGTCGCCATTCGTCTCGGCAAGAGCGGTCTTGCAGTCCATCATGCCCGCGCCGGTCTTCTCGCGCAGTTCCTTCACCATCGAAGCGGTAATTGTCATGGATAGGCCTTTGGGCTGGGCAGGTTCTGCGGCGCCGTGTTCGGGATGCCGGATCCTGCTTCTATTGTATGAATTGGAGGGAGCGGATGCCCGGCATGCCACCCCCCGGAAACAAACGGGCGCACCGGTCCGGGGGAAAGGTGCGCCACGAAGATGACGCCCGAATTACGGGCGCCACCGATCTGGAAAGGCTTGCGGCCGGCTGGCCTCAGGCCGCGGCGCTCTGTTCGCCGGCCTCGGTCTCCTCGGTGGCGGCCGCCTCTTCAGGAGCGGTCTCCATTGCACCGACATCGACGCCCATGGCGCCCTGCTGACGCGCGATACCGTCGACCGCCGCGCGGGCAATGAGGTCGCAATACAGAGCGATGGCACGCGATGCGTCGTCATTGCCCGGGATGGGGAAGTCGATGCGGGAAGGATCGCTGTTCGAATCGACGACGGCGACGACCGGGATGTTGAGGCGCTTGGCCTCGTCGATCGCGATCGCTTCCTTGTTGGTGTCGACGATGAAGATCAGGTCGGGAACGCCGCCCATGTCCTTGATGCCGCCCAGCGCACGGTCGAGCTTGTCGCGCTCGCGCTGCAGGGTCAGGCGCTCCTTCTTGGTGAAGCCCTGGGCTTCGCCGGACAGGATCTCGTCGAGCTTGCGCAGACGCTGGATGGAGTTGGAGATCGTCTTCCAGTTGGTCAGCATGCCGCCGAGCCAACGCGCGTTGACGTAGTACTGGGCCGAACGGTTGGCCGCATCGGCCACCAGCTCGGACGCCTGGCGCTTGGTGCCGACGAACAGCACGCGGCCACCGCGGGCGACGGTGTCGGACACCGTCTGCAGCGCCTTGTGCAGCATCGGAACCGTCTGCGACAGATCCATGATGTGGATGTTGTTGCGCGCACCGAAGATGTACGGCGCCATGCGCGGGTTCCAGCGGTGGGTCTGGTGCCCGAAATGAACGCCGGCTTCGAGAAGCTGGCGCATGGAATAATCTGGCAGAGCCATATCGATCTATCCTTTTGACCGGTTTAACCTCCACGGATAGAAGCGGTCGAACCGCCACCGGTGGGAGCCGCCGCCTCGCGACAGAACCCGATATCCGTGTGTGGAATAGCGCGGCGCATACAACATGACGGCTGCGAAGGCAAGCCGGACGACACGGTCACCGCGAATGGTACGAAGCCGGACCTGTGTCTATTCGCAGTCCGGCGACGTCAGATATTTAAGGTTTGCGAGGTCGCCTTTCAACTCGTAGGCACCGAAATCCAGCAGCATCTGATCCGACACGCCGTTTTCGTAAAGCCGGTAGCGGGCGCGGAAAACAGGTTGGCCGTCCTCGTCTGAATCGCTGTTGAAGTAGGATTCGTCGATCATCCAGGATCTGAGCCCGGCCAGCTCTTCACCCGTCCGGCCGCCCTCCGCCGCCGGCGTGCCGTCCTTGACGGGCAGGATGACGGATGTCGTCGTCAGAAGCTTCTCGGCCTCCGGGTCGCCATCGAACAGGCGCGCTTCGAAGAAGCGGGTTCCCTTTCGCCCCTGGGTGATGAGCTCTTCCGTGTGGCTCAGCGGAAAACGCGACAGCGGAAGCTTGAAATCGCGGCTGACCGGCTCCTGAAGCGTGACATCGGTGCTGTCCGAGGCGTTGACGGCCGCACCCTTTACCGCCCCCTGGTCGAGCCCGTCGACGAAGGTCGTCGTCTCGAACGAGAATTCCTTCCCATGGGCGCGTTCCGTGGACCGCGTCCGCTGGTCGGTCAGCGTCATCTCTCCGTCCTTGTGGAACCGCGCCGCAAAACGATAATCCAGGTCGTAATCGCCGCACGCCCTGGCGTTGAGCGTGAAGGCGATGCGCCCCTCGACGGCAAGGATATCCTCCGTCTGCCCGGCGAGCGACAGGTCGTAGACCGCCTGATGCGGGCGCAGCGGCGCGGCTGCCGCCGGCAGGCTGCCCGCAGCAAGGCCAAAGGCCACGATGGCGAGAAGGGTTCTGGTGTCGATGCTCGGCAAAACCTTCGATCCCCTTGCCTTATTGGACGCGTCGTTGGACATTCGGCCCGTAACATGCAGTCGGAGTATCCATGACAGATTCCCTTGAAAGCCGCCTTGCCGCGAAGGGCCTCAAGCTTCCCGCCGCGGCGGCGCCGGCGGCCAATTATGTCGCTTATGTCACCTATGGCAACATCCTCCAGACCTCCGGCCAGCTGCCGATGGCCGATGGTGGCCTTGCGGTCACGGGTACGCTGGGCGACAACGTAAGCCTGGAGAAGGGGCAGGAAGCCGCCCGCCATTGTGCGTTGAACATCCTGGCCCAGGCCAAGGCCGCCCTCGGCGGAGACCTGACGCGGATTCGCCGCCTGTTGAAGCTGACCGTCTTCGTGGCCAGTGCGCCCTCCTTCACCGACCAGCACAAGGTTGCCAACGGGGCATCCGACCTGTTGGTCGAGCTTCTGGGCGATATCGGCAAACATTCGCGTTCCGCAGTCGGCGTCCCGGCGCTTCCGATGGGAGCCGCGGTCGAGATCGAGGCGGTGTTCGAGATTGCCTGACAGCCCCCTATCCGCGATCGACTGGCTGACGCGGCGCCCCATCGCCCATCGCGGCCTGCACGACGGCAATCAGACGATCGCTGAAAACTCCATGGCGGCGTTCCGCGCCGCCATGGAGGCAGGCTACGCCATCGAATGCGACATCCACATCGCGGCCGACGGTGTTCCGGTCGTGTTCCACGATGGCGATCTTTTTCGCATGGCGGGCCTTGAGAAGGACGTATCGAGCCTCGGCTCGGCCGAACTGGGTGCGCTACGGCTGGCCGGCACGCAGGATGGCGTGCCGACGCTCGCCGCCCTCATGGAACTCGTCGCAGGGCGTGTTCCACTGGTGGTCGAGATGAAGGGCACCAGCCCGGCGCTGGACGCCGGATTCGTGCAGGCCCTGACACCGACGATCGACGCCTATGACGGCCCGCTCGCGCTCATGTCCTTCGACGACTGGCTGCTTGCCGATGCCTTGCCGTTGCGGCGCAAGGTGCCGCTGGGGCTGACCGCCGAGGGCACGCGCGACGAGAAGCTGGCCGCGCACCGCGCCATCGTGGAACGGGGCTGCGACTTCGTTTCCTACAATGTGCACCACCTGCCCAATCCCTTCGTTGAATGGGTGCGGCAGGAACTCCATCTACCCGTCATAAGCTGGACGGTGCGCACGCCGGACGATGTGGAGCGCAGCCGCACCTATGTCGATCAGATGACGTTCGAGGGCTTCCTCCCGCGATAGGTCTTCGGCCTGTCGTTTCCGGCGGCCCGCGACAGGTCGGGAGATTCCATGACCGTCAACACAGATGAGAACCGTTCCGGCGGCGCGTCGAGCGGGCTTACCCTCCGCGTGGCCGACCGTGTCACCGCGTTGGATGCGGACCGCTGGAACGCACTTGCCGCACCGGACGGGCGTGGCAATCCCTTTCTGTGCCACGCCTTCCTCGATGCGCTGGAGCGGTCGGGCAGTGTCGGCGAGGATACCGGGTGGCTGCCCCAGCACCTGCTGCTCGAACGCGATGGCGCCCTGATCGGCGCGGTTCCCGCCTATCTGAAGCTGCACAGCCAGGGCGAGTATGTCTTCGACCATGGCTGGGCGGACGCCTTCGAACGCGCCGGCGGCAACTATTATCCCAAGCTCCAGATCGCCGTCCCGTTCACGCCCGCCACCGGCCCGCGCCTATTGGCGGGCAACGGTGACAACGCCGCACGCGAACTTCTGGCGCAGTCCATCATCGCCTATGTCGGCCAGACCGCCTTGTCCTCGGCCCATGCGACGTTCGTCGTCGATCACGATGCCGCCGCCTTAGCTGAAGCCGGGCTGCTGGAGCGTCTCGACATTCAGTATCACTTTTTCAATCGCGGTTATGCGTCGTATGAGGACTTCCTTGCAAACCTTTCATCCCGTAAAAGAAAGTCTCTCAAGCGCGAACGCCGGGACGCGTTGGCCGAGGGCATCGAGGTCGAATGGCTCAGCGGCTCTGCGCTGACGGAAGAGGCGCTGGACGCCATGTTCGCCTTCTACATGGACACCGGCAGCCGCAAATGGGGGCGCCCCTATTTGAACAGGCACTTTTTTCGCCTGATCGCCGAAACGATGGCGGATGAGATCCTGCTCGTGATGGCGCGCCGCGACGGGCGTTACATTGCCGGCGCGATGAACGTCATCGGCCCGGATCGGCTCTATGGGCGCTACTGGGGCTGTATCGAGGACCACCCCTTCCTGCATTTCGAGCTTTGCTATAACCAGGCGATCGACTACGCGCTGGCGCACGGGCTGGCCGTCGTGGAAGCCGGCGCACAGGGCGATCACAAGATTGCCCGGGGGTATGAGCCGGTGCTCACGCGGTCCTACCACTACATTGCACATCGGGGGCTGCGGCGGGCCGTTGAGGAGCATCTCGTGCGCGAGCGGCGCGCCATGATCGCCGAGCAGGTATCCCTTGCGACGGAGACACCGTTCCGCAAGGGTGAATGACAACGACGACCGGACATCAGGGACAGGGTTCGAGCATGACGACCGCGTATCAGGACGACAATATCTTCGCACGCATCCTCAAGGGTGAGATCCCATGCGTCAAACTGTTCGACCTGCCCGAGGCCATCGGGATCATGGACGTCATGCCGCAATCGCCCGGCCACTGCCTCGTGCTGCCAAAGGCGCCATCGCGCAACCTGCTCGACGCCGAAGACGAGACCCTGGCGCAGCTTCTGCCCATCGTTGCCCGGCTGGCCCGGGCCGTAAAGGAGGGCATGGGCGCCGATGGAATCGTGGTGTCCCAGTTCAACGAGGCGGCCGGCGGGCAAACGGTGTTCCACCTCCATATCCATGTCGTTCCCCGCTACGACGGCGTGGAATTGAAGGCGCACGCCTCCGGCATGGCCGATAGCGGCCTTCTCGAGGAACAGGCGCGCAGGATCCGCGCCGCGTTCAGATGAGCCCTTCCTGCCAGGCGCCCGTCAGCAACACGGCCTGCGAGGCCAGGATGCCGGCAACGATGCTATGCCGGGTTGCGAGGTAAACCCCGAACCCGATGCAGACCGCGCCGACGCGCCATGCCATCGCGATCTCCTCCAGCGTGCCGCCGGGATAGAGGACCAGCCGGGCGATCACGGCCGCCACCAGGGCCGTGGCCACGGCACGCACCAACGCGACAGCGGGCGAGCGTTCCGACATGCGGCCGGCCGACAGCACGCCGAGAAAGCGCCAGATGTCGGTTGGCAGCCATCCTGCGAGAAGGATGAAGAGATAGGGCCACCACGGCTGCTGCAGCCCGAAGAATGTCAGTTCAGCCATGTCGGGCCTCCATCCGGCCGATGGCGAAGGCGATGAGCCCGCCGACGATGCCCGCGATCAGGATGTCGAAACCCGGGGCAAGCCAGTGCGCGACAGGCAGGAGTGCCATGCCGACGAAGAGGCCGTAGCGGCCCGAGGCCTCCCGCGCCGATCCGAAGAGAGACAACAGGAAATAGACCGGCGTCAGAAACGCCAGGGCGCCGGCCACCAGCGGTGGGAAATGGCCCATCAGATTGAACGCGATGGCCACCACCATCGTATTGATCAGCGTCAGCGTTACCGCGAACCCGGCAAAGAATACGGGCCGCCTGTCGCGGGGAACCGCGTGCAGATGCTCCATCGCGAAGACCCAGCAGGTGATCGCCACGAAATGCGACAGGAACAGCATGCTCCAGCGGCTGCTGCGCGGCGCCCGCAGTTCGGGCATGAGCGCCACGACCATCGGCATGAGGCGAACCGACGACAGGGCTACGGCAAGCGCCGCGGCAGGCAGGGAAAGACCTGCGGTGATGGCGCCGACCACGATGATCTTGGCCGGCAGAGCCCAGATGGCGAACGTCATGAAGGTTGCGTGGAGCCAGTCAATGCCCGCCTCGCGGGCCAGCCCCGCGAATCCGACCATCGATACGGTCAGGATCAACGCCGGCACCGAGAGGATGCCGCGCATTCCCCGCAGGAACCAAGCGGCTCCGGACGCATCTCCCCCCGGCACAGTCACCATCGGCACGGCCCCTCCAAGACGGTCATCACCTACACTTGGTAAGGGTGACTTGCTACCCGAAATAGCACCGAACACGAAGAAGGGGCCGCAAGGCCCCTTCCCGATCCACGTCGCAAGGACGGGCTGCTACTTGTTGCGCGGCACCTTCGGCACCGTGCCGCTGCGCCGTGCCTCGGACTGCTTCGCGTCGGGCCGCGAGGCGGCTTTCGGCGGGGATGCGACGGCGACATCGCCGCCATCGTAGTCATCCTGCTCTTCCTCGACGCGGGCCTGGCGGCGGTTGCGACTCTCGGTGGCCTTGCGGCGCGCCGGTGCATCGTCGGCGATCGCCTCCAGCTTGAGCTCCCGTCCATCGGCGCCATCGGCAACGGACACCTTCACGGTGCCGCCACGCTTCAGCTTTCCGAACAGGACCTCGTCCGCCAGCGGCGTCTTGATGTATTTCTGGATCACCCGCCCAAGCGGCCGCGCACCCATGTTCTCGTCGTAGCCCTTTTCCGCAAGCCACACGATGGCTTCCGGCTCGAGCTCGAAGGTCACGCCACGATCGGAAAGCTGAGCCTCGAGCTGCATGACGAACTTCTGGACGACCTCATGGATCACCGGCGTCGGCAGCGGCGCAAACGGAATGATCGCGTCCAGACGGTTGCGGAACTCCGGCGTAAACAGCCGGTTGATCGCTTCCATATCGTCCCCTGTCCGCTTGGCGGAGGTGAAGCCGATGGACGCCTTCTGCAGATCCGCCGCACCGGCATTCGTGGTCATGATCAGAATGACGTTGCGGAAATCGATGCGCTTGCCGTTGTGATCCGTCAGCTTTCCATGGTCCATGACCTGCAGAAGGATGTTGAACAGGTCGGGATGCGCCTTCTCTATCTCGTCCAGCAGCAGCACGCAGTGCGGATGCTGGTCGACGCCGTCGGTCAGAAGCCCGCCCTGGTCGAAACCGACATATCCGGGAGGTGCCCCGATAAGCCGCGAAACCGTGTGCCGCTCCATATATTCCGACATGTCGAAGCGCAGGAGCTCGATGCCGAGCGAGGCGGCAAGCTGTTTTGCCACTTCCGTCTTTCCGACGCCGGTGGGGCCCGAGAACAGATAGCTGCCGATCGGCTTCTCGGGCTCGCGCAGGCCGGCCCGCGACAGCTTGATCGCCGCCGTCAACATGTCGATGGCCGTATCCTGCCCGTATACGACACGCTTCAGCTGCGCATCGAGATTGGCCAGCACCGCCTCGTCATCCTTGGAAACCGATTTAGGCGGTATCCGCGCCATGGTAGCGACGGTGGCCTCAATCTCCTTGACACCGATCTGCTTCTTGCGCCGGGATTCCGGAAGGAGCATCTGGGACGCACCCGTTTCGTCGATGACGTCGATCGCCTTGTCGGGCAACTTGCGGTCATTGATGTAGCGGGCCGACAGTTCCACGGCAGAGCGGATCGCCTCATTGGTGAACCTGACGTGGTGGAACTCTTCGAAATAAGGCTTCAACCCCTTCAGGATCGAAACAGCGTCGTCGATGCTCGGCTCCTTGACGTCGATCTTCTGGAAGCGGCGCACCAGCGCCCGGTCCTTCTCGAAGAACTGGCGGTACTCCTTGTAAGTGGTTGATCCGATGCACCGGATCGCCCCGGAGGACAGGGCCGGCTTCAACAGGTTGGACGCGTCCATCGCGCCGCCCGAGGTGGCGCCCGCACCGATGACGGTGTGGATCTCGTCGATGAAGAGGACGGCACCGGGGTAATCCTCCAGTTCCTTTACGACCTGCTTGAGCCGCTCCTCGAAGTCACCGCGATAGCGCGTGCCGGCAAGCAGCGTTCCCATATCCAGCGAGAAGATGGTGGCGTCGGCCAGCACCTCGGGTACGTCGCCCTCCACGATCCGCTTGGCCAGGCCCTCGGCGATCGCGGTTTTGCCCACGCCCGGATCGCCCACATAAAGCGGGTTGTTCTTTGAGCGGCGGCACAGCACCTGGATGGTGCGGTTGATCTCGTCGGCGCGGCCGATCAGCGGATCGATCCGCCCCGTGCGCGCTTTTTCGTTCAGGTTGACGCAGTAGGCGCTGAGCGCATCCTGCTTCTCCTTGCGGCGTCCTTCTTCCTCGTGCGACTGCCCCATGGTCGATTGCTCGTCCTCAGCTCCGCGAACGGATCGGCTTTCGGCGCCACCGGGTCGCTTGGAAATTCCGTGGGAAATGAAATTAACGGCATCGTATCGCGTCATCTCCTGCTCCTGCAGGAAGAAGGCGGCATGGCTTTCCCGTTCGGCGAAGATGGCGACCAGGACATTGGCGCCCGTCACCTCCTCGCGGCCGGAGGACTGGACATGGATGACGGCCCGCTGGATGACCCGGTGGAAACCGGCCGTCGGTTTGGAATCCTCGTCGCTGCCGGTGACGAGGTTGGCGAGTTCGGTGTCGATGTACTCGACCAGGGCTCCGCGCAGCGTGTCGATATCGACACTGCAGCCACGAAGCACGGCCGCGGCGTCCCCGTCCTCCAGCAACGCCAGGAGAAGATGCTCCAGGGTGGCGAATTCCTGGTGACGCTCATTGGCGAATGTCAGCGCCTGATGGAGCGACCGTTCGAGACTGGGAGAAAATGTAGGCAAGCTTCACCTCAATTCTTTTCCATCACGCATTGCAGCGGATGTTGGTGCTGACGGGCGAAATCCATGACCTGCGTGACCTTCGTCTCCGCGACCTCGTATGTGTAAACTCCGCACTCACCGACACCATGCTTATGCACATGCAGCATGATCTGGGTGGCTGCTTCCCTGTCCTTCTGGAAGAAGCGTTCGAGAACATGAACGACGAACTCCATCGGAGTGTAATCGTCGTTGAGGAGAAGGACCCTGTAAAGGCTCGGCCGTTTGGTCTTCGTCTTGGTACGCGTGATGACCGACGTGCCGCGATCCGAGTCGTCGCCATTGCCCGCCTGTCCCGCTTGCATGAATATTACCGATTGCGCCTCGACCAAGTCCGTGTCTCTCAATGCCACCATCGTCATGGATCGATATGTAAGCATTAGCGCCGCCATTTTAAGGCGCCCGCCGATGCGATATGTCGATGCCATGGCCTCAACCAACAAACGGATGGTCGCCCCGTTTCGCAGCGCGCGCAAGGGGCGCGGTTGCCGCTTGCCGCTGCATCGGCCGAGACGGACAAAAAAAAACCGCGCCCGTTGCCTGACGCGGTTTGCAACATGTGTCGGGCGGTGCGCGTGGTGCGCACCCGCCGGATGGTCAGGCCTTGAAGGCCTGCGGCTTCGGGACGCTGTTCATGACGCCTTCGAAGGGCTTGTAGCTTTCGCGCGCCATGTCCGAGCAGATTTCGCCCATCTTCGTCGCCTGCGAAACCCAGGCTTCGTAAGCTGCCTTGGCGTAATCGGCCTGCAGCTCGAACATTTTGTCCAGGGTACGAACCTGCGTCATCTTCTCCACCAGCTCGGTGGACTGCTCGTAGGAGCGCTTGGTGTAGTCACCGGTCTCCGATGCCAGCATCTGAAGTCCGCGCGTCATGGCCGAAACCGACTTCAGCGCGCCGTCCATGGCATCCTTCCCGAACCGGCTGGTGTCGTCATAAACCGTCATAATCCACTCCCTTCGATCGATGTGCTGCAATGCAACAATACCAGCCCTTTATATTGCATTGCACAATGAAACGCAATGTATTGTGCGTTGCGGTCGATCGAGGAATCGCCGACCCTCAAGGCATGTCATACAGTGGCCACGGGAATTCGGTGGAAGTTGCAAACGAACCTTCAACCATAAACGGATTGGTAAGGCTGCTTCTCTACGGTTGGACGGTGACAGTTGCAGAAATGCCCCGGCGACTCGCCGCGGGGGCGCCACCCGAAGCAAGAGAGCCTCGAACGTGCTAGTCTTCCGTACACGTCTGAAAGCCGCCCTGACCGGTCTGGCGCGCACCTGCGCGGTGGCCCTGGTGGGAACCGGCATCGTCCTGTCCGCGACCGCGGGCAAGGCATCGGCGAACGAGAAATATGCCGCTTTCGTCGTCGATGCGAACAACGGCAAGGTTCTCTTCAACCGCTTCGGCGACGATCTGCGTTACCCGGCGTCCCTCACCAAGATGATGACGCTCTATCTGATGTTCGAGGCGCTGGAGACCGGGCGCGCCAAGCTTTCGACGCCGATGAAGGTGTCGGCCTACGCCTCGTCCCGGCCGCCGACGAAGCTCGGCGTGCGCGCCGGTGGCACCCTGACGGTGGAAGAAGCCATCTACGGCCTCATCACCCGTTCGGCCAACGATGCCTCCATGGTGATCGCCGAGTATCTGGGCGGGACCGAAACCCGCTTTGCCGAGATGATGACATCCAAGGCCCGAGGCCTCGGAATGTCGCGCACCACGTTCCGCAATCCGCACGGCCTGCCCAATGCCGGCCAGCAAACCACGGCGCGCGACATGGCGACGCTCGGCATCGCCCTCCGGGAGCATTTCCCGCAATATTACAAGTACTTCTCGACCCGCTCCTTTAATTTCCGCGGGCAGACGATCAATGGCCACAACCGGCTGCTCGGCCGGATCGAAGGGGTGGACGGCATCAAGACCGGCTACATCAACGCTTCGGGCTACAACCTCGTCAGCTCTGTCGCCACCGGCAACAAGAAGCTCGTCGCCGTGGTGATGGGCGGTCGCACCGGCGCCTCCCGCGACGCGCACATGGCCGAGCTCATCAAGACGTACCTGCCGCAGGCCAGCGGCCGCTCCGGCGGGCCACTCGTCGCATCCTGGTCGCCCACGGGTCGCAGCGCGGCGCCGGGCGCGGTTGCGTCCGCCTCCCGTGTCGCAGACCTTCCGAAGACGGGGCCTCTCCCGACCCTTCGTTCCGAATCGATCGACAGCCGCGTCGCGACCGCCTACGGCACCAATGCCGCCGGCGCGGTGGCCGACGCCATCGCGACGCCGTCGGGCCGCCCCTCGATGGGGCGGGATGCCCTTCGTGCCGCCATGGCCGAGCGCAGCCAGGCCCAGCGCTTGTCGGTTCCGACCGCCAACGCCCTCGCGGCCGAGCCGAGCCGCCCTGCCCGTGCCACCCGCCCGCTGGAAGCGCCGCAGATGGCGCCGGTACGCAGCGGCATGCCGGGTGCTCCGGTTCCCCGGGCGCCGATCCCGTCGGCATCGATCGACCACTCGCCCACCGGCTCCATCGCCTCTCCCGTTGCGGAAGCGGTCAAGTCCCGCAGCTGGGTCGTGCAGATTGCCGCGACGCCCGCCCGCGAAACAGCGGACGCCATGCTCGACGAGGCGCGGCTGATTGCCGGCGCGGCCCTGGCGAACGCCCGCCCGGTCACCGAGATCGTCGCCAACGGCAATGACAAGCTCTACCGCGCCCGCTTCGCCGGCTTCGACTCCAAGGAGGAAGCCGACGCGGCCTGCAGCGCGCTGCAGACCCGCTCCTACCCCTGCTACGCAGTCGCCAACTGACCCAGACGAGACGAGACGAAGGTGCACCATGCTGACGGCTGAACCCGAATCCAAGGCCACCGAAACGGCCGCGAATGCGCGCCCGGCTATGGGAGGCACCTTCATCGGCGACGCCGCCGCACATCTGTCGGACCTGCGCGATGGCCGCTCGCGGCTGCGCGCCAAGGACCTCGTCAGCCTGCTGCTGTGCCATGGCGCACGCGCCTGGCGGTCGTCTCAGCCGGCCACGCGGGTCCGCATACGGGTCGGCTCGCCGCTCGGCGGACGGGCGTTGTCGTTGCGCATGGGTGGCGCCAAGGGCTGAAGCTACAGCAGGCCGAGCGCGGCGAGTTCCCGCCTGAGTTCGGGCGGCAGGGCCGCAATCGAGGCGTCGTCCGCCCCAAGGTCCGGTGGCGCATCCTCGACGGTCAGATAGCGCCAGCCTTGAAAGGCGCGGCGCGGCTGCCAGGCCGTCCGCTGGAAGACGGGTTCCAGCACGATATGACAGCGCTCTATGCCGTCGGCTTCGGTGACGGCGTCGAAACGGCGGATTGGCTGTCGCAGCTGGACATTGCCCTTGATGACCCAGTACAGCGAGCCGCCGCCCAGTATCTCGTCGGCGCGCTTGGGCCTGACGCGGGTACGATGCGTCTGCTCGGCCGGAAGGCCGGCCGCGCGGGCGGCGGCAAGCCGCATGGCGACGTGGCTTTCCAGATCCTCGACGGTGTCGACGCCGACGCACAGCTTAATCATGTTGAGCACCATGGCAGCGTCTTGCCGCCGGACGTGATCGCGGTCAAGACAGGGTTTCGCGAAAGGACCCATCCGACAGAAGGTATTCCCAGATGAGCTTCCTCGACGCCTTCGATACGCTCAACCGGATCGCCTTCCTGGTCTTCATCGGCGGCTGGATCGTCTACAGCTACATTGCCGACCGCAGCCCGCTGAGCCGCCGGGGTCTGACCGCCCGAATGAACGAGCAGCGCTCGGTCTGGATGGAGACCATGTTGCGGCGCGACCTCCGGATGATCGACACCGCCATCATGGCCGGCCTGCAGCAGGGCACGGCCTTCTTCGCATCGAGTTGCATTTTCGCCATCGGCGGTTGCTTCGCGCTTATGGGCTCGGCGGAGCAGATCGCCGTCATCGCGCAGGACCTTCCCTTGTCGGGCCTTGCGGACAGGGCGCAGGTCGAGTTGAAGCTTTTGGGCGTCATGGTCATCTTCGCCCTGGCATTCTTCCAGTTCGGCTGGGCCTATCGCCTGTTCAATTATTGCACCATCCTGGTCGGCGCGGTTCCCATGCGCATGGAAGCGGATGCCGATCCCGACGCCGCCACCATGGCGCTGGAACGCGCCACGCGGATGAACATAATCGCCGGCCGGCATTTCAACACCGGGCTGCGGACCATCTTCTTCGGGGTCGCCTATCTCGGCTGGTTTCTGGGCCCCGTCGTTCTCATGGCCACGACCATCGGCCTTTCCGTCATCCTGTTTCGCCGCCAGTATTTTTCCGACGCGCGTCGCGCCCTTGCCCCTTCAGGACCAAACCATTGATCCAGCATATCGCCTCGCATTCCCAAATCCGCGATACCGTCCTGCGTATGCTGGATGAACGCGAGCCCCCCAAGACCGTCTGCCCGTCCGAGGTCGCGCGGGGGTTGGCCGGGTCCGACGAAAAGGTCTGGCGGCTCCTGATGCAGCCCGTTCGGCGGGCCGTCGTGGAACTGGCGGGGGAAGGCCGTGTCGGCGTCTATCGCAAGGGACGGCTGGTCGACCCGCAGGATTTCAAGGGCATCTACCGTATCGGACGCCCGAGCGGCGGCTCAGGCTCCGGGTAGCAAGACGTCCGTGCGGCCGGACATCCAGTATGCCGCAAGGCCGATATACTCGCGAATTGCGAAGTGCACCTTTTCGACGTTTCGGATATTGGCGGCCGATGGGCGCCAGATGGCCGCGCCGGCCGGCGTGCGATAATCCACCGGCCACGGGACCACGTCGAAGCCGGCCACCCGGAAGCAGCCGACGGCACGCGGCATGTGAAATGCGGATGTGACGAGAAGCCACACTTCGCCGGGTTTCGGCTGGGCCATCTGACGGGTGTACACGGCGTTTTCGAAGGTATCGCGGGAGCGATCCTCCAGCTCGATCCGGCTCGGCTCCACGCCGAGGCTTTCCATCAGGCGCCCGGCGACGCCCGCCTCGCTGATGTCGTCGAACAGCACGGCGGCCGTGCCGCCTGAGAAGATCAGCCGTGCCTCCGGAAAGCGACGTGCAAGGGCGACACCCTCGGTCACACGGTCCGCCGCGTCGTTGAGTTCGGGCTCGCCGCGCGTGCCTGCGACACGGGTATCGAGCGATCCGCCGAGCACGATGATTCCATCCACCTTCCCAGGCAGGGGTGGCCGCTGGATACGGTTTTCCAACCCGCTCATCATCAGGAGGCCAAGCGGCGAAAGACCGATCAGCAGCAGCATCGCAAGGCCCGTGCCCGAAACCCAGGCAGCCGTCCTGCGCCAGCCTGCAATGCCTGCGACGAAGCCGAGGGCGATCACGATCATCACCACGGACAGGGGCTGGACGACGAACCAGAAAATTTTGGAAAGGTAGAAGAACATGTGCGTTGGTACCCGCCCGATGGATGGATGCCGTCCCGGATAACAGACAAGCCTGTTGCGAGCGTGCCCTCTCCCCGCGATGCCCGACTTGCGGAACGGGTCGAAAGGTTACAAACAGCGTCTGGTGGAACGAGGGGTAGCGATGACGGCGAAAGCGGGCAGGAAACGAGGCCGTATCGAAATCCTGGATCTTCTGCGCGGCGTCGCGCTGATCGCCATGGCGGTCTACCACTTCACCTGGGATCTCGAATTTTTCGGCTACATTGCGCGTGGCACAGCCAATAGCGGCGGCTGGCGGCTGTTCGCGCGGGGTATCGCTTCCAGTTTCCTGTTCCTGGTCGGCCTGTCCCTGGTGCTGGCGCATCTGCGCGGCATACGTTGGCAGCCCTTCCTGACAAGGCTGGCGCAGATCGCCGCCGGCGCGGCGGCTATCACGGTCGCGACTCTTCTGTTTACGCCCGGCAGCTTCGTCTTCTTCGGCATCCTGCACCAGATCGCCGTCGGCAGCCTGATCGGCCTTGCCTTCGTGCGCCGCTCCACCTGGTTGGCCGTGGCGGCCGGCATCGCCGTCATCGCGCTGCCCAACCTGTTCACCACGCCCGTGATGAACCCGCGCTATCTGGCGTGGATCGGTTTTGCGTCGCAGGAGCCGATGTCCAACGACATCGTACCGATCTTTCCGTGGACCGGCATCATCCTGCTGGGCATCGGCTGCGGCCTCTGGCTGGCGCGCAACGATGGTTGGCTGAAGCTGAAATTGCTCAATCCGGCCATCCTGTCGACGCCATTGACGGCTCCGCTCCGATACATAGGCCGCCATTCGCTGGCGTTCTACCTGATCCACCAGCCGGTCAACCTCGCAGTGATCGCGACCTATTCCTATGTCATGCCGCCTGACCTGACGGCCGTCTTCCGGCAGGAATGCATCGCTGCCTGCTCGGCACAGCAGTCTGCCGAGACCTGCGAAGGCTATTGCGGCTGCGTGCAGACGGAATTGTCGGATGCCGGACTGATGGAGCCTTATCTTGCCAACCGACTGACCGAGGACCAGACGAACGATTTCCAGGACAGGATCGTCATGTGCACCGCACGGACCCTGCCCTGACGGCTTTCAGCCGTTGGGGGCGATACCCAGCTCCGCCATCCTGGTCAGGCATGCCTCTTCCGCCTGATCCAGTTCGGCCAGAAGCTCCTGGATGTCGCGGCGCTTCTGCTCCAGCTCGGCGCGTCGCTCGTTGATACGGCGCACGATGGCGCGCAGCTGCCCGGACTCGCCCGGCGGAGAGCGATACATCCCGATGATCTCGCGGATCTCGGCAATCGAAAAGCCCAGCCGCTTGCCGCGAAGGACGTTCTTCAGGAGCTGCCGGTCCGAATGGCGGAACAGCCGCGTCCGGCCGCGTCGGATCGGCGACAGGAGCCCCTCATCCTCGTAGAAGCGGATCGTACGTGTGGAAATGTCGAACTCGCGCGTCAGCTCGGTGATGGTGTAATAGTCGCGCATCGAATTCTCCAGCGTAATCCCGGGTTCTTTCTTATCAGATTTACGTAAAAGTCAATTGCCGGCCAGCCATCATCGCGCCAGGCCGAACCACCACGTGGACAGCCCGAGAAAACCGAAGAAGCCGACGACGTCGGTAACTGCCGTCACGAAGACGGCGGAGGCGATTGCAGGGTCCGCGCCGGCGCGGTTCAGCAGCAGCGGGATCAGGATGCCGGCCAGCGCCGCCGCGAGCATGTTGATGACCATGGCGACCGCAATCACGATGCCAAGGCTCATCTCGCCGAACCACAGCATAACGACCAGCCCGATCAGGAAGGCTATGGCCGTGCCGTTGAGAAGGCCCACCAGGACCTCGCGCCGCAGGATACGCCCGGAATTATGAATGTTGATGTCGCGCGTGGCGATGGCGCGCACGGTCACCGTCATCGTCTGTGCCGCAGCGTTTCCGCCCATCGAGGCCACGATCGGCATCAGCGCGGCCAGCGCCACCATCTGCTGGATGGTCCCGTCGAAAAGCCCGATGACGGACGCGGCCAGAAAGGCCGTGAACAGGTTCAGGAACAGCCAGGCGAACCGGGAGCGTGCCGCCGTCAGGACGGTATCGGATATCTCTTCGTCGCCGACGCCGCCGAGGCGACGGAAATCTTCCTCCGCCTCTTCCTGGATGACGTCGACGATATCGTCGATCGTCAGCACGCCGACGAGCCTTTCGTTCTCGTCCACGACGGCCGCCGACAGCAGATCGTACTGCTCGAAGATCTGCGCGGCCTCCTCCTGGTCCATTTCGGCCGGGATGGCGTGGCGCGTCGGATGCATGACGGATTCGATCTTCTCGGGCCGCTTGGCCCGGAGAATCTCGTGCAATGCCACCGCTCCGCGCAGCTTGAACGAGGGGTCCACCACGAAGACCTCGGAAAAGGTCTCGGGCAGATCGTCGTCCTCCCGCATGTAGTCGATGGTCTGGCCGACGGTCCAGAAGGGCGGTACCGCTACGAACTCGGTCTGCATGCGACGACCGGCGGATTCTTCCGGATACTCCAGCGCCCGGCGGAGGCGAAGCCTCTCGCGGAAGGGCAGCCGCCTGAGGATTTCGTCGCGGTCTTCGGCGTCGAGATCTTCCAGGATGTAGACGGCATCGTCCGATGCGAGCTCCGATACTGCGACGGCGACCTGTTCGGGCGGCATGGCATGGATCATCTCGAGGCGGATGGCCTCGTCCACCTCGGTCAGCGCGGTATAGTCGAAATCCTCCCCCATGAGGCGGACCAGAGCCTGGCGCTGCTCGGTCGTCAGATAGCCGAGGACTTCGCCAAGTTCCGTCTCGTGCAGGCCGCCGATCGCGTTGCGCAGGTCGATCGCGTCGTCGTGGGCCAGCGCCTCGCGGACACGGTCCATGAACGCGTGAAGGATATTGCCCTCATCATCGTAGATGCCGGAAGCGACCGGGGCTTCACCCTCGGGGATTTCCTTCATGTCGCCCTCGGCCAACGGCACCCCCTGTGAAACGAACCGGATAACAACGCACCTACATTTCCGCACCGCATGTTGCACCCCTTAAACGCGCGGTTTACCCCATGCAGAGACGAAGAGCGCCCCGGCGACGCGGCACTGCAACACATGGCGGACCATGAGCGGTTTCAAAGAGCGGCACTACGACTATCTGAGGGATCCGGAGGCGATCTACGCACGCTCCTTCGACACCATCCGGACGGAAGCGGACCTGTCGCGCTTCACCGCAGATGAGGCCGATGTCGCCACCCGCATCATCCACGCCTGCGGCATGGTGGATATCGCTGCGGACATCGGTTTCACGCCGGGTGCCGTTGCTGCGGGCATGGAGGCCCTGCGGGCCGGGCGCGCCATCTTCTGCGATGTCCAGATGGTGGCGCGCGGCATCATCCCGCGGCTGCTGCCGAACGGCGTGGACATCGTCTGCACCCTCGACGATGCCGGGGTGGCGGACCGCGCCAGGGCCTTGCGGACGACGCGCAGCGCCGCCGCGGTGGACATCTGGGCCGAGCGCATCGACGGCGCCATCCTGGTGTTCGGCAATGCGCCCACGGCACTGTTCCGGCTCCTGGAATGCGTGTCGCAGGCCGATGCCCGGCCGGCGCTGGTGGTCGGCATGCCGGTCGGCTTCGTGGGCGCGGTCGAATCCAAGCAGGCGCTGGCCGAGCGCCCGGAGCTGGCATCCATTATCGTCCACGGACGACGCGGCGGCAGCGCGATGGCCGCCGCGACCCTCAACGCAATCGCCATCCTGTCACGCGCCGCTTCGTGAGGCGGCGCCGAGGCCGATCTCGGCCAGTATTTCCTGCGTGTGCTGCCCAAGCCGTGGCGAAGGCCGCGACAGGGCCAGGTCCGCGTCGGAAAAGCGGATTGGTGTCCTGACGCCGGGCACGGTGCCGCCAAGCGCGGCGTCCTCCGCCATGGCGATCCGCATGCCGCGCGCGATGACCTGCGGATCTGCGAAGACATCGGACACGCTGTTGATCGGCCCGGCAGGAACCCCGGTAGCCTCCATCATCGCCAGGAAGTCATCGCGCCCGTAGGCGGCGATCAGGGGCGCCAGCAGTCCGGTGAGCCGGTCCCGCGATCCGACACGGGCGGCGTTGGTGGCAAAGTCCGGTTCGGCGGCAAGGCCGGGTTGGCCCAGGGCCTGGCACAATCGCGCAAACTGACCGTCGTTTCCGACGGCAAGGATGACATGGCCATCGGCGACGGCGAAGACCTGATAGGGCGCGATGTTGGGATGGGCATTGCCCATGCGGTGCGGGCTGACGCCGGAAACAAGGTAGTTGAGCGCCTGGTTGGCCAGAACGCCGGTCATGCAGTCCAGAAGGGCCATGTCGATATGCTGCCCCCTGCCCGTCCTTTCGCGTTGGGCAAGGGCCGCCTGGATGGCGATGACGCCGTAGAGACCGGTGAAGATATCGGCGAAGGCGACGCCGATCTTCTGCGGCTCTCCGTGCGGATCGCCGGTCAGGTCCATGATGCCGCCAAGCCCTTGCACGATGTAATCGTAGCCGGCGCGGTGCGCATATGGCCCATCCTGGCCGAAGCCGGTAATGGAACAATAGACGAGCCGGGGGTTCAGCGCCGAGAGGCTCTCATAGTCGAGCCCGTATTTTCGAAGGCCGCCGAGCTTGAAGTTTTCGATGACGACGTCGGCGCCGGCCGCAAGGCGGCGGGCGGCATCGCGCCCATGTTCCGTCGAAAAGTCCAGCACGACCGAGCGTTTGCCGCGGTTGCACGCATGAAAATAAGCCGCACTGAGGTGGTCGCCGTCGATGCCGGGCACGAATGGGGGGCCCCAGCTGCGGGTGTCGTCACCGCCCGGCGCCTCCACCTTGACCACGTCCGCCCCCAGGTCGGCGAGCGTCTGGCCGATCCAGGGCCCGGCAAGAATCCTGGCAAATTCGACGACCCGGAGGCCGGCAACCGGTGCTTGCATGGCGTGCGCAATCCCAAAATCGTTTCGGCGGCCCCGGTGTGACACGGGGCCGAACATGGGGCAAGCGCAACGAATCAATTGCAAGTTTTTGTTTACAGGATAACTGTTTTTCTCCTTCGGAGGGCCACGCCCTCCGGCTTCGATACCGGCGCGCCAGGACGGCCTGCAGCCTGCCCTGTCCGCGGCAGAAATTCGATCATGCAGAGTCGTTCGGACAGCAGCATCAAAGGAAGTGACTCAGTTGCAACTATTTGTCGTCCGAAGGGCATTGATGCACTTCCGCGTTACAACACAATAAGGGCGGTGTACTATCGTCCGGACAAGTCCCAGTAAATCCTCCCATCGCACCAGGAGCCTCCCGATGACCTTCCAGTTCTCGACCCCTTCCCAGACCTCCCTCCTCTCCACGGCCGGCATCGGCCTGCCCGACCGCGACGCCTGGACGCCGCTATACTCTGACGTCGATCTGTCGCTCGACCGCGACGCCGGCATCTACTGGTGTCACCTGCAGCCGCAGTCGCGGCCCAGCGTCACTCCGGAACTGCTTCGCGACGTGACATCGATGCAGTCTTTCCTGCGCAACCGCATGGCGCAGACGCCCGAAAACGAACTGCCATTCAAGTATTTCGTCGTCGCTTCGCGGTCCACCGGCATCTTCAACCTCGGTGGCGATCTTCGCCTCTTCGCCAACGCGGTTCGCAAGGGGCAGAAGCTTCTGCTCCAGAAGTATGCCCATTCCTGCGTCGATATCGTCTGGAACAACGTGGTCAGCTACGACCAGCCGGTCGTCACCATGGCGCTCGTGCAGGGTGATGCCTTGGGCGGCGGCTTCGAGACGGCTTTGTCCTGCAACGTCATCGTGGCCGAGCGCAGCGCCCGTTTCGGCCTGCCGGAAGTCCTGTTCAACCTCTTCCCGGGCATGGGCGCCTACAGCCTGATCGCCCGGCGCATCGGCGCCGTGGAAGCGGAGCGCATGATCCTCAGCGGCCGCATCTACACCGCGGAAGAACTGCACCGCATCGGGCTCGTCGACGTTCTGGCCGAAGACGGTGAAGGCGAGGCGGCGTTGCGCGCGTGGTGCGCACGGCAGTCGCGCAGCCACAACGCCATGCAGGCGGTGTTCCGCACTCGCAACCGGGTGGCCGGCATCTCGCTCCAGGAGCTGCGCGATGTCGTCGACATCTGGGTCGATGCCGCGATGCGTCTTGCGCCGTCCGATCTGAAGAAGATGGAGCGCCTTGCCGCCGCCCAGGATCGTCGCTGCAACATAGCCCGCGAGCAGGACGCGCTGATTGCGGCTGAATGAGGCGGTCAGGCGCCCTGATCGCGGTCGGAGATCAGAAGCGGCCGACGCGCATGCTGACGCAACAGGATCGAGCGGGCGGTTTCAAACTCCTGCTCGATCCTTTCCACGACGCCGGGCCCGGTCTTGACCAGTTCCTGCGACGATTGCGGACGCCAGTTGCGGCACGATTCCGCCACGCGGAGCACACCGATATTGCCCGCGCCGCTCTGAAGCGCGTGCGCCTTCTCCGCATACCCGGCGACATCGCCGGCCGCGACAACCTCCCGCAGCTCCAGCAGCAGCGCGCTGCCATCCGTCAGGAAGTCGGAAATAACCGCTGCAACGAAGGCCGGGCCGCCTAGGGTCTCGAGGTTCTTCAACATCGCCGTGTCGACATGCTGGTCACCTTCGCCGGCGCGTGCCGACGGCACCTCCGTCTCGCTGACGAGCTTCAGGTCCGCCACCGGCCTTCGATTTTCTTCCAGGGCGGCACCGTCGCCGTGCTCGGCGAACAAAAGGTCGATCTTGTCGAGCAAGGCAGGCCCGTTGACGGGCTTCGTCAGGCAGGCGTCCATGCCGGCTCCCACCGCGCGGTCGCTTGCCGCCCTGGTGGCGTCGGCGGTCAGGCCGACGATCGGCAGATGTGGCCGGCCAAGCGACATCATGCGAAACAGCTTGGTGGATTCCACGCCGTCCATGCCCGGCATGTTCAGGTCCATCAGCACGAAATCGACACCGCCCGCCTCCATGGCGTCGAGGGCCGCCTCGCCGTCGCCGACGACCTTGACGTGGTGCCCACCCGCTTCGAGTATCCGGCTGATGACCTTCTGGTTGACGCGGTTGTCGTCGGCCAGAAGGATGCGCAACCCCTTTTCGCGGCGCACGATGGTAGAATGGCTACCCGATGCGGCTTCCGTAGCGCGCCTTACCAGTCGCATCGCGTGCATGAGATCCTCCCCGAAGCGTTCCTCGCCGACGATGCAGGGAACGATGTGCCTGACAGCCGCCGCCGGGAGCCCGTTGGACCGGCGGGATATACCGAATATGCCTGTCGGAGCGGCCGTCTTGAGATGTGAAACGAACTGCGCCGGATCGGCCTGTTCCGGCCAGCCGTCCTCCATCTCGACAAGCAGCACCACGCGATGCCGGATTTCGTCCGGGGCCGGCAGCACGATCTGCGTTACGGCCTGCTCCACCGTCCCGGCCAGTACGGCGATACCGCTGTCGCGCTGTATCACGGGCGGCACGACGCCGCCATAGACATCCGACGGATCGAGAAGGATCACCTTCGTCTCGGACAGGAGCGAGCCGACGGGCGCTTCCGCTTCCGTGGCCTTGCGCACGGGGATACGCACGCGGAACAGGCTGCCCGTGCCCAGGCTGCTGCTGACCTCGATCTCGCCGCGCTGCAGCTCCACCAGTTCCCGCACGATGGCAAGGCCGAGCCCCGTGCCGCCGAAGCGGTTGAGAATGGTCGCGTTGGCCTGCGTGAACCGCTTGAAGATGACCTGCTGCTCCTCATCGGTCATGCCGATGCCGGTATCCTCGACCTCGAACAGCAGCGACGGCCCGCCCTTGCCCTCGACATAGTCGACGGACAGGGTCACGGACCCGGTTTCGGTGAACTTGATCGCATTGCCGACGAGGTTGATGAGAACTTCCCGCATGCGCCGCTCGTCGGCGGTCAGCAGCGACGGCGTGCGTGCGGTCGCGAACAGGTGGAACGCGATGTCCTTCGCCCGCGCCTGCACGGCTCCGACGTCGCGCACACCCGCCAGAAGCTCCAGCGGATCGAAGGTCACGGGCGTCAGTCGCAGACGGCCGGATTCGATGCTGGACAGATCGAGAAGGTCGTTGATCTGCGACAGGAGCGCGCTCGAGGCGACGCGGATCGTATCCACCATGTCGCGCTGATCGCGCCGGAGCGTGGTGTCCACGAGCAGGTCCGTCGATCCCATGATGGCGTTGAGCGGGGTTCGCAATTCGTGGCTGACGCTGGTGAGGAAGGCGGATTTCGCCCGGTTTGCCTGCTCGGCGGCCTCCTTGGCGCGTGAGAGGCTGCGGATCAGCGTTGCGGCATAGAGCGGCAGGATGACGATGCCGCCGAGAAGGCCACCCGACAGGAGCGGCTGGCTCTGCCAGTAGGGCGAGCTGAGGATGACCGCCAGGAAGCCGAGCGTACCGGCCACCGTTGCGGAATAAAGATAGGCTTCGCCATAGCGGAAGCCGTTGCCGAGGATGATCCAGTAATAGAACGGGTAGAGTATGGCGACGGAGCCCTGCCCGATGGCAAGGCCGAACGACAGGAGCACGAGGTCGACGGCCATCGCGACGATGCGACGGACAGTGGATATCCCCGGTCGCCATAGCAGATGCGCCAGAAGAAGCGTGGCCGAGATCAGGTAAAGCACGGCGATCAGGCGCGCCGCGAAGGCGGTTTCCCCCCGGGGCATGAAGAACAGCGTGAAGATCAAAATCGCGAGAGAGATGACGGCACGGTTGAGCGTGATCTCGTGTTCGCGATCTGGGCGCCTGCGAAACCAGGCCGCCCATTCTTTGATAATCACACTCAAAGCTCGTTCTGATCCGCCGTTAAGCCGTTCTCGTTTGTTGTCTTATGCGGCGTTGCCGACCGCCTGCCTGTTGTCGAGCAGCGCCCGCAGACAGGCGTCGGCGGCCACCGGACGTCCGAGATAGAAACCCTGCGCCAGTTCGCATTTTTCCTCTTTGAGGAAGGCGAGCTGCTCGGCGGTTTCCACACCTTCGGCCACCACGTGCAGCTTCAGCCCATGAGCCAGCCTGATGATCGCACGCACGATGGCGGCGTCCGCCTCGCTGCCCGGGATTGCCTCCAGAAACCCGCGATCGATCTTGATTGCGTCGATGGGCAGCATCTTGACCCGGAGCAGCGACGAATATCCCGTTCCGAAATCGTCGAGTGTCAGCCGGATGCCCATGTTGTGCAGTACGGCCAGGCGCGGGGTCGGGTTCTGTACCGGATCGAAGAACGTGTTCTCCGTCAGCTCCAGTTCCAGATTGGACGATGGCAGGCCGGTGTCGGCCAGCACACGCGACACCATCTTCGGAATGTCGTCGTAATTGAACTGAACCGGCGCCAGATTGACGGCCATGGTGAGGCTTTCGAAGCCCATGGACCGCCATTCCTGCGCCTGCCGGCATGCTTCTCGCAGGACCCAGTCGGAAATGGGCGCGATCAGCCCCGTCTCTTCGGCGACGCTCAGGAACTCTGCCGGCGACAGCAGCCCGCGTTGCGGATGCTGCCAGCGTATCAACGCCTCCACGCCGGAGATCCGGCGCGTGGCGATATCCACCTGCGGCTGGTAATGCAGCACGAACTCGCCCCGCGCCAGTGCATCGCGCATGGCCGCCTCCAGCAGGGAGGATTCCTTGATGCGGGCCCGCAGGTCGGCGGCGAAGACGCTGTATCGGTTGCGGCCTTCGGATTTGGCCTGGTACATCGCCAGATCGGCATTCTTGAGAATTTCGTTGACGTCCTGGCCATGCGGGCCGATCAACGCGATGCCGAGGCTTGCCGTGGCGTTGACCCTGTGGCGGGCGACGTCGATCGGGTCGGACAGGGTGGATACGATCCGGCGGGCCAGCGATTCCGCTTCCGAAACGTCGGAGATCCCCTCCTGCAGAAAAGCGAACTCGTCGCCGCCCAGGCGGGACAGGGTCGTGTTCTCGTCGATCAGCAGCTTCAACCGCTGGGCGATCGACTGCAGGAGCTGATCGCCGACATAATGGCCGAGCGTATCGTTGACGGTCTTGAAGCGGTCGATGTCCAGAAGGTGCAGCGCATGCATGCGCCCCGGCCGGGCCGGCTCCAGCAGAAGCGACTGGACGCGGTTCGACAGATAGGTCCGGTTGGGCAGGCCGGTCAGCCCGTCATGAAGGGCCAACTCGCGCAGGCGCTCGTGCGCCATCTTCTGCTCGCTGACATCGAGCGACGAAGTCAGCACGCCGACGACCTTGCTGTTGGCATCCATCAGCGGCGACTTCGTCGTCAGGAAGTAGCGTTCGCTCCCCTCGGGAGACTGGATCGCTTCCTCGTAGGCAGGGTGCGGCAGGCCCCGGGTCAGGACGCTGCGCTCCACCTGGCGAAGCCGCGCAACGTCCGTCCCCGCCAGAAGCGTTTCCGCGGGAAGGCCGACGCAGGCGGCCGGATCGCGGCCCGAATAGACGGCAAACATCGCATTCACGAAGACGCATCGGCCATCGCGATCGGTGGCGCTGATGAGCGCCGGCACCGTATCGATGACCTGCGCCAGTTGCTCGCGACTGTCGCGCACGGCGATCTGGCGGAAATACTCGCTGTCCAGCAATCGGCGCTCCAGCGCCTGCGCCTTCAGCTTGACGCTCTGCTGCTGGCGGCGGAACTTCAGGAAGTTGCGCGCCCGGCTGACGAACTCTTCGTGGTTGACGGGCGTCTGCAGAAAGTCCGTGGCGCCGGCCTCGAGCGCCATGAGCCGAAAACTGAGATCCTCGTAGGCCGTCAGCACGATGATGGGAACGTCGGCGGAGTTGGGCATGTCGCGCAGCCGACGGGTCAACTGGGCGCCGTCCATGCCCGGCATCTTGTAGTCCGTAATGATGAGGTCCGGCTCGCCTTCTTCGAGCCAGTCGAGCATCCGGAACGGGCTTGCGAAGGTTTTGACGTTGACGTCCTCTCCCGCGAGCTTCGACAGGCGAGAGTATATCCTTTGGTTGCTGCCTTGATCATCAACAACGACTATCAATGACATGAGTGCGAACGCCTTGTTTAAACGCTCCGACATCCGGAGTGCTGTTTCGGCACCGGTAAACGGGCCAAGTAAAAACTTACTTTACCGTTTCGGCCAAAGGAAGGAAAACGGAATTACAACCGGCATGGCATGCTGTGGAACGCTCTTACACGGGGTCCGTGGCCCTCGTAAACTTGCCCTTGCCGCTCCTTTTGGCCGCATAGAGCGCGCTGTCGGCCGCGCGCAGCAGTGGCTTGAGATCGACCTGCCCGGCTGTATCGGGCTCGGCGAAGGCGATGCCGATGCTGACGCCGATGAAGTGGATGTCGACGCCCGCGACATCGTAGGGCGCCCGCAGATCCTGCATCAGGCGCAGCGCCATCCTGTCGGCCGATGCCTCGTCGTCGCACAGGCAGATGAAGACGAATTCGTCGCCGCCGATGCGCGCCGCTCCCGCCTCGGCGGAACAATGCTCCTGGAGGCGGTCGGCGGCGGCGCTCAGAACGGCGTCGCCGACGTCGTGGCCGAAATCGTCATTGACCGCCTTGAAGCCGTCGAGGTCCATGTACATGAAGGCGACCAGCCGTTCGGACCCCGCCGCCCTGGCGGCGATACGACGCAGTTCCGCAGCAAGCCCGACCCGGTTGAGCAGGCCCGTCAGCGCGTCGTGGCGGGATAGGAGAGCGTGCTGGCGCTCGGCTATCATCGTCGCGACGAGGATCGATTTCAAGACATAGGCAGCGCGGCACATGCTGAGGATATAAAAGGGTATCTGCACCAACCCGAGCAGCAGCAACGGCTCACCGGTGAAGGGCAGCGCAAAGCAGGCGGGGCCGAAGGCCAGCACCATCATGGCCGATGCCAGGCGCGGCGTGCCGAAATTGCGGATGCAGATTCCGCCGATCATGGCGGCCGACGACATCATGGCCATGGTGGACGCCACCCAATCGCCGGACAGGAGGCATATGAAGCTGCCGTAACCGACGCCGGCCGCCCAGGCGAGCGACAGCATCATCATGCCATCCGTATGGGTGTCGCGGCCAAGCCGCGCCAGACGCCTGGAACGGATAAGCAGATAGACGCGGGCCAGGCAGATGGCGATTTCGAGGCATACCCAGACGTAGAAGCGGGGAGCGTCGATGCGGATCGCGATGAACGCCGAGACGAGGACGGTGTTGGCCACCCCGCCCAAGAAGATCGGGATGGTGCCATAGAGGCCGCCCAGAAGGCGGTCCCTGACCTCCAGGGGCGCATCCTCCGAAATATGGCCCAGCCATCGGCCCGCTGCCGTCTTCGGAAGGGAGTGGCCCTTGAAGGCAGTTGAAGCCCGGTTGTTCTTCAAGCGGCTCCCCGATCCAGCGACGCGTACGCCATCCATACCGCAATCGGGGCTCGCCTACCAACTGGTAAGAAACGGATCGTCAGAAACCGATAGTTTCCTCGAACCGGTCCCAGGAGCTGTACATCTCATACCGTCCGATCCCCGGGATCGGAACGTGCCCGTAGAAGGGGGAAAGCTGGAATTCGGCAAGCAACTCGCTTCTGCCGGCGACGGCACCGACATAGACCGCCGACGCAAGCCCGGTCCGGTTGGCACCATGCTCGCAATGGATCAGCAAGGGCTTTTCCGCGTCCCGCATGATGGCAGCCAGTTGCTGCAATGTTTCGACGGGCACTTCATGCGCCGAGCTGATCGGGAAATCGACCATCTCGACACCGTTGCGCGCGGCCGCCGAACCGGCCTCCGCGTACCAGCTTTCGCGTGCCTCGTCGCGCAGGTTGATGATGGTGCGCACACCGTGAACGCGCACCATCTCGTCGATGTCCTCCCCGTCGGGCTGGGCCGAACGATACAGTTGCCCCGGGAGGACCTCGTGGAAATTGCCGGTCATCTGGCCGAGCGCCATATGAATACCCGTCATGGCAGGTATGGCCAGCACCGCAAGACCTGCGATGGTGAACCGTCTAGGCTTGGCCATGGGACATCCCTGATACTCGAACTCATCGAACGCGCCGTCCACGCACCCTGTGCCGTCAATCCGGCGATTATCGGGCCGGACCGGCCTGATCCTGCGTCTTGCGCTCCGACGTCCGCTCGATCCAGGCGGTGAACCGGTCCACCCAGGCGGTCAGGAACGTACGCGTGGAGGCGTCCACCACCGCACCGTCGGCGCCGAACAGCTCCTGCTTGTAGGTGAAGTACACTTCAGGCTGCCCCATCAGGACCGTGTCGACGACCGTCAGAAGGCCTTTCAGCGAGTTCTGCGCCGCTGCCGTACCTGTGGCCCCGGGCGTGGTGCCGATGACGGCGGAGGGCTTGGCACTCCAGGAATTCTTGCCATAGGGCCGCGAAGCCCAGTCGATCACGTTCTTGATGGCGGGCGTGTAGGCACGGTTGTACTCGGGCGTGACGAACAGCACCGCGTCGGCAGCCTCGATCTCGGCTTTCACGCGGGCGACCGAAGCGGGCACCCCATCGGCCAAAAGGTCGTCGTTGTAGAGGGGCAGGTCGCCGATCTCGACAAAGCGGAACTCGAGCTTACCGGACGCAAGCAGGGCGATGCTTTCGGCAAATTTGCGATTGATGGATTCCTTGCGCAGGGATCCGTTGAAAACTGCAACGCGCTTCATGGCCGCTCCATTGGAAATGTCACCTGCGGAGGTGTTGAGGCGAGAGGCCCGGCCCGTCAATCGAAGCCTTGGCGACACAGCGTCTTTCCACAATGAACAGTCAGGACAATCCGCGCACGATATGCAGCAGCGCGAGTTGCCCGGGATCGTCCAGCATGGCGCTCTTATCAGCGAACATGCGCGCCCGCCCCAGCCTGCAGGGCCGCCCCTTGAACGCGTCGAGGGTGCCCTCCACCGCCTCAACCGCCCGGCGACGCATCCCGCCGCCATCCACCCCCGCCAGGGCCAGGGCGATGGCGTCGAGACCATCGAGAACGGTCTTGTCGCCCAGTTGCCCCTTGCCGCGCGCCATCATCGCATCGCGCGCCGCCGCGACGAGCTCTGGCACGTCAGCGGCGGCGATATCGGTGCGCCCCTTCGTCGCCTTCCCCGCCGCCATGAACCCGGTGGCGACCAGCGTGCCGTAGGACGAGGAGGACACACGCTGGAATGCCTTGGCGCATTCCAGGAATGCCTGGCCGATATCGTCCGGCAGATCCGCGGCTGCCGCAGCCGCGAAGCCTTTCGAGACGGTGATGCCAAGGTCTCCGTCTCCCAGGGCCCCATCGGCCGCATTCAACTCCGGCGCGGCGGTCTCCGCGGCGGCGGCAACCCGGACGAGCGCGTCGTGCAGCGCGGCGGTGTCGATTCGATCGGTCATCGCTGCACTCTCCTTCAACCGACACGCCAATAGGCGCATTCGGCCGGCGCATGCAGGAGAGCCTCCAGCTCGGTGTCGAGCGCCAGCGTCGTGATGGTGGCGCCCGTCATTTCCATCGATGTCGCGTAGCGGCCCACCAGCGGCATGACGATCTCGATACCCTCGCCGTCGAGGCGCTGCTTCACGCGGCGATACATGATGTACAGCTCTTCCAGCGGGGTCGCGCCAAGAGAGTTGACGAGAACCGAGACCCTGTCGCCGCGCCCGAGCGACTGGTCGGCAAGCAGCCGGTCCACCATCTCGTCCACGATGGCATCCGCCGGCTTCAAGGCGTCTCGCCAGATGCCGGGCTCGCCATGAATGCCCATGCCCATCTCCATCTCGTCCGGCCCCAGCTCGAAGGTCGGCTTGCCGGCCTGGGGCACGATGCAGGGCGTCAAAGCCATGCCGATGGAGCGGCAGGCGTCCGCCGCCTTCCGGGCGACGCGCGTCACCTCGCCAAGGTCTGCCATGGCTTCTGCCGCAGCGCCCGCAATCTTGAACGCATAGACCATGCCGGCGACGCCCCGGCGCTTGTCTGCCTCTTCCTTCGGGGCGGACACGATGTCGTCGGCAAGCAGCACCGTCGTCGTGGCGATGTCGTGCTCCATCTCCACCATCTCGCCCGCCATGTCGAAATTCATGACGTCGCCGCCGTAATTGCCGTACAGGCGAAGCACGCCCGCCCCGCCATCCGCCAGGCGGATGGCGCTGGCCATCTGTTCGGCCGATGGGCTGGCGAAGACGTCGCCGATCGCGCATGCCGTCAGGAACCCGCGGCCGACATAGCCGGTAAACACCGGCAAATGGCCGGAGCCCCCGCCGGTGACGATGCCGACGCGCCCTTCCGACGCGCCGTCGGCCCGAAGGATCACGCGGGGTTCGGGTTGGGCATAATACTGCGGATGCGCCGCGACGAAGCCATCGAGCATCTCGTCGACATAGGCCCCCGGCGCGTTCAGGATCTTCTTCAAGGATGGCCTCCCCTTTTTCTCAGCCGGCCCGCGCCAGCCTTTCATGATGCTTGCGATAGGACTCGATCAGGATCGGCAGGCTCGTGCCGACGATGATGAGGATGCCGATCACCACCTTCTGCCAGTAGGACGGCACGCCGGCGCTGAGCAGCGACGTATTGATCATGGTGATGACGAGCGCACCGATCAGCGTGCCCGTGACGGTGCCGTGGCCGCCTTGTATGCGCGCGCCGCCCAACACCACCGCCGCGATCACGTCGAGCTCCGAGCCGACGAGGTCGAACGGGTTGGCCATCCGCGACAGGGTCATGTGCGTCATCCCGGCAAGGCCCGCGATGCCGCCGGCAATGACGTAGATCAGCAGTTTGACGCGGGCGACGTCGATTCCGATGCGCCGCGCGCCTTCCTCCGAGCCACCGATCGCGTAGATCTTTCTGCCGAACAAAGTGACGTTCATCAGGATGGCGACGAACAGTGCGACGACGACGAGGACCACGAAGGACAGCGGCAGCGAAACGAGCTGCCCGACGGCGTTCTCCAGCCGCAGGATCACCGTGCGCGCGAAACCGATCACCTCGCGCGGGACGTTGGTGATGTAGGTCGTGCCGACGAAGGTCAGCAGCGCGCCCCGGATCAGGCTGAGCGTGCCCAACGTCACGATCAGCGTCGGCAGGCCGAGACCGCCGATCAGGATGCCGTTGACGAGGCCCAGCGCGGCGCCGATCAGGGCGCTGACGACGAAATAGCCGATGATGGGAATGTCGAGGTCGACGCCCATGATCAGGACGGTCGTCGTGTACATTGCGAAGGCGCCGATGGCGGTGAAGGATACGTCGATGCCGCCGGATGCCAGGATCATCATGACGCCCAGAGCGAAGATGCCCGTGACGATCGAATTGCGCAGAAGGTCGACGATGGTGGCCGCCGACAGGAAACCGGGATTGATCGCGCCGACGCAAAGCGCGAACAGCAATGCGAAAACCAGCACGATGCCCTGCGGCGAAGCGAGAAGCCGGACTGCACGCCGCATCAGCGCCCTCCTTCCTGTGTGACGGCCGCGTATATGGCCTCGTCATCGACGGACTCGGGGTCGTAGGGGCCGGTCATGCGGCCCTTCACCATCACCATGATGCGGTCGGAGATCGCCGTGGCCTCCCCTATGTCGTCGGTCACCACCATCAGCGCCGTACCGTCGCGGCGGAGCGCAAGAAGCAGTTCGTGGATTTCGCGCTTGGAGCCGATGTCGACGCCGACCGTCGGCCCGTTGAGGATCATCAGCCGGGGCGCGCGCTCCATCCAGCGCGCCAGCACGACACGCTGCTGGTTGCCGCCCGACAGGGTCGCGACCGCCGGCTCGATCCCCGGCGTCTTGATGCGCAGCCGCTTGACGGCGCCGCGTGCGCGTTCGGCCAGCGACCGTCGGTTGAGAAGGCCGCCGGAATGCGAAACGTCCAGGCTGGAAACGAGGATGTTGTCGGCAATGGTCTGGTCCAGGAAAAGCCCTTCGGTCAGCCTGTCCTCGGGCACATAGGCGATACCGGCTTCCACCGCCGAAACGGCGCTCGAAAGCTGCGCCGGCCGGCCGCCGATCTCGATCGTTCCCGCGTCGGGCTGCATCATGCCGAACAGCGTCAGCGCCAGTTCGGTCCGGCCGGAGCCGAGAAGGCCGACGATGGAGACGATCTCGCCGGGGTGGAGGTCGAGGCTGATATCCTCGTATTCGCCGCGACGCGACAGGCTCCGCGTGCTCAGGAATGGAGCGGCGGGTATCACGGGCGGGCGGTCCAGCCGCTGGCTGTCCACGCTGCGGCCCGTCATCTCCCGCCCCAGCCGTTCGGCGTCGAAGTCCGAGGCGGGTCCTTCGGCGACGACGCGTCCGTCACGCAGCACGGTGACCGTGTCGGAAAAGGCGAAGACTTCTTCCGTCTTGTGGCTGACGAACAGAAACGAGACGCCATCCGCCTTCAGCGTGCCGACGATCTCGGCCAGCCGCCGCACCTCGCTCCGGGTCAGCGCCGTCGTCGGCTCGTCCATGACGATGATGCGCGCATCGTTGGCCAGGGCCCGGGCAATGGCCACGAGTTGCTTGGAGGCGACCGGCAGGAGCTCCACCAGCATCGAAGGGTCCAGCTTGACGCCCATGCGCTCCAGCACCGCTTCGCCAAGCCTTTTCTGCGCCCGGCCCCGGTGCAGGCGCGCACCGGACGACACCGCCTGAAGCATCGCGATGTTTTCAGCCACGCCGAGATTGGGGAACAGCGAGAAATCCTGGTAGATGACGGCCAGCCCGGCATCGATGGCGGCACGCGCATCGCCGGCCATCGGGCGCCCTCCGATCGCGACCCGGCCCGCATCCGCTGCCACGACGCCGGACAGGATCTTGATCAGCGTGGACTTGCCGGAGCCGTTCTCGCCCGCAAGGCAGCGCACTTCGCCTGGCTCGAGCGCCAGGCTGACATCTTCCAGGACGCGCACCGGCCCATAGGATTTTCGAATGCCGGACATGGACATCGTTTCGGCCAAGCGCGTGTCTCCGTTCCGGTTGAGATGGCGGGGCGGCCGGGCGGCCGCCCCACTTGCGGTGCGTATCAGAAGTCGTACTGGTCCATGTTCTCGGCGGTCACGTCCACCCAGGCCTGGCCATAGATCACCTTGCCGTCCAGCTTGACCTTTTCGTAGCCCTCGACGCCAAGGTCGGCGCCGTCCGCGATGGTTTCCCCGTTCAGCACCTTCGCCGCCACTACGTTCATGGCGTAGCCGGCCTTGGCCGGATCCCAGAAGGAGATCATGGCGATCTCGCCGGATTCCAGATAGGGGCCCGAGACGGAAGGCAGGCTGGTGCCGACGATCTTGACCTTGCCGGACAGGCCGGCCTCTTCCACGGCGATGGCCGCCCCGACGACGTCTTCGCCGGCAGAGCCCTGGATGCCCTTCAGGTTCGGATGGGTACGAAGCAGCTCGCGGGTTTTCTGGTAGGCCGTCTGCTGCTGCTCTTCGGATTCCAGCTTGTCCACGACAAGCGTCATGTTGGGGTATTTCTCTTTCTGGTAGGCGATGGCGGCATCCACCCACTGATTATGCGTATTGGAGGTCAGGTAGCCGACGAAGACGGCATACTCGCCCTCGCCGCCCATCTCCGTCGCCAACCGCTCCATCAGATGCTCGCCATAGGCGGCGTTGTCGAATGCCTCGATATCGTAGGTGATGTTCTGGAGGTCGGCGCCCTCGTGGCCGACGACGACGATATCGTTGTCCAGCGCCCGTTTCAGCACCGGCTCAAGCGCCTGCGGGGAATTGGGAACAACAGTGATTGCGTCCACGCCCCGCGCGATCAGGTCTTCGATAAGCTGGATCTGCAACGCCGCATCGGCGGTCGCCGCGCCGACCTGCGTCGCATCGTTGCCGGTATCGGCGGCAAACTCCTTGACGCCCTCCTCCATGCGGTTGAACCAGGCGATGCCCGAAAGCTTCACCACGGTCACGATGGTATGTTTGGCGTCCTGCGCCCCGGCAACGCCGGCCGCCCCCGCCAGAAGCGCCGTGCCCAGAAGCGCGCCGGCGACGATTGTCCTGAACCTGCCCTGCATATGCCTTCTCCCTCTGCTTCAGGCGCGCCTTGCGCCGGTTATGGTTTAGCCTGCCCGCATCAGCTCCCTGGTGCGGGCATAAAGTTGCCGATAGGTGCCGGACCCCGCGTCGTAGAGCGACGAGAGGGACGCATCCGGCTGGATCTCACGGGCCACCGGGTTCCAGGTATCGATGTCGCCGGCATCCGCATCGCCGACGCCCACCGCCGCCAGGAAGGCATTGCCGTAGCTTGCCCCGAAAGAATTGTGCCGCACCGCCTGGGCGCGTCCGGTGATGTCGGACACCGCCTGCAGCCAGACCGGGTTGTGTGTTCCGCCGCCCACCGCCGTCACGCTTTCAGGATTTGCCCCGGCGTCATCGTAGGTTTCGAGAATGTGCCGGACCCCATAGGCGATCCCCTCGATCAGGGCGCGATAGACGTCTCCCCGCCCGTGGGTGAGGTCGAGCCCGAAGATCATGCCCTTGGCATGCGGATCGTGCAGCGGGGTCCGCTCGCCCGAAAAATAGGGAAGTACGACCAGCCCGCGCGCGCCGGGCGGCGACGCCGCGGCCTCCCGCACCAGCACGCCCATGGCCTCGTGCGGGTCCAGTTCGCGGGCGAAGTTGTCGATGAACCAGCGCGTCAGCGTGCCGCTCGTCGCCAGCCCCGACATGGAGGCATGCTGGCCGGCGAACAGCCAGGGCGCGTACCAGAGGCGCGGATCCTGCACCGGCTCGGCCGTCACCTCTATGCCGAAGATGGTGGAGCCATACATCAGCATCATCTGCCCCGGACGCCGGACACCCACGCTAACCGCCTCCGCCGCAGCGTCGATCGTACCCGCGATGACGGGTGTTCCTTCGGCAAGGCCGGTGCGGCGGGCCGCTTCCGCCGTCACGCCGCCGACGATTTCGGTGGTCCAGGCCAGCCGCGCCAGCCTGTCACGGCCGCAGATCAGCGCGTCGTAGCCATCCACCCAATCCATCCGCGCGATATCGTAAAGGGGGCTGAAACCGGCGGCGGAATAATGGTCGATCACCGTTTCTCCGGTCAGCCGCCGCACCAGGAAGGATGTGGAGTTGAGGAAGTAAGCCGCCCGCTCGAAGACATCCGGCCGGTTGCGGCGAAGCCACAGGATCTTCGGGCCCACCGACTGCGAGGTCAGCGCGTTGCCGCCGGTGGCAAGCAGCGTATCGGCCCCGATCAGCGCCGTCAGTTCCTCGATCTCGGCGGCGGCCCGCGTGTCGACGCCATAGAGCACCGCGTTCATCAGCGGTCTGCCGTCCGCGTCCACCGGCAGCATGCAGGGGCCGATGCCACTCGCGCCGACGGCCCGTACGTCGCCGGGCTGAAGGCCACCCGTCTGGATCATCTCGGCGCAGATATCGGCGAACTCGCCCCACCAGTCGCGCTCGGCGTCATGCTCGGCATGGCCCGGCTGAGGCACCTGCATGCGGTGGGCACGGCGCGCCTCGGTCAAGACCGCGCCCTCGGCCGTCACGATGACGCCCTTGGTCTCGTAGGTGCCGACGTCTATCCCGAGATAATGGCCGCTCACGTGTAGAGGTCCCGGTTCAGCTCGAAACCGCGCCCCATGCGCCGGATGCCGCCGCAGACGAGCCGCGTCAGCCCTTCCAGGTCACGCAGATCGCACAGTTCCAGCGCGGTGTGCGTGTAGCGGCTGGGGAAACACAGGTCGACAACGGCAACGCCCTCGCCCACAAGCTGGACATAGGACGAGTCCGTCAGTGCACCCACATGCGCGGTGCGCTGCAAGGGCAGCCCGTCTTCCGACGCCGTCGTCTCGAAAAGCCGCGTCAGGGCCGGATGCGGAATGGTTCCGTTCAGCGTTCCGCGTCCATGGAACGAGTAGAGCGCCATGGCCGGCCCCGCCCCCATGGCGACCTCGCCGCGATGGGCCATGTCGGGCGTGTCGGACGTCAGCGCCAGATCGAGCTGCACGGCGATATCCGGCTGCAGCGATTGCGCCGCCACCATCGCGCCGCGCAGGTTGAACTCCTCCAGGACGGCGAAGACGTAATGCACGGTCGGCAGGCCCGGCGCGCCCTGCAGCTCCAGCGCCGCCTGCAGGACGACGGCGCAGCCGGCCCTGTCGTCTACGGAGGTGCCGGCCACGCGATCCTCGTTCAGGTGGATCACCCTCGGTTGATATACGACCGGCGTTCCGATCTCGATGCCCAGCGCACGCGTCGCCTCGGCGCTGTCCGTTCCGACATCGATGAACAGGTCCTGGTAGGGCGTCACCTTGTATTTTTCATCCGCCGGCGTGGCGTGATGGCTTTTGTTGGCGACCACGCCGTGCACGTCGCGGCCTTCGCCGACACAAAAGAGCACGGCCTGCGCGGGCAGCGCCTTTTCGGGGATGCCGCCCAGCCGCTCCACGCGCACCAGCCCATTCGGCTCGATCTTGCGGGTGATGAAGCCGAGCTGGTCGGTATGGGCGAACAGCATCACGGACGGCGCTTCGGGGTCGCCCTCCACCGTGGCGATGAGGTTGCCGAGCCTGTCCGTGCGGCTGGCGATGCCGGCGGCATCCAGCCGCCCCTTGATGGCCCGGCGGACACGGTCTTCATGGCCGGACAACCCCGGCAGCATCATCAGCTCGCTCAAGGTCTGGCGCAGCTTGTCTTTCATGGTCGTGGTTTCCCGAAGCGCAAACGCGGCAACAGCCCGCGCTCCAGCAACGCCCTCGCCGACATGACGACGACGAGCAGCCCGCCGAAGAAGAGGTCGCGTGCGAAGGCCGTGAAGGCGAGGAAGTTGAGGCCGCTGGAGATGAGTTGGAGGGTGACGACCGCCAGCACGACGCCCAGCGTGGAGCCGAAGCCGCCGAACGGGCTGACGCCGGCAAGGATGTTGATGAGAATGACGAGCAGCAGGTACGAGCCGCCATAGTCGGCATTGGCCGAATTGGTACGCGCCAGGATCACCAGCCCGGCCAGCGCCGCCACAAAACCGGCGATGGAATAGATGCGAATGATCAGGCGCGGCTCGCGCATGCCGGCAAAGCGGGCGGCCAGCGGATTGGCACCGTAAAGCCGAAGCCGTACCCCCGTCGCGGTGAAGCGCATGAGCGCGCCGAGCGCCATCGCGACCAGCGCGAACACGATCAGGGGAACCGGCACCAGGCCCGCAAGCGAAGCGTTGAAGGTCTCGCCATACCAGCCGGGAAGACCGGTTATGGCCGGTCCGCGCGTAATGACGATGCCGAGGCCCCCATAGAGCTGGAGCGTGCCGAGCGTCGCCAGGATGGGCGGCAGCCTCAGATAGGCGATCAGCACACCGTTGAAGGCGCCGCACGCAAGCCCCGTCAGCAGTGCCGCCGGAATGGCCAGAACGGCCAGTTCGGGCCCGGCGCGCATCATGACCGCGGCAACGATGGAGGCCAGGTTTGCCGTCGCGACGACCGAAAGGTCGATGCCGCCGGAAACCATGGTCGGCAGCACGGCAAGCGCCAGCAGTCCGAATTCGGGGAATTGCGAACCCATGGACACGAGGTTGGCGCGGCTGAGGAAATGCGGTGAGGCAAGCGCCAGCGCGACGAAGATGGCCACCGCCAGAACGGCGAGGCTGGCGACATAGGGTCTTGTCGTATCCTGCCGTCTCGCCGATCCCGCCATGCCGGCCGCCCTCCCTTTTCGATTATTCGCCGCGCGCCGCCTTCGCCAGCCGCATGAATTCGGCGGCGCGCGCAGCGTCGACGGGTTTCCAGGTATCGCCATCCACCTTGAGCGAGGAGCCGACCACGCATCCATCGGCGACGCGCAGGACATCGGCCACCGTGTTGTGCCGAACGCCCGTATTGGCCAGCACCGGCGTATGCGGCAACGCGGCCTTGACGGACTGGAGGTCCCCCATCTCCGCCGCCTCGCCCGTGATGGCGCCTGAGACCAGGATTGCGTCCGGGATCGACGAGAAGACCGCCGAGCGCGCCCGGTCCGCCAGCTCCCGGCGGTCGAGCGACCAGGCGAATTCGGCCGAGACATTGGCAAGCATCGCCACGTCGGGCCGCCTCAGTCGATGCAGGTAGCGCATCGCCTCTCCGGCATTCGGCGTCCAGGGCCCCATGTCGGACGCATAGGTCCCCGTCAGGATTTCCCGCAGGAACGACGCGCCCGTGGCCGCGGCCAGGGCCACGGTGGACATCGGATCCCAGAGGACGTTGACGCCGAAGGGCTTGGCGATGTCGCCGCGCAGCTGGCCGATGACGTAAGCCATGGTTGCCGTGGAGGCCGTGTCGACGCTCAGTTCGTAGGGACGGTCGTTCTCGTTGCCGAACATCACCGCATCCACGTCGGCGTCCTGCAATGCCTTGAGGTCCTTGCGCGCCGCGTCGACGATGGCATCGATGCCACCCTCGGCGTCGTAAAGGGGCGTGCCGGGCAGCGGCAGCAGATGGACCATGGCGATCACCGGCTTCCTATCACCGAATACAGACCGGAAATTCTTCATGTCAGCACGCGTCTTTCCTTGATAGGACAATGATAATTCAGCATATTTCTATGTCCTGGATGCGCTCCCGGTAGGGTGCGATCGCCTTTGCCGCGCCCGTGTCGGCGATCAGCCGGGAAATGCTTTCCAGCGGACACACCGGCACCACGGCACGGCGGTTGAGCTTGGTATGGTCGGCAAGAAGGATGGTTCGCCGGGCCCGCGAGATGGCCGCCAGCTTGACGTCCGCCTCGTCGCGGGTGGAATTGGAGACGCCGTCGAGGTCGATGGCATCGGCGGCCATGAAGAAAAGGTCGAATGTTGAGCCGGTGATCGTCTCGATGGCCGGCGCGCCGACGATGGAGAAATAGCCGTTGCGCACCTGGCCCGCCGGCATGTGCACCTGGGTCGCGCCCACTGCCGCTGCTTCGGCGACCTTGAGATCGAGCGCGACGATGCTGATGGCGCGCCCGGCCAGTTCCTGCGCCAGCGCCAGCATGGTCGTGCCGGAATCCAGCAATATGCTCTCCTGGGCACCCACATGGGCGGCGGCAGCACGGCCGATCCGCTTCTTGGCACCCTGCTGGACGCGCAGCTTTTCCAGAAACAGCGGCTCGATGGCCTCGCCCTTGCGCGGCGCCACCACGCCGCCATGGGTGCGCGCCGCAAGCCCGGCCTGCTCCAACAGAGCCAGATCCCGGCGGATCGTGGGTTCCGAAGCGTCGAAGTGACGGGCGAGTTGCGCAACCGTAAGGCTGCCTCGCTCTGCAATCAGATCGGCCATGCGCCGCTGACGCTGCTGCGGAAAACGCTGCTGCATGCCCCCTCCGTCCAGGAGGATGATGATTAGTGATCGTTTCGACGGTGTCAATCACAGATTGCAGATTCAGAAAATGCCGGGCATCGCCGCCGGCGGAGGGACCCGGAAGGCATGATCTTGCGACGGTAGGCAAAGCTTACCATTTAGCTTGCATCTGGCCGCGGGGCGCAATACGGCGTTTGCATTATCCCCCCGCCGAGGGTCTGGCGATGCTCAAGAAAGTTTCGGATACGGACACGCTTCCCCGCGACGCGGATGCAATGGCCGGGAAGCCTGCACCCTCGCGCAAGAGGCTCGTCCTTCCCCTGCTCGCGCTGCTGTTCGTTGCGGCGGGCGCCGCCTTCGGCGTCTACTGGTGGACAGAAGGCCGTTTTCTCATCGAAACGGACGACGCGTACATCGCCGCCGACATGGCGGTGCTGACCGCGCGTGTGAACGGCTACGTGACGTCACTGCCCGTTGCGGAGAACCAGCATGTCAAGGCGGGCCAGCCCGTCGTCGAGATCGACCCCGGCGACCTGCAGCTCGACCTGGATGCGGCCGAGGCGCGGATGGCGACCCAGGAGGCCGCCATCGATCGCATCGACGCGCAGCGTCGGGCCGGCGCTGCGGCACTCGTCCAGGCACAGGCGCAGCTCGAGGCACTTCAGGCGGCCGAAACCGAGGCCAAACGCAATTTCGACCGTGCGGCCGATCTGGCCCGCACCGGTGCCGGCGCGCAGGCGGCGCTGGACACGGCTCGCAACACACTTGCCGAAGCCTCCGCATCCGTACGCGGCGGAAGCGCGGCCGTCGACAGCGCCAGGGCCAACGTTTCGGTTCTGGATGCCCAGATCGCCGAGGCCCGGCGCAACCTCGCCGAGCTTGGTGTCGCCCGCGACAGCGCCGCCCGCAACCTGACCTTCACCACCGTTCGGGCGCCCTATGACGGCGTTATCGGAAATCTGTCGGTGCAGCCGGGCGATCTCGTCTCGCCCAGCCGCCGGCTGGCGTCCATCGTCCCGCTGGACAGGGTCTATATCGACGCCAACTTCAAGGAAACGCAGATCGGCGGGATAGCCCCCGGGGCATCCGCCAGCATCGAGGTCGATGCCCTGCCCGGCGTGGAATTGAAGGGTACGGTCGAATCCTTCGCACCGGCGTCCGGGTCCGTCTTCTCGCTGCTGCCGGCAGACAACGCCACCGGCAATTTCACCAAGATCGTCCAGCGCGTGCCCGTTCGTATCCGGATCGACAACCCTCAGGCAGCCGACGGCAAGCTGCGGCCCGGACTGTCCGCCGTGGTCACCGTCGACAGGCGGACGGCCACGACCGGCGACGTCGAGTAGCACCGCGCCATGTCTGCCGTTGCCGCAGGTGCGGACGAGGCGGTCCCCGCCCGTCGAATTGCCGCCTTCATGGTCATGGTGCTCGGCATGTTCATGGCGATCCTGGACATCCAGATCGTCTCCGCATCGCTGGCCGAGATACAGGCCGGGCTTTCCGCGTCGGCCGACGAGATTCCCTGGGTGCAGACGGCCTATCTGATCGCCGAGGTGATCATGATCCCGCTGTCCGGCATGCTCGGCCGCATCCTGTCCACGCGGGTCCTTTTCACCCTGGCGGCCGGCGGCTTCACCGTCTCCTCGGTCCTGTGCGCCACGGCCACCTCCATCGACCAGATGATCGTCTATCGCGCGATCCAGGGCTTCCTGGGCGGCGGCATGATCCCCAGCGTCTTCGCGGCCGCCTTCACGCTGTTTCCTCCGTCGAAGCGCGCGGTCGTTTCCCCCATGATCGGGCTGGTGGCGACACTGGCGCCCACCATCGGCCCCACCATCGGCGGCTATCTCAGCCATGCCATGTCATGGCACTGGCTGTTTTTGATCAACCTGCCGGTCGGCCTCGTCGTCACCGTCGCCGCGTGGAACCTGATCGACTTCGACAAGCCGGACTGGTCGCTGCTGCCGCACTTCGACTGGTACGGGCTTGCCGCCATGGCGGCCTTCCTGGGCGCGCTCGAGTACGTGCTCGAGGAGGGCCCGCAGAACGACTGGCTCGACGACAGGGCCGTCGCGGCGATGGTGTGCGTCACGCTGGCCGGGGCGGTGATGTTCTTCTATCGATGCTTCACCGCACGAGAACCGATCGTGGACCTGTCGGCCTTCGCCAACCGCAACTTCGCGCTAGGCAGCCTGTTCTCCTTCGTCATGGGCGTCGGCCTTTACGGCCTCACCTATCTCTACCCGGTCTACCTGTCAGCCATTCGGGGATACGACTCGCTGATGATCGGCGAGACCATGTTCGTGTCGGGCCTCGCCATGTTCTTTACGGCGCCGCTGGCGGGCATTCTTTCGGCCCGCATGGACCTGCGGGTGATGATGGTCATCGGCTTCGTCAGTTTCGGTATCGGCACGTGGATGATGAGCGGCATCACCCATGACTGGGACTTCCATGAACTGTTCATACCGCAGGTCTTGCGCGGCTTCGGTCTGATGCTGTCCATGGTGCCGATCAACAATATCGCACTGGGCACCTTGCCACCCCAGAAGATGAAAGGCGCATCGGGCCTCTACAATCTGACGCGCAACCTTGGCGGCGCGGTCGGGCTGGCCATCATCAACACGATGCTGACGGACCGCACGACCCTGCATTACCAGCGGCTTGCCGAGCATGTGTCCTGGGGCAACCCGATCGCCGAGGAGCGGATGAGTTCCATGGCGCAGAGCCTCGACGCGGCCGGCCTCGACGGACAGGCGGCGGCCGTGGCAAACATGGTGCGCATCGTAACCCGGGAGGCGCATGTGATGGCCTTTGCCGATGTGTTCCTTGTGCTTACCGCACTTTTCGGCGCGCTGGCGATGCTCGCGATCTTCATCGACAAGCCGCAGGCCCGCCCCGCAGGCGGGGGCGGCGGACACTGACCAGGCCGGCAGGCGTACTCAAAGGCGGTACATCTCGGCCCGCCCGGTGATCGTGTGCCAGCAGCGGCTCCACTTCGTGACTCCCATGCGATAACCGATGACGCGCACGGCGTTGCCACCGCGCCTCTGCGCCTCCGCCTTCATGCCGTTCAGTATGGTCACCTCCGGCGTCGGATACTCCGACAGATCATTGCGGCACCGCGTGACACGGACGGTGCCGAGCGACTGCGCACCGGCCGGCGGGTCGACGACCACCCGCACATCCATCAAGGTCTGCTGCGGAACCGATGGAAGGTTCGAGACCGTCGTGGGCGAGCAGGCGGACAGAACCACCACGACCGGCGCGAGAACGGTCAGTTTGCGAAGTGTCATGAAACCCCCTGCTGCGACACACCGATAACTACCTAGGGTAGATTTCGCGGTCGGGAAAGCATGGCGCGCCTCATGCCAGGCGGCTGCTCTTCAAATCGCCGGTGCGCTCCAGCAGCGGATATACGGTCGCGGCGATATGAGCCTCGATCCGCTTGAGGTCGCGGACGACATCCAGATAGCGGTTTGCCGACTGCCCCTTCGGCAACTGGCCTGACAGGATCTGTCGGAACTGCTCTTCGTTGGCGGCACGCTCATAGTCGCGGAAGCGCTCCTTCTCCGCCACCAACTGCCGCGCCGATGTCGCGTCTCCGTCGATCAGCACGCTGACCGCCAGGCGCAGATGGGCTATGAGCCTTTCGTGCATTTCGCCGATGCGGACCATTTCCTCCTCGTTGAGGATCTGCCGATCGTCGATGCGCTGGGCTGCGATCGCCATCAGATTGGCGTCCACGATATCGCCGACATGTTCGATATTGACGGCGAAGTCGAGGATTTCGAACAGGCGCCGCTTGTCGGCTTCCGTAAGGTCGCCTTGCGAGATCCGGGACAGATAACGCCGCACGGCGCCGTAGAGGCGGTCGATCTCGTCATCCGTGCGCCGGATCCGCGACAGGGCGATCGGATCCGCGTCACGGAACACCTTGCGCGACCCGTCAAGCATCGCCTCGGCGATGTCGGCCATCCGCAGGACCTCGCGTGCTGCGTTGGCCAGCGCCACCTTCGGCCTGTCCAGGCTTGCCGTGTCCAGGTACAGCGGCCTGCCCGCATCCTCGGGTCTGGCGTCCTCGGGAAACAGCCGCGTAAGCAGTCGGGCGGCGGCAGGCAGCAAGGGCACGGATACCAGCGCCATCACCAGATTGAAGACCAGATGAAAATCCGGCGCCAGGCGTTGCCCCGGCACGCCGAACCGTTCGGCGGCGGCTGATATCGGCGCCAGAAGAAGCATGGTCATGACACCGCCGGCGAGGCGGTTGGCCAGATTGCCGACCGGCAGGCGCAGATGGCTGCGATCCCCTCCCGAGGCAGCGATCAGCGGATTGATGGCGCTGCCGATATTGGCGCCGACCACCATGGCTATGGTGGACGGCGCCGACAGGATACCGATCTGCGCCAGCGACATGATGAACAGGATCGCCCCGACGCTCGAATGCGCCAGAACGGTGAACAGCACGGCCAGCAGCATGGCAAGGACCGGGTCCTGCACGATCAGCGTCATGACCTGCCGTACGTCCGGAGCATCTTCCAGCGGAACCACGAGCGCCGACAGGAGCTCGAGCGACAGGAGGATGACCCCCAGTCCAAGCAGGATGCGGCCGACCTCGGACAGCCGTGGATTGGCACGCCGCCGCTGCAGGACATAGCCGGTGAAGATCAGCAGCGGATAGACGAGACCGAGATCGAACGACAGGGCCTGCACGATCAGCGCCGTGCCGAGATTGGCGCCGAGCATGACCGAAAGGGCCGGCACCAGGGCAACCAGGCCGCCTGCCGTGAAGGATGTGACCATCATGGCGGTCGCCGTACTGCTTTGCAGCGCCATGGTGACGAGCGTACCGCCCACGATGGCGGCAAGCCGGTTATCGAGGCGGGTTGCCAATGTCTGCCGCAAGGATGGGCCGAAGCCGGACATGACGCCCGCGCTGACCAGCCCGACGCCCCATAGCAGCAACGCGACAATGCCCAGGAGGCTGACGATAACCTGCGTTGCCGTCATGATGGTTTCCCGGCCACGCCCTTCATCCGATCATCGAAACCCATGTTACCCCCCACCTCGCAAATGATGGGGCCGGGCAGCGCCGAGGCAAGTGGCCGTGCGGGATGGAAATCCCCGACTGAGCCGGTTATATCCAGACCATATCCTTCCCTACCCGTTCGAAAGCAGCGTTTCCTTCCAATGTTGACGATGAAAGGCAAATACGGTCTCAAGGCGATGCTGCACCTTGCAGGCCAGCCCCCCGAGCGGCTGACCCAATCCGAAGAGATCGCAACGGCGCACGGCATTTCGAAGAAGTTCCTCGACGCCATCCTGGGCGACCTGCGCGGCGCCGGCTTCGTCGATGCGCGCAAGGGGCGTGGGGGCGGCTACCGCCTGTCCCGCCCGGCAGGAGAAATTCGCGTCGGGCACGTGTTGCGCGTCCTGGATGGCCCGCTGGCTCCGCTACCATGCGCCAGCCGCACCGCCTATCGCCGATGCGACGACTGCAGCAGCGAAGAGACATGCCGCGTAAGGGCGCTGATGCTGGAAGTGCGGAACGCCATCTCCGCCGTTCTGGACAATCGCAGCCTGGCGGAAATGCAGCACGTCGCGCCGGCGCACGACATCGAGGAAGCGGTCGCCGCCCTCGGTTAGCTCCGGCCGCGCATCGCGCGCCGTGCGTCGGCCGCATATTGGCGGGCCGCCAGGCGGAAGATGCCGGGCCCCCGCACCAGATACCGCCGCCACATGCGGCTGGGGTCGGATGCCAGGCGATGCAGCCACTCCAGCCCGGCCCGCTGCATGGCACGGGGCGCCCGCTTCTGCTTTCCCGTCAGAAAGTCGATACTGGCCCCGACGCACAGGGCGAACCCGCCTTGGCGCCCGCTGCGCGCCAGATCGCGGGCGAACACCTCCTGCTTGGGGAACGACAGGCAGATGAACAGGATGTCCCATTCCGCCTCCGCCGCTTGCTGCACGGCCGACCGCCAACCCGGGGTGTCGCGCACCAGGCGGTCGGCGCACGGAACGTGAACGAGCCTTCGGTCGGGGAAGCGCGCCCGCAGACGCCGGAACGCCGCCTCGGAGGGTCCGATGACGGCCATTCGGATATCGGGGCTGATCGTGCGCTGCAGAAGATCGAATGTCAGGTCTGATCCCGGGGTCGGGATCAGGCGTCGTCCGCTGGGCCGCGCGAGCGCCGACAGGATGCGGCTGTCGCATATCTGCAGGCGCGCGCCGTCATAGGCTTCACGCAGGCATCGATCCCCCCCGTCGTGATAGCTGACGACATGGTCGACATTGGGGGTGACCGCATAGGCGAAATCGCCGATCGCGAGGCTACGCCCGATCGCGGTGCGTATGCCCTCGATGTCGCCGTCCACGAAACGCATGCCGAGGAAAGGCACCACGGAAGCCATCGACAAGATCAGGCACGCGTCCAGCAACAGATAGTTCACGCTCGCATATCCCTATAAGCCGGCACGATTTACGGCGTTTGCAATGCAGCGCAAAACGCTCCGCAAGCAAACTCACATTTGAGTTGGGCGCGGTCCGCCTTTCGGATGATGCTTCATCCTCTCGCGTCCTGCCCTAGTTCCAATCCGGAAGCGAAAGTCGTTCCTGGAGGCGAGATGACCGAACTTTGGCCGGAAATTCCGTTTGGGCCGTGGCAGGACAGTTGCCGCCACCTGCACCTGGTCAGCCAGATCGTCGGCAAGTATCGTCTGTCGCATACGCCCTGGCTCAACCATTCCTGGCACGCGACGCTGTATGTGACGGCACGTGGATTGACCACCTCGATCGTGCCCGACGGTCCGGGCGGCATCGAGGTGGAAATCGACCTGATCGAGCATCGGGTCATCGCGCGCTCGACGGCCGGCGGCATCGCGGCAACGCCACTCAGGCCCGGTTCGATCGCGGGGTTCAGAAGCCGTTTCGTCGAGATCATCGAGCAGGTTGGCGGTACGCCGAGGTTCAGCGATACGCCGAACGAAATCCCGGACGCCGTACCGTTCTCGGCCGATACGCAGGAGCGCCCCTACGATGCGGAAGCGGTCAACGCTTTTTTCCGGGCCTGCGTGCAGGTCGACCGCGTGTTCAAGCAGTTCCGTACCGGCTTCATCGGAAAGGTGAGCCCCGTGCATCTTTTCTGGGGCAGCTTCGACATGGCCGTCACGCGGTTCTCGGGCGACAGGGCTCCACGTCATCCCGGCGGAGTTCCGGCTTTGCCCGATGACGTCACGGCTGAGGCCTACAGCCATCAGGTGTCGTCCGCCGGTTTCTGGCCGGGCGGCGGCGGGATCGACTATCCTGCCTTCTATTCCTACGCCTACCCCGGGCCCGACGGCTTCGCCGAGGCCATCGTCGAGCCTGCGGAAGCGCGTTTCGACCAAAGCCTCGGCGAGTTCATCCTGCCTTATGATGCCGTGCGCACCGCCCCCGATCCGGACAAGGCCCTGCTGGCATTCCTGCAGACAAGCTACGATGCCGCCGCTATTCTGGGGCAATGGGACAGGGCAAGCCTGGAATGCGCGCCCGGCCGTCCGCTGGAAGCGCGCACGGTGGAGACTTGAGACGTCATGACCAGAATTCTCGCCATATCCGGCAGCCTGCGGAAGGGTTCCTTCAACACGGCGCTGATGCATGCAGCGGTGGACCAGGCGCCGCAGGGCGTACGCGTAGAGGCGGCGACGCTGCACGGCATCCCGCTTTACGACGGCGATCTGGAATCGGCTGACGGCATTCCGCAGGCGGTTGCCGCCCTGAAGGGCAGAATCCGGCATGCCGATGGCGTGCTCCTGATAACGCCCGAGTACAACAACTCGCTACCGGGCGTCTTCAAGAACGCGATCGACTGGACGACGCGCCCCTCATCCGACATTCCGCTTCTGTATCGCGGGCGGCCAATGGCTGTCATCGGTGCGTCGATGGGCGGGTTCGGCACCATCCTCAGCCAGAACGCCTGGTTGCCGGTGTTGCGCACCTTGGGTGCGAGGCCCTTCTTCGAAGGGCGTCTGCTGGTGTCGCGGGCGCAAGGCGTTTTCGACGCAGATGGAAAGCTTGTCGACGACAAGGTCCGCGCGCAACTGGCCGATTTTATCGGCGCCTTCGCAGAGTTCGCCCGCACCTCCGCCAGGAAGGACGTTCGCGTTGCCTGAGGGCCGGGCGGCATGGCGGCGAGCCGTTCCCGCCGCCATGCATAATCAGATGCGGATCACCGAAAGCCCGCTCGTGCGGCGGTTCTCCAGGTCATCATGGGCGCGCGCCGCCTCGGCGACCGGATAGACCTGATTGATCGTTATCTTGACCGCGCCGGAACCGATGACCTTGAACAAAGCGCGGGCGCTGGCCTCCAGTTCTTCGCGGGTGGACGTATAGCCGAACAGGCTGGGGCGGGTGGCGAAGAGCGAACCCTTCTGGTTCAGCAGCGCCAGATCGAAGTTCTCGATAACGCCGGACGACTGCCCGAACGATACGAAAAGGCCCTGCCGCTTCAGGCAATCGAGGCTTGCGGGAAACGTGTCCCTGCCGACGGAATCGTACACGACGTCGCATTTGCGACCGCGCGTGATGTCCTTAACTGCGTCCACGAAATTCTCTTCGCGGTAATTGATGACATAATCGCAGCCATTCGCCCGGGCGATGGCGCATTTTTCTTCGGAGCCCGCCGTTCCGATGACGGTGGCGCCGAGCTGCTTGGCCCATTGCGTGGCAATGACGCCGACACCGCCGGCCGCCGCGTGGAACAGCAGCACCGTATCGGGCCCCACCTTGAACGTGCGGCGCAGCAGATACTCCGCCGTCATGCCCTTCAGCATCACCGCGGCTGCGGTTTCCTCGTCTATGCCGTCCGGCAGGTGCACCGCCTGGGCGGCCGGCACCAGCGCCTCTTCCGCATAGGTGCCCTCGCCACCGGCATAGGCGACGCGATCGCCCTCCTTGAACGAGGTGACGCCCTCGCCCACGGCAACCACCGTGCCCGCTCCTTCCTTGCCGGGAACGAACGGAAAGCGCGGCGCCTTGTAGGTGCCGTTGCGGAAATAGACATCGATGAAGTTCAGGCCCGCCGCCTTCTGGCGGATACGCAATTGTCCGGGGCCGGGGGCGCCTACGGAATGCTCTTTCCAGACGAGCTTTTCCGGGCCCCCGATTTCGTCAACGACAATGGCTTTCGTCAAACCAACTGTTCCTTCTGGTCTGGGTCTGCGCCGCTCCCGTCCATGAACTGGACGATCGCGCCGATGGAAACAAGGTATAAGCTGGTCAGAACGATCCCGCCCTTCACGAAAGCGGGCGCATCGAAATCGGTGAACAACGCCCACAGGCCCAGCACGGACCACACGGCGAAGACGCCCAGATTGACGATGCGATATCGCTTTACACGTACGGGATGCAGGAACTTGACCGGCGCGAAGGTCGTGACGGCGCAGAACAGCACGACGATGAATGCGACGATGGCCGGCGGCTGCACGGCGAACAGGGTGAAGACCACCATGTTCCAGGTGACGGGAAAGCCGCGGAAGAAGTTGTCCCTCGTCTTCATGCGCGTATCGGCATAGTAGATGGCGCTGGTGATGACGATCAGCGCCGCCGCGACGAACGACCAGGCATGGCCGATCAGGCCCGACTGATACAGGGCAAAGGCCGGAATCAGCACGTAGGTGGCATAGTCGATGATCGAGTCCAGCATGTCGCCCGACCAGTCGGGCAGCACGCGCTTGATATCGATGCTGCGCGCCAGCGGACCGTCGATTCCGTCCACCAGCAAAGCCAGCCCCAGCCAGGCAAACATCGCCACCCAGCGCTCCTCCGCGGCGGCGATGATGGACAGGAATGCCCAGAAGGCCCCGCTGGCTGTCAGCAGGTGCACGGAGAATGCGCGCCATTTTTCGTATGTCGTCACCACGTTGCCGGACCGAGCCTCGCTGTTGTCTGTGCCGCCATCGGGGCAGCCTCTGGCGTGAACGTTCACGGGTCGCACCTTGTAGTGCAAGGCGCAAGCGTTTGAAAACGCCTGCGCGCATATTTCCCGTGGCGCTTTGGCTCTATCGCAACAGGGGTCGGTATGCGCTACATCGCCATTGCATGGAAGAAGCGATCGGAGTCGGCATGAGACGAGACGTCGCAGTGATCGGGGGTGGCCTTGCCGGCCTGTCGGTTGCGTTGGCCTTTGCGGACGAGGGATTCGACGTCGCGCTGGCGGCCCCATTGCCTGCGTCCGACGGGCGCAGCACCGCCCTATTCGGCCGATCCATCGCCTTTCTGGAACGGCATGGGCTTGCACAGGCCGTGCGTGAACGCGGCGCCCCCCTGGCCGTGCTTCGAATCATCGACGACACGGGCCGTCTGCTGCGATCCCCACCGGTGGAGTTTCGCGCTGCCGAAATCGGGCTCGACGCCTTCGGCATCAATGTGCTGAATGCCGACCTGAACGCGCTTCTGACGGAGCGCCTGCGTCAGCACCCCCGCGTCACATGGCAGGAAAGCCTGCTCCAGTCGATGGAAAGCGGCACGGACACCGTCAGCGTCACCCTTGAAAATGGGGTACGGGTGCAAGCCGGCCTTGTCGTCGGGGCCGACGGCCGCAACTCGCCCGTGCGCACCTATGCCGGCATCGGCATACGACGCTGGTCCTATCCGCAGACGGCGATCGTCCTCAATTTCGGCCATGCGCGCCCACATGGCGACATCTCGACCGAGTTTCACAGGCGGTCGGGGCCCTTCACCCAGGTTCCCCTGCCCGGCCGGCGGTCTTCCCTCGTCTGGGTGGAGCGGCCCGAGACCGCGCAGGCGCTGCGCTCGATGTCCATCGAAACACTCTCGACCATGGTGGAAGAGCGCCTGCACTCCACGCTCGGCGCGGTATCGGTGGAAAGCGGCCTTCAGGCCTTCCCGCTTTCGGGTGCGCAAGCTTTGCGTTTTGCCGCACCGCGCATCGCGCTCGTCGGCGAGGCGGCGCACGTCTTTCCGCCCATCGGGGCCCAGGGACTCAACCTTGGCATGCGCGATGCGGAAGATATCGTGAAGGCCGCGACGCGGCATCGCGACGATGTCGGCGGCGCGGCCATGCTGGCCAGCTACGAGGCAAGCCGCAAGGCAGACGTAACGCTGCGCACGATGGGGGTGGACCTGCTCAATCGTTCCCTCCTGGCCGACATGCTGCCTGCCCAGGTCGCACGGTCGGCCGGGCTCGGAATGCTCTCGGCGCTCAGCCCGCTGCGCCGTTTCGCCATGCGGGAGGGCGTCGTTCCCGGTGCCGGCATCTCGGGCCTGCCGCGTTCGTTGCTTGGTGCGCGCGAGTAGCTTGTACCCGCTGCCGGGCCGCGCTATCGGTCGCACATGGCACCAGCACAGCCGATACAGAAAGCGCGATTCCATCTCGGACAGATCGTCCGCCACCGGATGTTCCCGTTTCGTGGCGTGATCTTCGACGTGGATCCGGTCTTCGACAATACCGAGGAATGGTATCTGTCCATCCCGGAAGAGGCCCGCCCGCGCAAGGACCAGCCCTTCTACCACCTCTTCGCCGAGAACTCGGAAAGCGATTACATCGCCTATGTCTCGGAGCAGAACCTGGAGTTGGACGAGAGCGGGACGCCCGTCAACCATCCGCAACTGGCGGAGATGTTCGACGGCCCCATCGATGGCGAGTATCGATTGAAATCCGCCCATCGCAACTGAGCATCATACAGCCATTAAAAAGGGCGCTCCGCGTTGCCGCGAAGCGCCCCGATCATTCAGGCGTCGGCGCGTTACTGCGCGTTACCGCCTTCGATGGCCTGGTTCTGCGCATCCTCGAACCGCTTGCGGCGAGCTTCCGCCTGGCTCTGGAGGGCTTCGTTCAGCTGCTGCTGGCGCTGCTCCAGCTCGGGCTGCTCGCGCGCGGGGCCATCATAGGCCTGCGTGAAGCCCTGCAACGTCACATTGATCGGGTTGGGCTGGCGCTGGAAGTTGGTCGACGTGACCTTGAGCGTTCCGCCGCGCTTCATGGAATTGACCATGGCGTCGGACAGCTCGACCTCGGCGATGCATCGATCGGGGAAGCAGACCGAATAGTTCAGCGTCTGCGCCGCGTTGGTGTCGATCTGAAGCTGCACGCCGGCAGGAATGACCCTGCCCGTTGGCACGACGGCCTGGAGCACTTTCTGGTTCACCTGGCCCGATACGTTGATCAGGTTGACGGCGGTGATCAGCTGGCGCGTATCGGCGATCATCGTGTACTGCGTGTTGCAGATCTGGTTTTCGCCCTGCGGCGTGCAGACCTTGAACCACTCGGCCGGAACGGACTGCGCCATGGCGCCGGTCGACGGCAGGGCCGCGCCCAGCACAGCGAAGCCGGTGGCAAGGGCAAGGCGGTGAAAGTTCATGAAGCGGGTTTTCAAAGCCAGTCTTCCTCTCGGCAATTCTGTCGTCCCGGCACCTGGACGTTCCCTTAACGGGTAAGCCCGTGTTTCGCAAATGAGGCCGTTTAAAGACCCATGATGCGTTGAAACGCTGCGATAGCTCCAACCGTCGCGGTAGGCAAGCGGCTGATATTCCGATAATTTCACGAGCATCGATTTCCAGGGGACTGCTTATATGCCAATGGCCTCGAAAGCCTTGCACGCCGCTGCCCTGGCGGCCTGCCTTCTTCTTTCGCTCGTCGGCACCGCCACCGCCGGGACGGCCTCGTCGCATGCCATTGCAATGCATGGCGAACCCGCCCTCGCCGACGGCTTCTCCGCCTTTCCGTTCGTGCGGCAGGATGCCCCGAAAGGTGGGCGCATGGTGTATGGCGTGGTGGGCGACTTCGACAATCTGAACCCCGTCACGGTGCGCGGTGCGCTGACCACGGCGCGCGGCATTTTCGCCGATACCGAGTTCGGCAACCTGGTGATCGAGCCGCTGATGCTTCGTTCGCCGGACGAGCCGTTCACGCTCTATGGCCTGATCGCCGAATCGGTCGAGACGGATGCCGAGCGCAGCTTCGTCGAATTCACCCTCAACCCGCAGGCAAAATTCAGCGATGGCCGGCCGGTGCGCGTCGCGGATGTGCTCTTTACCGTCGATATGCTCAAGCAGCAGGGCGTGGTACGCCCGCAATATACCAGCTGGTTGTCGCGCGTTTCGCGCATCGACACGGTGGGCGAGCGGGGTATCCGCTTCACTTTCAACGAAAAGGCCGAACGCGAGCTTCCGTTGCTTCTGGCGGGGTTGCCGGTGCTGCCCGAACACGGCTTTGCGCGCGACGGCTTCGGCAGCACGACCCTGAAGCCCATCATCGGCTCCGGCCCCTATACGATCGCGTCGGTGCAGCCGGGCCAGCGCATCGTCTACAAGCGCAATCCGGATTATTGGGCGGCGGACCTGCCGGCAAAACGCGGCATGGATAATTACGACGAGATCGTCGTCGAGTATTTTCGCGATTCGAACTCCCAGTTCGAAGCCTTCAAGAAGGGGCTCTTCTACCTTTATCCCGACGCGAACCCGCGCCACTGGCGCACCGCCTACAATTTCCCGGCGGTGCACGACGGATCGGTGGTGCGCGAAGTCTTCGAAACGGGCCGGCCCGCCGTACTGAACGCCATGTTCTTCAATACCCGCCGACAGGCCTTCGAAAATCCGCGTGTGCGGCAGGCCCTGTCCATGCTGTTCGATTTCGAATGGGCGAACGCCAACCTGTATTACGGCGCCTATGAGCGAACATCCGGCTTCTTCGACAATACGACCCTTTCGAGCCTGGGGCGCCCCGCAAGCGAGGGCGAACGCGCCTTCCTGGCGCATTACCCGGGCCGTGTCGCCGACGCGATCCTTGCGGGAGAATGGCGACAGCCCGTTACCGATGGATCGGGCAGCGACCGGCGCATCCTCCGCGAGGCGCTGAGCCTTCTGGAGGCGGAAGGCTACCGCTTCGACGGCGGCCGCCTCGTGGATGCCACGGGCAGGCGCCTTACCTTCGAGATCCTGGTGCAGACACTCGAGCAGCAACGCGCGGCGCTTGGCTACCAGCGCACGCTGGCGCGCATCGGGGTCGACGTCGGTGTGCGGCAGGCCGACGACGCGCAGTACCAGTTGCGCAAGCAAAGCTTCGACTACGATGTCCTGTTCTCGGCCTTCAACGGGACACTGTCACCCGGCGCGGAGCAGGTGGGCCGGTGGGGCAGCGCCGCCCGCGACGCACAGGGCTCCTTCAACTATTCCGGCGTCGCCGACCCGGCGGTCGACGCGGCCATCGATGCCATCGTCCAGGCCCGGACCCGTCAGGAGTACACCGACGCCGTCCGTGCTTACGACCGTATCCTCATTTCAGGGTTCTATGTGGTGCCGCTCTATTATCTGACGGATCAGTGGTTGGCCCGCTGGAGCTTCATCCACCACCCGGACAGGACGCCGCTTACCGGTTACTACCTGCCGTCCTTCTGGCGCGAGAGCGACGGGAGCTGACGGTGCGGTGCCCCGCCGCGCGGGCCACTTCAACCCATTGGGCTGCGATCTCCGGGTCGTCGAAGGCCTCGGGAGGGCAGGAGTAATAGGGCATGCGCACGGGCTTGCGCCCGGCCGCCTCATAGACGAAGGGTGTCGACCCCGCCGCGACATAGGCCGCCTCCGCCACCTTGTCGGATTTCAGGAACAGTATGTCGAAGGCGACGAGGGCGATGATGACCTCCCCGTCATAAATACCCTGTCCACCGAACAGCTTGCGGATGCGAAGATCGGCGATGGAGCAGAACAGCTCCTCGATATCGCCGCGGTCCAACCTGGATCAGGCTCCGGCCTGCTCCAGCAGGGAGCGGTCCGCCGGCCGCAGTTCCACGGATTCGCCGCAGCCGCAGGCCGAAGTCTGGTTGGGATTGTTGAAGACGAAACCGGTGCGCAGCACCGACACTTCGAAATCCATCACCGTGCCGAGCAGAAACAGCACGGCCTCGGGCGAAACGAAAACGCGCGCGCCGTCCTTTTCAACGATATCCTCGCCGGCGGCCGGGCCATCGGCGAACTCGATCGTATATTCCATGCCTGCACAGCCGCCGCGCTTGACGCCGATCCGCAGCCCGGCGCCATCCACGCCGCCGCGCGTCTCGACGATTTCGCGGACGCGGCCGGCGGCCGCCTCCGTCAGGTTCATGATGGCGAAGCGGCTCATGAGCGAACCCTCTTTCCTGTGCATTTGCGATCAAGATGGCGATGGCCGGGCCTCAAGGCAAGCATCCCGCGTCAAAACCAGCCGACGGCGACCTGCGCTTCCTCGCTCATCCGCTCGGGCGTCCACGGGGGGTCGAAGACGATTTCGACACGCACCAGTTGGATGCCCTCAACGGAGCTTACCGCATTCTCCACCCATACCGGCATCTCGCCGGCGACCGGGCATCCCGGCGCGGTCAGCGTCATCTGGATGTCGACGGTACGGTCGTCCTCGATATCGATCCTGTAGATCAGCCCGAGCTCGTAGATGTCGGCCGGAATCTCCGGATCGTACACCGTCTTCAGGGCCGCCACGATATCTTCCGTCAGCCGGGCGAGTTCGTCCGGCGGTATGGCGGAAGCCGGGGGCGCGTCAGCCACGTCCCCCGCCGCCGTATCGGCCTTCTGTTCCATCGCGTCCGTCATTCGATCGTCCTTCAAGCGAAGAAGCGTCTGGCTTTTTCCAGCGCTTCGGCGAGTGCGTCGACTTCGCCCATGGTGTTGTACATAGCAAAGGAGGCCCGGCATGTGGAGGTTACGCCGAAGCGCCGCAAGAGCGGCTGTGCGCAATGCGTGCCCGCGCGCACCGCGACACCCTCCCGGTCGATCACCATCGACACGTCATGCGCGTGGATGCCCTCCAGGTCGAAGGACAGGATGGCGCCCTTCCCCGGTGCGGTCCCGTAGATGCGCAGGCTGTTGACGGCGGACAGACGCTCCTGGGCATAGGCACCCAGTTCCGCCTCGTGCGCGGCGATACGCTCGCGCCCCACGCCCTCCACGTAATCCAGCGCCGCGCCGAGGCCGATGGCCTGCACGATCGGCGGCGTACCGGCTTCGAAGCGGTGTGGCGGCGCATTGTAGGTGACAAACTCTTCCGTTACTTCGGAGATCATCTCGCCGCCACCGTTGAAGGGGCGCAACCGGTCCAGGGCCTCGGCCCGGCCGTACAGGATGCCGATCCCGGTGGGCCCGTACATCTTGTGCCCGGTGAACACGTAGTAGTCGCAACCGAGCGCCTGCACGTCGACAGGCATATGCACGGCGGCCTGGCTGCCGTCCACCAGCACCGGTACGCCCTGCGCATGGGCCAGTTCCACCACGGCGCGCACCGGCGTCACCGTGCCCAGCACATTGGACATGTGCGTCATGGCCACCAGGCGCGTGCGCGGGCCGATGGCCTTCGCGAAATCCTCGACCGCGATGGAACCGTCTTCGGCGACGGGCACGAAGACGAGCTTCGCCCCCTTGCGCTCGCGCAGAAAATGCCATGGCACGATGTTGGAGTGATGCTCCATCACCGTCAGCACGATCTCGTCGCCCTCGCCGATGTCGTCGGCAAGACCATAGGACACGAGGTTGATCGATTCCGTCGCCGAGCGGGTGAAGACGATCTCGTCCGCGTGCCCGGCGTTCAGGAAGCGGCGAACCTTTTCGCGGGACAGTTCGAACGCGTCCGTCGCCTTGTTCGACAGAAAGTGCAGACCGCGGTGAACATTCGCATAGGAATGGGCATAGGTGTCCTGGATCACGTCCAGCACCTGCTGCGGCTTCTGAGCCGATGCGCCATTGTCGAGATAGACGAGCGGCTTGCCGTGCACCACCGTCTCGAGGATCGGGAAATCCCGGCGTATCGCCTCGACGTCGTACCGGGCGCGTTTATCCAGTTCGATGACCATCGGCCAATACGTCCTTCTGTTTCGAGCAAGGACGGCGCGGCGGTCATGCGCCGCCGCGCCGCCGGCTCAATGGGTGGCCAGCCAATGGTCGATGCGCGCTTCCAGCGCCACGACCGCGTCCTCGTGCTCGATCTCTTCCACGACCTCGTCGACGAAAGCCTTGACCAGGAGGGCCCGCGCCTCGCGCTCGGGAATGCCGCGCGACATGAGGTAGAAGAGATGGTTGGCGTCGATTTCGCCGGCCGTTGCGCCATGTCCGCACTGGACGTCGTCGGCGAAGATCTCCAGCTCGGGCTTGGCGAAGAAATCGCCATCGTCGGACAGGAGCAGCGAGTTGCAGGCCAGCCGCGCGTCGGTCTTCTGCGCGCCCTTGGCAACCTTGATCATGCCCTGGAAAACGCCCTGCCCGCCCATGACCACGTTACGGAAGATTTCGGTCGCAGTCGTATGGGCGACGCTGTGCGTCAGCGTCGTGGTGACATCCACATGCTGCCCCTCGGCAAGCAGGTTGACGCCGCGGATCTGGATATCGGCACCCTCGCCGACCGTCTCGCAGTGCACTTCCTGACGCACCAGCGCACCGCCTGCATTGAGAACGAACATCCGCAGCCTGGAGTTGGCGCCCAGCCTGACCGTTAGCTGCCCCAGATGCGTTTCGCTGCTGCCCTTCTCCTGATCGACGATCCAGAGAATATCGGCATCGTCGCCCAGGTCGACTTCACCGACCAGCGTGGACAGCGAACCCGGCCCGGATGGCGACACACGCTCGACGAAGGTGGCGCGCGCGCCCTTGCCCACCGTTACCCGGGCGAAGGCCTGCGCACCCGCGGCGCCGGGCGCCGCACGAAGCTCGATCGCGTCGGTCAGGTTGGCGCCGGCCGCGATGTCGACCTGCGTCCCGGTTGCGCCGAGAGCCGCGTTGAGAACGCGGATCGTGTCGTGGGGACGGTCGAGATGGTTGAGCGCGCGGTTCCATTCGGGGATACGAGCCGACGGCGCTACGGACAGCCCCTCGCGCGAGATCGTTTCAGCCGAGCCGGCCTCCACCACCACGCTGTGCGGAAGCAGAGGTGCCAGGATGCTTTCGATGTCGCTGCCCGCCGGCGCGCCGGCCTGCATGGCCCGGTCCAGCAGAACCCGGAGGTCGGTATAGTGCCATGCCTCCACGCGGCGGCTCGGCAGGCCCGCCTCGCGCAGCGCCGCCAGGGCCTCGCGCTGGCCCGTGCCTGCCTCCGCGCGCTCGATCAGCCGCAGTTCCGCGGGTGTCTTCTTCGTGGCTATCGGTGCCGACATGCTCAAGCAGCCTCTTCGATGATCTGGGAATATCCTTCTTCTTCAAGGTGCAAGGCCAGATCCTTGCCACCCGACTTGATGATGCGCCCCTTGTAGAGCACATGCACGCTATCGGGCACGATATGCTCGAGCAGGCGCTGGTAGTGGGTGATCACCAGGAAGGCGCGGTCGGCCTGCCGCAAGGCGTTGACGCCGTCGGAAACGATCTTCAGCGCGTCGATGTCCAGGCCGGAATCCGTCTCGTCCAGAACACAGAGCCTGGGCTCCAGCAGGGCCATCTGCAGGATTTCCGCGCGCTTCTTTTCGCCGCCCGAGAAGCCGACGTTCAAGGGCCGCTTCAGCATGTCGGAATCGATCCGCAGGGCCGCAGCGGCCTCTTTCACGCGACGCATGAAGTCAGGTGTCGTCAGTTCGGCCTCGCCGCGCGCCTTGCGCTGTGCGTTCAGCGCCGTCTTCAGGAACGTCATGGTGGCGACGCCCGGGATTTCCAGTGGGTACTGGAACGCCAGGAAGACGCCGGAAGCGGCGCGCTCGGCCGGATCCATCTCCAGGATGGACTCGCCATTATACAGGATGTCGCCTTCCGTGACCTCGTAGTCCTCGCGGCCGGCGAGAATGTAGGAGAGCGTCGACTTGCCCGAGCCGTTCGGCCCCATGATGGCGGCGACTTCGCCGGCCTTTACGCTCAGGTCCAGGCCGCGCAGGATCTCGGTGTCGGTATCGGCAACGCGCGCGTGAAGGTTCTTGATTTCCAGCATGATCGTCTTCTTCGTTCGATGTCTAAGGGCCGCGCGGCGCAGGGCGCTGCGGCCGGGTGCGATAGGGTTGCGAGCGCGCCGGCCTAGCCGACGCTGCCTTCGAGGCTGATGCCGATGAGCTTCTGCGCCTCGACGGCGAACTCCATCGGCAATTGCTGGATCACGTCCTTGACGAAGCCATTGACGATCAGCGCCACGGCCTCCTCCTCCGGGATGCCGCGCTGCATGCAGTAGAAGAGCTGGTCCTCGGAGATCTTCGACGTCGTCGCCTCGTGCTCGAACTGGGCGGTCGAGTTGCGCGCCTCGATGTAGGGCACCGTGTGCGCGCCGCAGTCCTCGCCGATCAGCAAGGAGTCGCACTGCGTGAAGTTGCGGGCATTGGACGCCTTGCGCAGGGCCGACACCTGCCCGCGATAGGTGTTGTTCGAGTTGCCGGCCGAGATACCCTTGGAGATGATCCGGCTGGAAGTGTTCTTGCCGATATGGATCATCTTGGTGCCGGAATCGATCTGCTGATAACCGTTCGAGACGGCGATCGAGTAGAACTCCCCGCGCGAATTGTCGCCACGCAGAATGCAGGAGGGATACTTCCAGGTGATGGCGGAGCCGGTCTCGACCTGCGTCCAGGAAATGCGCGAGTTGGCGCCACGGCAATCGCCCCGCTTGGTGACGAAGTTGTAGATGCCGCCCTTGCCTTCCTTGTCGCCCGGATACCAGTTCTGCACCGTCGAGTACTTGATCTCGGCATCGTCCAGCGCAATCAGCTCCACCACGGCGGCGTGCAACTGGTTTTCGTCGCGCTGCGGCGCCGTGCAGCCCTCCAGATAGGAGACGTAGGAACCCCTGTCGGCAATGATGAGGGTACGTTCGAACTGGCCGGTATTGCGCTCGTTGATGCGGAAATAGGTGGAAAGCTCCATCGGGCAGCGAACGCCCGGCGGCACGTAGACGAACGAACCGTCCGTGAAGACGGCCGAGTTCAGGGCCGCGAAGAAGTTGTCGCCGACGGGCACGACCGAGCCCAGATATTTCTGGACCAGGTCCGGGTGCTCGCGCACGGCCTCGGAGATGGGCATGAAGATCACGCCGGCCTTCTCCAGTTCCTTGCGGAAGGTGGTCGCCACCGAGACCGAATCGAACACCGCGTCGACCGCCACCTTGCGGTAGCCGCCCTCGACCGGCTCACCGGTCTCCTCGTCCAGGCGCGAAGGCTCGTCCGCCCTGCGGACACCGGCCAGGATCTCCTGCTCTTTCAAGGGGATGCCAAGCTTCTCGTATGTGCGCAGGATCTCCGGATCGACCTCATCCAGGGACGCCGGGCCCGACATCGACTTCGGCGCCGCATAGTAGTGGATGTCCTGAAAGTCGATTTCCGGATAGTCGAGGCGCGCCCAGCCCGGATTTTCCATCGTCTTCCAACGCTCGAACGCCTTCAGGCGCCAATCGAGCATCCACTGGGGCTCGTCCTTCTTCGCAGAGATGAACGCGATGATATCTTCGTTCAGGCCCTTGGGGGCAAGATCCATCTCGATCTTCGTCTCGAAGCCGTATTTGTACTGGTCCACGTCGATCCGGCGAACCTGATCGATGGTTTCCTGAACTGCTGGCATTCTCGTTTCTCCATTCTCGCCGGGGTCAAGGCCCGGTGGACGGCGTCTTGGCGTGCCATGCCTATAGCGGTAGTTTATAACCGTTCAAATAGTCATCGTCGCAAAAAAGTTGAATACCAGATTCCTCTTTTCTGGACAGCATGGCAATCACGCGGCGTCGGAACGGCCCTCCGCCGCGCCAAGACGCGCCAGGACACGCCTGGCTACATTGATGAATTGGTCGATATCCGCCTGTGTCGCGTCCGGGCCGAGACTGACGCGCAGGGCGCCCAAGGCCGGATCGGCGGGATAGCCGGCCTGCGCCATCGCCCTCAGCACATGGCTGGCCCCGACCTTGCCGGACGAGCAGGCAGAGCCTGCGGACACGGCGATTCCCTGCAGGTCGAAGGCGATCTGGGCGGTTTCGGCCCGCATCGCGGGATGGGTGAAGCTGATCGTATTGGGCAGGCGGTCGGCGCCCGCCCCCATGATGGATATCCCCGGCGCCATATCCTTGAGGACCGTCTCCAGCGCATCGCGCAGGGCGCGCACATGCGGCCATCCGTCGCCGGCCGTGGAGCCGGCATTCAGCGCCGCCGCCCCGAAGCCCGCGATCAGGGGCAGGCTTTCGGTTCCCCCGCGCCGCCCACGCTCCTGCCCGCCGCCGGTGAACAGCGCGTAAGGCCGGGTGTTCTCGTCCGCGAGCACCAGAGCACCGATCCCCTTGGGCCCGCCGAACTTGTGCGCCGACAGGACGGCCGCGTCGATGCCGGCCTCGCGCAGCGCCAGGGGGCGTCGACCGGCCAGTTGCACCGCGTCGGCGACCAGAAGCACATCGTGACCGGCCAGCGCAGCGCGCATCTCGGCAAGCGGCTGGATAACGCCGCTTTCGCCATTGGCCCAGGACACTGCCAGGATCGCCGGACGACCATCCAGGGCGTCGAGCCATTCCGAAAGCGCATCCAGCCGCACGACACCCGCGGCGTCGACGGGAAGCCGCGTCACTTCGTCGGCGCCGAAGCGGCCGCCGCCGCGCAGGCAGGGGTGGTCGGTTTCCAGGATGGCGAGTGCCTGTGCCCGCCACTCGTGACCGTCCTTCAGCCACAGAGGAGACAGCGCGGTGGTTGCCGCCTCCGTGGCTCCACTGGTGAAGACGACACCGTCCGGCGCCACGCCGCACAGGGCGGCGACCGCGTCTCGCGCCTTCTCGAGCACCGCCTTGGCGGCGCGCCCTTCCGCATGGATGGACGACGGGTTGCCGGGCATGTCCATGGCATCCAGCACAGCCTGCCGCGCCGCGGGCAAAACCACCGACGTTGCATTATGGTCGAAATAGATGCGCCCTGTCGCAGCAGGCATGGTCAATCGGCCCTCTGGAAGTCAAACTGCCAATGATCGAGCAAATTTCTTGAATTTGCGGCCCCGGAAGGACTACATAGCGCATTCCGTGGGGTCAGACAGTTTTGAATCTTTCTAACCTGCTGGACCCTAAGAGGCTGCGTTTCCTCCGTCAAGGCGCTGCCGAACCCGCGACGCCCGCTCGATAGGATTGCCAGACACTATGCCAGAAGTCATCTTCAACGGTCCCGCCGGTCGCCTTGAAGGCCGTTACCAGGCCGCCAAGGAGAAGAACGCCCCGATCGCCATCGTGCTGCATCCGCACCCGCGTTTCGGCGGCACGATGAACAACCAGATCGTCTATAATCTCTTCTACATGTTCCAGCAACGCGGCTTCACCGTGCTGCGTTTCAACTTCCGCGGCATCGGCCGCAGCCAGGGCGAGTTCGACCACGGCATGGGCGAGCTTTCGGACGCCGCCGCCGCGCTGGACTGGGTGCAGACGCTGCATCCCGATTCCAAGAATTGCTGGGTTGCCGGCTACTCGTTCGGTGCCTGGATCGGCATGCAGCTCCTGATGCGCCGCCCGGAAATCGAAGGCTTCATCTCGGTTGCGCCGCAGCCGAACAGCTACGATTTCTCCTTCCTTGCGCCCTGCCCGTCGTCCGGGCTCATCATCCATGGCGACAAGGACCGCGTCGCCCCCGGCAAGGATGTGCAGGGCCTGGTCGACAAGTTGAAGGCGCAGAAGGGCATCGTCATCACCCAGAAGACGTTGCCGGGCGCCAATCACTTCTTCAGCGAGCATGCGGACGAGTTGATGGCCGAGTGCTCCGAGTATCTCGACAGGCGTCTTGCCGGCGAGTTCGCCGATACGCGGCCCAAGCGCCTCAAATAGGCCTGGCCGGGCCCAAGCATCGTTGTCCCACACTCTGGAATGATCTCATTATGACCGGTTTCAAGTCCGACTTCCTGAACACGCTTTCGGAACGCGGCTTTATCTATCAGGGCTCCGACATGGAGGGGCTCGACAAGGTTGCGCTTGCGGGCGGGCTGACCGGCTATATCGGCTACGATGCAACGGCGGCCTCGCTGCATGTCGGCCATCTGCTGCAGATCATGATGCTGCGCTGGTTGCAGAAGACGGGCGGCCGCCCGATCGCGCTCATGGGCGGCGGCACCACCCGCATCGGCGACCCGAGCTTCCGGGACGACCAGCGCCCGCTGCTGGACGAGGCGGGCATTGCCCGCAACCTCGAGGGCATCAAGGGCGTCTTCGCCAAATATCTCGATTTCGATGGCCCTGCCCGCATGGTCAACAATGCGGAATGGCTCGACAAGCTGCAGTACATCGACTTCCTGCGCGATTACGGACGCCACTTCTCGGTCAACCGCATGCTGTCGTTCGAGAGCGTCAAGCAGCGGTTGGACAGGGACCAATCCCTTTCTTTCCTCGAATTCAACTACATGATCCTGCAGGCCTACGATTTCGTGGAACTGTACCGTCGCTTCGGATGCCGCGTGCAGATGGGCGGCTCGGACCAGTGGGGCAATATCGTCAACGGCATAGAGCTGACGCGCCGCACCGCCGAGGGCGAGGTCTTCGCCCTCACCTCGCCGCTCTTGACGACCTCGTCCGGCGCCAAGATGGGCAAGACCGCCGGCGGCGCGGTGTGGTTGAACGCCGACATGAAGAGCCCTTACGAGTTCTGGCAGTACTGGCGCAATACCGAGGATAGCGACGTGGAGCGCTTCCTGAAGCTGTTCACCGAACTGCCGATGGACGAGATCGCGCGTCTGGCCGCGCTGGGCGGATCGGAGATCAACGAGGCCAAGAAGGTCCTGGCGACGGAGGTGACGGCGCTCTGCCATGGCCGTACGCTGGCTGAAGAGGCGCAGGAGACGGCGCGCGCCACCTTCGAGGAAGGCGCGCTTGCCGAAAACCTGCCGACCATCTCCGTATCCGGCAACGAGCTGTCCGAAGGGGTCGGCATCCTGACGGCACTGGTGCGGGCCGGGCTTGCGACCTCCAACGGAGAGGCCCGCCGCCATATCCAGGGCGGGGCCGTGCGCGTCAACGACCAGCCCGTTGCCGACGACAAGGCCCGCATCGGCGATGGTGACCTTGCCGGCGGCGTCATCAAGCTGTCCCTCGGCCGCAAGAAGCACGTTCTGGTGCGGCCGGATCACTCGTAGGAGAAGATCTGCCGGAAGATGCCGGGCGCGATCAACGAGATCGGGTTGACCGTCAGTGTCGGAGAGCCGAACGGCCCGGACAGCCGGTAGGTTATGCCGATGAGGCCGCCCTCGTTGCCATTGCCCAGGATCTGCCCCACCAGCGGCAGGGCTCCGAAGACGCGGTTGATGCCGTAGGCCGGCATGAAGGAACCGGTTATGTCGATCCTGCTCTGCCGGTCGTAGAGCTGCCCCTCGAAGCTGGAGCCGAACACAGGCCCCCGCACGATGCCGTTGGACACGCGCAACGCGCCACCGGCATAGGACAGTTGCGCCGACGCCTGGTCGAAATAGGCCTGGCTCGTCCGCAGGTCCTGCCCCAATGCCTGCGACAGGCTCGACTGGCCTTGCACGGGCGTAGACCCGACGATGCGCTCCAGCCGTGGCTCGTCGACAAGGGTAAAGTCGCGCAGTTGCAGCCGGCCGGCATAGCCGCTGTCCGTCGTGCCCGACAGTTCCAGCAGCGCGCCGCCGCTTTTCATGTTCGCGTAGAGCCCCGAGAACGCCAGGAGCGCGCCGACATTGGCGCTGCTGAGGCTGATCGCGTCCTGGCCGTTGCGCTTGGAAAGGTCGCCGGCGATCTGCCCGTCACCGGCAATGGCCGATAGGGACAGGCCGGTCAGCCGCCCGTTGCGGCTGGCATAGTTCATCGCAAAGTTCTGCAGCGCGACACCATTGAAACCGCCCAACCTGTCGACATTGGCGACGATATCGAGCGATCCGCGCGCGCGCTTGCCCGTCCTGTCCTGCCCCGCCGTGGACTTCAGGTCCTGCAGGATCGCGCGGGCGTCGAATTTCTCGCCTGAAACGTCGATGGCGTAGCCGGCATCCGTCCGTCGCGCCTTCAGGCGCGCCTTGTCGCCCGAATTGAGCGCCAGTTGCGACAGGTCGGCCGAGCGCAACCCCGCCTTATCCGTCACAGCCGAGCCCACCGCCGAAAAGCCTTCCCCTTCCAGGCGGATATCGTCGAGGCGTGTCGCGTCACCGGTTTCGACCATCGACAGCTTCAGGCTGGCGGCAACGCCTTTGCCCTTGCTCCACGCCACGGTCGGGATCTGCAGCGCGCTGTTGGTCAGGTCCGCGCTGAGCCGCGTCGGCCCGTCCGACAGCTCGGCGTTCAGGGTGAAATCACCATTGATGATGCCTGCCAGCGCCGGCACGACCTGCGACACGCGCTCGTCGTTCATCTGCATTGCCACGGCAATGCGGCGGCTGCCTGTCCGCTCTTCACCGAAGGGGATGGAAAGATCGACGGTACTGGGGATCGAATCCATCCGGGCGTCGAAGCGTCCGGTGACCAGCCCCGGCTTGATCGAAAAGCTGCCGGTCATGCCTTCGAAGCGGCGCCCCTCTATGGGCGACCCCGGGCTGGCACCGTCGATCCTGGCTTCGACGGCCCAGTTCAGAAGCTGGTTCGACGGTTCGACATATCGCCCCACGCGCAACCTGGCATTGGCGGCGACGGAACCGGTCCCACTGGCCTCCCGTGGCTCGATATCCAGTGCGCGCAGGGCATTCAACGGTGGCCGCGCCGCGATATCCAGAAGCTGCGGCACACTGCCTGCGGCCTTGATCGACAGGTCGACCAGAAGATCGCGGCGATATCCCGTGCGGGGCTTGGACAGCTCGACAGTGGAATCCGATAGGGTGATTTCCGGCAGTCCGTCCACCATCGCATCGGCCACCATTACCCTGGTGGTGCTGCCGCGTGTCTCAAGACGACCATTGGCGTTGTAGAGCCCCGGCAACGAGCCGACGGTCGAAAGGTCGGCATTGTCGATATCGAGGTCGATGGTGAATTCGTCGGGCCGCGCGGCGCCGAGCTTGCCGAAGGCGCTGCCCAGCCGGTCGAGCCGCGCGTCGATGCGGATGCGCGCATTGGTGGCCAGCGCCGCGTCGCCCATATGGGAGATCACCCAATGACGCGCCCTGCCGGCGATGTTGAAGGGCCAGAAAGCCTTGACGGAGGCGACGCCCATGCGCTCGGACGATACGTCGAGACGCGTCATCGCTTCCGGCGCGCCATAGCCGAACTCGGCTGAGGCGCTCAACACCCCCTCGTCCGTCTCCAGCCGCCCCTCGCTGAGTTCCAGGTGCCGGGCGCCGGGGTCGAAAATGCCGCTGACGGCAAGCTTGCCGTGATGCTCGCCGCCCGATCCGACCGTGGATGTCAGATCCTGCGTACGCAGCCGGAAGGCAAGCCGATCCAGCGATAGGCCCTGCCCGGCCGGGGCTGCCTCGATCGTGCCGAGTGCGGTAAACGACACGTCGCGAAACGCCATCGGGCTCGCCAGCAGCTCGATCTCTTCGGTATCGCTGCGATAACGCAAATTCAGCTCGACCGCCTCAACTTCGGTACGGTTGAGGCCGAGTTGCAGGGCTCCCTTTCCCAGCCTGACCGAGGCATCGGCCTGCAACGGCGCGCCGGCCGAAGCGCGGCTCATCCCGATCGACAACTCCAGCGGGAAATCGGCGCCGAATGGCCGCTCGTCGAACGCATCCTCCTCGGGCGCCGGCGGAAAGACATCCGCCACCTGGATACGGCCAGAGCCAAGGTTCAGGCGGCTGAGCAGACCCGTCTCTTCCGAGAATTCGGCGTCGCCGGCCATGGAGACGGGCAGGCCATCAAGGTCGAAGCGGGTCACCAGTTGCAGGGCACCCACGTCACTGCGGCGCAGTTCCGCGAAGTCGACATGCAACTCGTCGCCGGAGCCGTCGAGCCTCGGTATTCCGGTGATGGAGATATCGTTGAAGGCCACGGTATCGAAATGAAACGAGCGCAGAACCCCCAGATGACGTTCGACATTCTGCAGGATGCCGCCGGCCGTACGGGCCAGGAGCGTGCGCGGCGGATCGGCCTCGACGGCTTCGGCATTCGGCGCCGCGACTTCGGGCGGCGCCGGCTCGCGCGCATCTTCCGTCGGCGGCAGGATCAACGCATTGAGATCGATCCGGGCGCCGGACACCTCGAAGCGGCCGAACTCGAGCCCGCCGCCTGAGATCAGCGGCACCAGCCGCACCGCCACCCCGAAATGATCGATCTCGCTTCGGGCGGAGGGATCCTCCTTCAGCGCCATGCTGACGTCGCTCCAGGTGACGGCAAGCGATCCGTCCCGGCGTAGCTGATATGTCTGCTCGCCGAGCCTTGTGACGAAGCGGGGCCCCATCAAGTTGGCCAGTGCCATCTCCGCCCGCGAGCGGACAAGATCCTGGCCCGGCGTCGTCCCGAGCAGGAATATGACGATCCCGCCGACAGCGACGACCAGAAGCAGGAAAAGGCTTGCGATGGCGCCGGCCAGGCGACGCATCGGCGTCATCCGCATGCGCAGCGGCGCCGCTTCGCGCAGGCAGCGTCGAGATGGCGGAACATGGCGTCGGCGGTCGAGTTCATTCCTACCCTGTCAGTGGCGTCGGCGCGGATCTCTCCACTCCTTTTCAGAACATGACCGGCATGCTCCAAGGTCAATCCGTTTTCCACGCCTTTAAGCCGAAAGGAAGGCTCATCCGATGTTCAACATTGCCGCAGGCACGCCCTGCCCCCAGTTTTCGCTGCCGGACGAAGATGGCACCATCGTTACGCTCGACACGGTGAAGGGGCGGCCCTTCGTGCTGTATGTCTATCCGAAGGACGATACGCCGGGTTGTACGACCGAGGCGCTGGATTTCACCGCCCTCCTTCCGGAGTTCGAGGCGGCGGGCGTTGCCGTGTTCGGCGTTTCGCCGGACACGGTGCAGAAGCACTGCCGCTTCCGCGACAAGCACAGGCTTTCGGTGCGCCTCCTGTCGGACGAAGACCGGAGCCTGATCGGCGCGCTGGGACTATGGGTGGAAAAGCTCAACTATGGACGCCGCAGCATGGGCGTACAGCGCGCCAGCTACCTGTTCGATGCCGATGCGAAGCTGGTCCGCGCCTGGCCCAAAGTATCGGTCAAGGGCCACGCGGCCGAGGTGCTGGAAGCCGCGCGGGCGCTGGGGCACCGATAAAAAAAGAGCGGCCCCCTGCGGGGCCGCTCGCCTGGCTATCCACTGAGGCGGCCTGCGTTATTCGACGTCTTCCACCTTGGCGTCGCCGCCGAAGACCCGATGGGCCAGGGCCGCCTCGATGAACTCGTCGAGGTCGCCGTCCAGCACCTCCTGCGGGGTCGTATGCTCTACCCCGGTGCGCAGATCCTTGACGAGCTGGTAGGGTTGCAGCACGTAGGAGCGGATCTGGTGCCCCCAGCCGATCTCCGTCTTGGAAGCGGCAGCTGCATTGGCCTTTTCTTCCCGCTTCTTCAGCTCGTCCTCATACAGGCGGGCGCGCAGCATGTTCCACGCCGTCGCGCGGTTCTTGTGCTGCGAGCGTTCGCTCTGGCACTGCACCACGATGCCGGTGGCCAGATGCGTGATGCGCACCGCGGAATCCGTGGTGTTGACGTGCTGGCCGCCCGCGCCGGAGGCGCGATAGGTATCGATGCGGACATCGGCTTCCGTAACGTCGATCTCGATCGAGTCGTCGACCACGGGGTACACCCAGACAGAGGCGAAGGATGTGTGCCGCCGTGCCTGGCTGTCATAGGGAGAGATACGGACAAGCCTGTGCACGCCCGACTCCACCTTCATGCGGCCATAGGCGTTATGGCCCTTCAAAAGGATGGTCGCGCCCTTGATGCCCGCTTCTTCGCCGGCATTCTCTTCCAGCACCTCGACCTTCATGCCGGACCGCTCGCCCCAGCGCATATACATGCGCAGCAGCATCGAGGCCCAATCCTGGCTTTCCGTTCCGCCGGCGCCGGAGTGCACTTCCAGATAGGTGTCGTTGCCATCGGCCTCGCCGGACAGCAGCGTCTCGATCTGCCGCTGGGCAACGTCGCGCTGCATACCGCGAATCGCGGTCTCGGCCTCCTCGACGATGGAAGGGTCTCCCTCCTCCTCGCCCATGGAGATCAGCTCGATGTTGTCGGTCAACGCCTGCTCGAGCCGGCGGATGCCTCCGATGGCGTCATCCAGGCGCTGGCGCTCCTTCATCAGGCGCTGCGCCTCCTGGGGATTGTCCCAGATCGACGGATCCTCCGCCCTGGCGTTCAGCTTCTCGAGTTCCTTGACGGACTTGTCCCAGTCAAAGATGCCTCCTCAGCAGGCTTATGGCCTGCTTGATTTCGTCGACGATCGTCTCGATCTCGGCTCTCACGCCTCAACCCTCGTTATTCGTTGCATGGGTGGGAAAACGCGGCGGACCATAGGCATGCCGCGCGGTGCTGTAAACCCGGCTGGACCTGCGATCTCAGAACAGGCCGCCCTGCCCGGTCACGATGGCCTCCTCGGCGCGCTGCGATACGCCGGGCGCGACCGCCCCGACGGCACCTTCGCCGATGACGCTGTAGACGTCCGAGGGACCGGTTCCGGGCTTGAACGCCTCCAGCACGGTGCCGGCGCCACCGGCCGCCGCCGCCATGCCCGTGCGCCGGTCGACGGAAATCTGCGTCATGCCGTCGGGAATACGGAAATCGGCGACCGGCATATCCTTCACCGCCTCGGTCATGAACTCGGTGAAGATGGGCGCGGCGAGGCTGCCGCCTGTCGCGTTGTCGCCAAGCGAGGTCGGATTGTCGTAGCCGATGTAGACGCCGGTCACGAGGTCGGGCGTATAGCCGACGAACCAGGCATCCTTGACGTCGTTGGTCGTACCCGTCTTGCCGGCCACCGGACGGCCGATGGCCTTTACCGAGGTTGCGGTGCCGTGCTGCACGACACCTTCCATCATCGAAGTGATCTGGTAGGCCGTCATCGGGTCCAGCACCTGCTCGCGGGTATCGACGAGCTCGGGCTCCGGCTGGTTGTCCCAGGCGCGGTCGTTGCAATTGTCGCAACGGCGGTTGTCGTGGCGGTACACGTTTCGGCCATACCGGTCCTGGATGCGGTCGATCAGCGACGGCTCGATGGAGCGGCCGCCATTGGCCATCACCGCATAGGCGGACACCATGCGCATCACGGTGGTTTCACCGGACCCGAGCGCCATGGGCAGGTACTGGCCCATCTTGTCGTAGACACCGAAGCGCTTGGCGTATTCCGCCACGAGGTCCATGCCCATGTCCTGCGCCAGGCGCACCGTCATCAGGTTGCGGCTGCGCTCGATGCCGAGCCGCAGGGTGGACGGGCCCGCATAGCTGCCGCCGTAGTTCTTCGGCTCCCAGATATTGCCGTTGCCGTCCGGGATGGAGATGGGCGCATCCAGCACCACCGAGGCGGGCGTATAACCATTGTCGAGCGCCGCGGCGTAGACGATGGGCTTGAATGAGGAGCCCGGCTGCCGCAAAGCCTGCGTGGCCCGGTTGAACTCCGATTCGGCATAGGAGAAGCCGCCCACCAGCGCCTTCACGCGGCCGGTATGCGGGTCCATCGCGACCAGGGCGCCTTCGACCTTCGGGGGCTGGCGCAGGACGTAGCCGGAGCCATCGGCCTTGGCCTCCACATAGACCACGTCGCCAGTCGTGAAGACGTCCGCGACAGCGCGACGGCCAAGCGCCCAGCGCATGTCGCCGGCGGAAAGCTCCACGACTTCCCGTTCGTCGCCGAGCCGGCCGGACACCGCGCGCCTGGGCTGCAACCCGACGGTGACGCTATCGGCGCTGGTGGCCAGCACCACCGACAGGCGCCATTCCGGCACGTCGGAGAAGGCCTGGACCTTGCCGAGTGCGACCGCCCAGTCCGATGTCAGCGATATCTGCTCCACCGGTCCGCGCCAGCCCTTGCGCTGGTCGTAGGCCACCAGCGCATGCTGCAGCGCCCGCCGCGCGAAAAGCTGCATTTCCGGGTCCAGCGTGGTGCGTACCGACAGGCCGCCCTCGTAGAGCGCGTCGACCCCGTAGCCGGTGATGATCTGTCGGCGCACTTCCTCGGTGAAATACTCGGCCGAGGCGAGATAGGTGCCCGTGGGGCGCGGATTGATGCCGAGCGGCTTGGCGGAAGCCTCGTCCGCCTCGGCCTTGGTGATCTCGCCGTTTTCCAGCATGCGCGAGATGACCCAGTTGCGCCGGCCCAGCGCTTCGTCGGGGTTGCGGAACGGGTTGTAATTCTCGGGCGCCTTGGGCAGCGCCGCCAGATAGGCTGCCTCCTGGATTTCCAGCTCGGTCACGCTCTTGTCGAAATAGGCGAGCGAAGCGGCGGCGACGCCGTATGCGCCCATGCCGAGATAGATTTCGTTGAGATACAGCTCCAGGATCTTGTCCTTGGAGAATGCCTGCTCGATGCGCAGGGCCAGGATCGCTTCCTTGACCTTGCGCTCCATCGACCGCTCGTTGGTCAGCAGGAAATTCTTGGCCACCTGCTGCGTAATCGTGGAGCCGCCCTGCATGGGGCCGCCGCGCATGAAGATGAGGGCCGCCCGCGCGACGCCCTCGATGTCGATGCCGGGATGCTCGTAGAAGCTCTTGTCCTCGGCCGACAGGAACGCATCCTTCAAGCGCTTGGGAATGGCCTGGATGGGCAGGAACAGCCGGCGCTGACGGGCATACTCGGCCATCAGGCTGCCATCGTCAGCATGGATGCGCGTGGTGACCGGCGGCTCGTACTGGGCCAGCACCTGATAATCGGGCAGGTCAGAGCCGATGCGACCGATATAGATGGCGACCGCCCCCGCGGCGATGAGCGCCAGAACGGCTCCGATGCCGAAGAAATAGCCCAACAGCCTGATCATGCGCTCAGCCCCGAAAACAAATCTGGCCGGGCGATCGAACGCTGTCCGGCTTATTTCCGCTCCGCCGGCCGCCCGGAACCGGGTCGGCATGCCGCAGGGAGCGCCTTAAGTGGATGATTTATAAATGAGGCGGGGCGATGTTGCGATGCCCTCTTTCGACTGCACCGGTTTATTTGCATCAGAGCAACCCTTGGTTGTGACGCGAAGGCCACATTCAATCGCGGCCGGCAAAACGCGAGACCGCCCCGGCAAGGATATCGGCCACCCGTGCCTGCCATTGCGGCGACTGGACATCTTCCGCATCCGTCGCATTCGACAGATAGCCGAGTTCGAACAGGACAGACGGCACGTCGGGGGCCCGCAGCACCCTGAAACCTGCGGAGCGCCTGGGATTGTTGATGGTGCGGACCTGCCCTTTCTTGAGGTCGGCGATGAGGGCGTCGGCAAAGCCGACCGACAGGACTTCGTTCTCGCGGCGCATCAGATCCATCAGGATATCGTGGATCTCCGGCGTATCCTGCTGCCATTCCGGACCGGCGAAGCGATCGGCGGCGTTTTCCGAGCGCGCAACGTCCCGCGCCAGGGAATCGGACGCCCGCTCCGACAGCGTATAGACGGTTGCACCCCGCACCGAGGGATAGCCGATCGAATCGGCATGGATCGAGACGAACAGATCGGCGGAGGCCCGGCGGGCGATGTCCGACCGTTCCGACAGCGGCACGAAGCGGTCGTCGTCGCGCGTCAGCACCACGGCTATGTCGTCGCGGCCTGCCAGAACGTCACGCAGCCGGCGGGCGAAGGCCAGGTTGATATCCTTCTCGTGCACCCCGTCGACGCCCGTCGCCCCATTGTCGATGCCGCCATGGCCCGGGTCGACGACCAGGGTGAAGGGTTTCTGCCCGGGCGCCGGGCGGGCGGCGGCATCCCGGCCGCGGACGGGAACCGACGTCGATGCCAGTGCCTCGCGGAAGGCGTCCTCGCTTGCCGTGCGCAACCTGAGCCGCAGCACGGTTCCGGCGGCGCCACCCGCCACGTCGAGCCGCGGCAGGGCAGGCTGCGACAGCTCCAGCACGATGCGATAGCGTCCGTCGCCCGCGAGCCCATCCCGGGCGGCGCCGATGAGCGACCCTTCCGGCACGGGGGGCATGGGAGACGCCAGGACGGTGTCGTCGAGATCGAGGACGATCCTTCGTGGTGCATCGAGAATCGTCACGGCGTTGCTCGGGTTCTCCGTCATTTCGATGGACAGCATCGCCTCGTCGGCCGTGCCCGACCATGTCATGCCCGTGACCACCGACGTTGCATTGGCAGGAGCGGGCAACCACATCAGGCACGCGAAGATGAGGAACAGGCATGACCAGATTTTCGTCATCGGGGCGGCTTGGCACTTTCATGGGCTGGTCTCTTGTTTCTGGCGCAAGCGCGCCGTAAAAGCAAAAGTTGAGACTTTAGGACAGGCGTGCAGGCCGTGCCGCGAACCGACCGAAGCCCCAGAACAGCTTCGTCGCGTATGCAGGCTAAAGGAGCCGCCACAACGACCGCGGGTCTCGTAACAAATCCATTCCACCCGGCTTGCGGGGTGGAGCATCCATACGGCGCGGACAAGCGGACATGACCGCCGATGCGCCGACATTCGTCGGTCGCCGCCAGGCGACCAGTTGCTGAAAATATTCAGGTCGCCAACGCGTGCAGGCAGCAGAACTCGGACATCTGACGGAGAAAAAGGGATCGCCACAGCGGTCGCCGTCGTCCGCCGCCTGTCTGCGCCCCCGAGCCGCGACCCTTACGGGCCGCCGCCCTGCCCCCTCCCTGCCGGCTCAACCGCCGGCACCGGACAGCGCGGCCATCGCCCGGGAAAGCACATTCCATGGCCAACAAAATGCTGATCGATGCGTCTCACCCGGAAGAGACGCGCGTTGTCGTCGTTCGCGGTAACCGCATCGAGGAATTCGACTTCGAATCCGAACATAAGAAGCAGCTCAAGGGCAACATCTACCTTGCCAAGGTGACGCGCGTCGAGCCGTCGTTGCAGGCCGCCTTCGTCGAGTATGGTGGCAATCGCCACGGCTTCCTCGCCTTCAGCGAGATCCACCCCGATTACTACCAGATCCCCGTGGCGGACCGTCAGGCGCTGATCGAAGAGGAACTGGCCCGCGTCTCCGAAGACGACGACGCGGACGAGCCGCGGCCCGAGCCGAAGTCGGGCGCAAAGCGCCCCCGCCGCAGCCGGAAGTCCGCCCAGGCAGCCGACGTCGAGGGAGAGGACAGCATCTCCGAGCCGGTCGCTTCCGACACGCCGGAGGCTGCCGCCGAAGACGCGGAGCCTGCCAAGAAGGCGCCGGCGCGCCGCCGCCGCACGACCCGCAAGAAGGCCGAGCCGGAAGCCGAGAGCGCCAATGACGCGGAAGCCGTGGCCTCCGCCGAGGAAGCAAAGCCGGCGGAAGCCGAGCCGGCCGAGCGTGAAACCGAAGAAGCCCCGGTCGAGGCCGAAAGCCACGACGAAGCTCCGCTGCCCGAGCAGATCGGCTCGGAAGACGCGATGGAGGAAGTCCCGGAGCGCCATCGCACGCAGCGCAAGCAATACAAGATCCAGGAAGTCATCAAGCGCCGACAGATCCTACTGGTGCAGGTCGTCAAGGAAGAGCGCGGCAACAAGGGCGCCGCGCTGACGACCTATCTGTCGCTGGCCGGCCGCTATTCCGTCCTGATGCCGAACACGGCGCGCGGCGGCGGCATTTCCCGCAAGATCACCAACGTGACCGATCGCAAGCGCCTCAAGGAGGTCGTCCGTGACCTGGAGGTGCCGCGCGGCATGGGCATCATCCTGCGGACGGCCGGAGCCAACCGTACCAAGGCCGAGGTCAAGCGCGACTACGAATATCTGATGCGCCTGTGGGAGAATGTCCGCACGCTCACCCTCGCCTCCACCGCACCGGCGCTGGTGTATGAGGAAGGCAACCTCATCAAGCGTTCGATCCGCGATCTCTATAACAAGGATATCGACCAGATCCTCGTTGCCGGCGACGCCGGCTACCGCGAGGCGAAGGACTTCATGCGCATGCTGATGCCGAGCCAGGCGAAGGTCGTGCAGCGCTACCAGGACCCGACGCCCATCTTTGCGCGGCAGGGCATCGAAGCGCAGCTCGACAAGATGCTGCAGCCCAATGTCACCCTGCGCTCCGGCGGTTACATCATCATCAACCAGACCGAGGCGCTGGTTGCCATCGACGTCAATTCAGGGCGCTCGACGCGGGAACATTCGGTCGAGGATACCGCGCTGCAGACCAACCTCGAAGCGGCCGAGGAAGTGGCGCGCCAGTTGCGCCTGCGCGATCTGGCCGGCCTGATCGTGATCGACTTCATCGACATGGAAGAGAAGCGCAACAACCGCGCTGTCGAGAAGCGTCTCAAGGATTGCCTGAAGGACGACCGGGCCCGCATCCAGATCGGCACCATCTCGCATTTCGGGCTGATGGAAATGAGCCGCCAGCGCATCCGCGCCAGCGTGCTTGAATCCACGATGCAGGTCTGCCCCACATGCGGCGGCAACGGCTTCATCCGCTCGGCATCGTCGATGGCGCTGCATGTCCTGCGCAGCATCGAGGAGCATATCCTCAAGCACGGCACGCACAACGTGATCGTGAAGGTGCCGACCGCCACCGCACTCTACATCCTGAACGAAAAGCGCAACACGCTGGACGAGCTCGAGCGCAACCACGGCCTGCATATCAGCATCCAGGCCGAGGAAGGCCACGGTCACGCCCACGTCGCCATCGAGAACGGCACGGAAGTGCCGCGCAAGATCGGCATCGAGGTCGTGCAGCCCCAGACCGTCGAGCCTGTCGACGAGGATATGGTCGACGAGGAGACCCCGGACGTTCAGGACGCCCCGGAGCCGACCGAGGCCCGTGACACCAGTGAAGAGCCGCGTCGCCGCAAGCGCCGGCGTCGGCGTCGGCGCGGTGAAGGCGACCTGGCGGAAGGCAATGGCCGCGCCGGCGACGCCGGCGAAGACGACGCTACCGATGACGGCGATGAAGACGAGGTCGCGTCCGAGGCAAGCGCCGAAGCGCCGTCCGAAGACGAAAACGGTGGTGACCGCAAGCGGCGCCGCCGTGGTCGCCGGGGCGGTCGTCGTGGCCGGGACTCCGCAACGGAAGACACCGCAACGGAAGAGGCCGCAGCGGAAGACGCCGATTCCGAAGACCGGTCGCAGGAGCGGATCGAGGACACGGCCACGTTGGCCGCTGAGGTGGAAAGCGGCGTGATCGTGGCCGAGAACGCCGACGAGCCGTTTGCCAGGGCATCCGACGACGATGCCGCGCCCGACGCCGTCGACGAGGAGACCGTGGCCGCCGCCGAAGAAGCCGCCCTGGACGGCGTCAACGGCGCGGTTTCCGCGGAGGATGTCGCGGCGGCGCCGGTAGACGCCATCGAGACGGCGGAAGAAGACGCTGAGCCTGCGGCCCCTGCCGAGTTGGCCAAGCCGGTCGTCACCAATAATGGCGAGACGGCCGAATCGGCCGAGAAGCCGAAGCGGACAGGCTGGTGGGCACGCCGCAGCTTCTTCTGATCTCCGAAAGGTATCAGCGCGATACAGAAACGCCGGCCACTTGCGTGGCCGGCGTTTTCGATTCCGGCGGTAGGGCTTATCGCCCTTCGATAAAGGCCTGCAGCCTGTTCAGCGCCTCTTCCATCGCGGCCGTGTTGCCCGCATAGGACAGGCGCACGGTGCCCTCTCCCTTGGCCAGGTCGAAGTCGAGGCCGGGCGCCACGGCCACATGGGCTTGCTGCAGGAGCTCTCGCGCAAAGGTTGAGGCGCTGTTCCAGCCCTCGGGCAATGCGGCATAAGCGTAGAATGCGCCGTCGATCGGCGCGATGCCCGAGAAGCCCATGTGCGGCAGGCGCTCGATCATCAGCCGGCGATTGATCTCGTAGATGCGTCGAACCCCTTCCAGCTCGTCGCGCGCATCGAAGGCCGCTTCGGCCGCCACCTGGGAAACCTCCGGCGCGGATATATAGAGGCTCTGACCGATCCGCTCGGCCGCGCGGCGCAGGCTCTCCGGCAGCACGAGCCAGCCGATGCGCCATCCGGTCATGCAATAGTATTTGGAGAACGAGTTGATGACGATCGCCCGGTCGGTAAACTCGAGAGCCGAGCTGGCAGCCTCGCCATAGACCAATCCGTGGTAGATCTCGTCGGAGAGGAACGTGATGCCTTCGCTGTCCGCGAACTCGATCAGCGCCTGCAATTGCGCACGGGGCGTCACCGTGCCCGTGGGATTGGCCGGACTGGCGACGAGGACGCCCTGAACCGGGCTCTTGCGGTGCTCCGCCGCCAGCCTTGCCGCCGTCAGCACGTAACCGTCCTGTGGACCGGTCTCGATCTCGACGGGCTCGATGCCCAATGCGCGCATGATGTTGCGATAGGCCGGATAGCCCGGGGCAGCGATCGCGATGCGCGCACCGGGATCGAAGGCGGCCAGGAAGGCGAGGTTGAAGCCGGCGGATGAGCCCGTCGTCACCATGACGCGCGCGGCGGGCACCTCCACTCCATAGGCGTCACGATAGTGTGAGGCGATACGGGCGCGCAGCGAAGAGTGCCCCATCGCATCCGTGTAGGAAACGACGCCATGGTGCAGCATGTCGCGTGCCGCGGACAGCGCCACGGCCGGCGCCGGCGCCGAGGGCTGGCCGACCGCCAGCGAAATGACGGGCGCTCCGCCCGCTTTCAGCCGGTTTGCCTCGGCCAGCACGTCCATGGCCCGGAAGGGCGCCACGTCGGAGCGGGCGGACGGGAAAGGATTGGGGTTCGCATGCATCAAGAGCCTCACAATCGCCGGATTGGCATGGCCGACACTTTGCATTTACGAGGATCAGGGGCGAACCTGACCGCAAATGCGAATCGTCTCCGGGAGGCAGGATTTATCATGAAACCGGGCCTGGGCCGCTTTACCCGCACCATCGTCGCGTTTGCGGCCGCCTTGGCGACGGTTGCCTTGCCGCCGGTCGCGGAGGCACAGCAGCGCAGTCGCCTGCCCGTCGTGCGCGATGCCCAGATCGAAGGGTTGATCCGCGATTATGCCGAACCGCTCCTGGCGGCGGCCGGCCTGCAATCGAACCGGGTGGAGATCGTTCTCGTCAACGACCTGTCCTTCAACGCCTTCGTGGCAGGGCGGCGCATCTTCATCAATACCGGTACGATCCTGAATTCCGAAACCCCCAACGAGACCATCGGCGTCATCGCGCACGAGATCGGCCATCTGGCCGGCGGCCACCAGGAGCGCCTGCGGGACCAGTTGGCGCGGGCCCAGGTGATCGCCGTCGTGGCCGGGCTCCTGGGTGCGGGCGTCGCCGTGGCCGGGGCAGCCGGCGGCTCGTCCGCCGCGGCCGGGGCCGGCAGCGGCATCATGATGGGCGGCGGGGGCCTCGCACGGCGCGGCCTGATGTCGTACCAGCGGACGGAGGAGATCACCGCCGACCGATCGGCCCTCACCTATCTGCGCAAGACGGGACAGTCGCCGAAGGGCCTTCTCGACAGCTTCGACGGGCTCCTGCGCAACAACATGCTGTCGGGGCGCGGCACCGACCGCTATCTCAGCTCCCATCCGGCGCCGCAGGACCGGATCGGATTTCTTCAGACGGCCGCGCGCGAAAGCCCTTACTTCGACCGCAAGGACCCGCCCGAGCTGCAGTTGCGGCACGATCTGGCCCGCGCCAAGATCGCAGCCTACAACGGCGGCGCGACGCTGGTGCGGCAGACGTTCGGCCGCGACCTGCACAGCCAGCCGGCGCTATACGGCGACGCCATCGCGACCCAGTTGTCGGGCGTGCCGTCGGGTGCGCTTGCCAAGATCGACCGGTTGATCCAGCAGAGTCCGCGCAATCCATGGTTTTATGAGGTGAAGGGCGAAATCCTGATGGAAGCCGGGCGCGGCAAGGAAGCGGCAGCGCAGTTCCGCCGGGCGGTCGAACTGGCGCCGGGCCGATCCGGCCTTTTGCAGGCATCCATCGGACAGGCGCTCGTGACCTCGGGAGACCCGTCCCAGATGAAGCAGGCGATCACCGAGATCCGCCGGGGCCTCGACCTGGAGCCGAACAATTACAACGCCTATCGCTTCCTCGCCATGGCCTATGGCCAGACCGGAGATGTCGGAGCGGCGGAGCTGGCGACGGCCGAAGGCTATTGGCAGGCGGGTAATTTCCGCGAATCCAAGGTCTTCGCGGCACGCGCGCAACAAAAGTTCCGTCCCGGCACGCCGCAATGGCAGCAGGCGCAGGATATCATCCAGACACGTTGACCGCGCCGGCGGCCTGGCCGCCGCGACGCCTGACAAGGACGAACGCTTTGAAGCTCCATCACCTCCTGGCCGTTACCGCGCTCGGCCTTGCCCTTCCGCCGTCCGCCCTGGCGCAAGGCTTCGATGCGGCGCAGAAGCAGGAGATCGGCGAGACGGTGCGCGAATACCTGATGGCCAACCCGGAAGTCCTGGTCGAGGTGATGGGCGCACTCGAGCAGAAGCGGAATGCGCAGTCCCGCGAAACCCGGAAGCAGGCCATCGCCGAGGTGGGCGACGCGCTGTTCGCCACGCCCGAAGGCGCGACGCTCGGCAATCCGCAGGGCGACGTCACGCTTGTCGAGTTCTTCGACTACAATTGCGGCTATTGCAAAAGGGCTCATGCCGACATGCAGGCCCTGGTGGAGTCCGACCCTGAATTGCGCGTGGTGCTGCACGAGATACCCGTCCTGGGGCCCGAATCCGTGGCTGCAAGCCGCGTCAGCCTGGCTTTCCGCAACCTGCATCCCGACAAGTACGGTGAGTTCCAGTCGCAGCTCCTGATGTCCCGCAGCACCGCCGACGAGGCGCGTGCCATCGAGGTGGCGGTGGGCCTCGGTGCAGGCGAGGCCGATATAAGGGCGGCGATGGCCACGCCCGCCATCGAGGCGGAGCTCGATGCGGCAGCCCGAATGGCCGTCTCGCTCCAGATCAGCGGCACGCCCTCCTACGTCATCGGTGACGAAATGGTGCCCGGCGCCGTGGGCGCCGATGCGCTGGCCGACAAGATCGCCAATGTACGCGCCTGCGGCAGCGCGACCTGCTCCTGACGCAATCGCTCTTCCCATAACGCCCTGAAACGCTTTATACGGCGCACATCACAATTGCATGGGCTTCTCAAGGATAAGAAATGTCGAAAGAAGACAACGCCGTGGACCGCTCCCTCATCCGTGAACTGGCCGATATCCTCAACGATACCGACCTGACCGAGATCGAGGTCGAGCAGGGCGAGCTTCGCATCCGCGTTTCGCGCCAGAAGGAATATGTCGCGGCAGGCGGTTACATGGCCGCCGTGCCGCAACAGTATGCGCCGCAGCAGATGGCCCCGGCACCCCAGGGCGCCGCGCCCGCGGCGGCGCCGGCGCCAGCGGCTTCCGGGCCGGAGGTCGGCACGGTGCCCTCGCCCATGGTCGGCACGGTGTATATGGCTTCCGCGCCTGGGGCCAAGGCCTTCATCGAGGTCGGACAGCAGGTCAAGGAAGGCGATACGCTGCTGATCATCGAGGCGATGAAGACGATGAACCAGATTCCGTCACCCCGTGCCGGCGTGGTCAAGCGCATCTGCGTCGAGAACGGCCAGCCGGTCGAGTATGGCGAAGCCCTCGTCGTCGTGGCCTGAGGTGTCCATGTTCAACAAGGTTCTAATCGCCAATCGCGGTGAGATCGCCTTGCGGGTGCTGCGCGCCTGCAAGGAACTCGGGATACCCACCGTGGCCGTCCATTCCACCGCGGACAACGGCGCGATGCACGTGCGTCTTGCCGACGAAAGCGTCTGCATCGGCCCGCCGCCGGCACGCGACAGCTACCTCAACATCCCCCAGATCCTGGCTGCCTGCGAAATCTCGGGGGCCGATGCCGTGCATCCCGGCTATGGCTTTCTGTCGGAGAACGCACGTTTCGCCGATATTCTGGAAGCGCATAACATCACCTTCATCGGTCCGCGCGCCAGCGACATCCGCACCATGGGCGACAAGATCGAGGCCAAGAAGACGGCGCAAGCCCTGGGTATCCCGGTCGTGCCCGGCTCTCCCGGCGCGGTTACCGACGATGGCGAAGCCATGCGTATTGCGGCCGATATCGGCTTCCCAGTCCTGATCAAGGCTTCGGCCGGCGGCGGTGGCCGTGGCATGAAGGTGGCCCGCACGCCGGAAGACTTGTCCATGGCGCTTGCGACGGCCCGGGCGGAAGCCGGCGCGGCCTTCGGCGACGACGCCGTCTACATCGAAAAGTACCTCGGCAAGCCGCGGCACATCGAAATACAGGTCTTCGGCGACGGCGAAGGCAATGCGATTCACCTTGGCGAGCGCGATTGTTCGCTCCAGCGCCGGCACCAGAAAGTGTGGGAAGAGGCGCAATCGCCGGCCCTCACCGATTCGCAGCGCAAGGAGATCGGCGAAATCTGCGCCAACGCCATGCGCAAGATGAAGTACCGGGGCGCCGGCACGATCGAGTTCCTGTACGAGAATAACGAGTTTTATTTCATCGAGATGAACACCCGCCTCCAGGTGGAGCATCCGGTGACCGAGGCGATCACCGGGCTGGACCTCGTCCACGAACAACTGCGCGTCGCCGCCGGCCAGGGATTGTCCCTCACTCAGGATCAGGTGACGTTTTCCGGCCACGCGATCGAGTGCCGCATCAACGCGGAAGACCCGGTCACTTTCGCTCCCTCGCCCGGCCAGATCACCTACTACCACGCACCCGGCGGCATCGGCACGCGGATCGATTCGGGCGTTTATCAGGGCTATACGATCCCGCCCTTCTACGACAGTCTCATCGGCAAGTTGATCGTGCATGGCCGCAACCGGCAGGAATGCCTGATGCGTCTGCGCCGCGCCCTGGACGAGATCATCGTGGATGGGGTGAAGACGACGCTGCCGCTGTTCCAGCGGCTCGTGGACAACCCCGACATCCAGGCCGGAAACTACGATATCCACTGGCTGGAACACTATTTGTCGGGTGGCGCGAAAGCGGGCTGATCGGCCTATCCCGGAGCCCAAGCGACATGGTTTCGATCACGCCTGAGCTTCTCCTTCGGGCCTATGCCAGCGGCATATTTCCCATGGCCGAATCCGCGACGGACCGGTCGATTCACTGGATCGACCCGTCCGAGCGGGGCATCATTCCCCTCGATGGCCTGCACATCGCGCGCCGGCTGGCCCGCACCATCCGCAGTCAACCCTTCGATATCCGCTTCGACACGGCCTTCCCGGCCGTGGTGGACCGTTGCGCGGAACCGCAGCCCGGCCGCACCGAAACATGGATCAACCGGACGATCCGCGATCTCTACCTTCAACTGTTCCGCATGGGGCACGCCCACAGCGTCGAAGCCTGGGAGGGCGACGACCTTGTCGGCGGCCTCTACGGCGTCAGCCTGGGCGGCGCATTCTTCGGCGAAAGCATGTTCTCCCGCCGCAGTGACGCATCCAAGATCGCGCTTGCCTATCTGTGCGCCCGGCTTCGCAAGGACGGCTTCGTGCTGCTGGATACGCAGTTCTTGACGGCGCATCTGGCCAGCCTCGGCGCAATCGAGGTTTCGCGGCGGCGATACCACGCCCTCCTCGCCGCGGCGCTGGAGGTCGATGCCGCCTTCGATGCAGGCGACGCCCTTACGCACGAAGACGTTATGTCCCGTTGAATGGGTCGGAACTGGAGAGGTCAGAACTTCAGGGCAAGGCCCGCACGGATCGAATGCTCGTCATAGCCGGACGAGATCGTGACGTTGCCGATGTCGTAATCGCGGCTCTGGAAGTCCGTGTAGCGATACTCGATCCGCGATGTGACATTGTCGCGCAAGGCAGCCTCGACGCCCGCGCCGACCGTCCAGCCGAGATGCGTTGCGCTGTCGCTGGAGCCGTCGAGGGTCAGTTCGTTGTTGGCGACCGCAAGCCCGGCCGTCGCGAACATCAGGATCGGATCGCAGGCGATGCCGACACGGGCGCGCAGCGAGCCGGGCGCTGGAGGTCATTGCCGCCTTCGATGCAGGCGACGCCCTTACGCACGAAGACGTTATGTCCCGTTGAATGGGTCGGAACTGGAGAGGTCAGAACTTCAGGGCAAGGCCCGCACGGATCGAATGCTCGTCATAGCCGGACGAGATCGTGACGTTGCCGATGTCGTAATCGCGGCTCTGGAAGTCCGTGTAGCGATACTCGATCCGCGATGTGACATTGTCGCGCAGGGCAGCCTCGACGCCCGCGCCGACCGTCCAGCCGAGATGCGTTGCGCTGTCGCTGGAGCCGTCGAGGGTCAGTTCGTTGTTGGCGACCGCAAGCCCGGCCGTCGCGAACATCAGGATCGGATCGTAGGCGATGCCGACACGGGCGCGCAGCGAGCCGAAAGCCGTGGAGCTTTCGTCGATGGGAACGCCGGTCGAATAGGCAAGCCCGCTGCCGTCGACATCGCTGGCGCCGACATCGGCTTCCAGGCCATAGACCAGCCGTTCACTCTGCAGATTGTAGCCGGCATAGACGCCGCCGATGAAGCCGTCCGCGCGGAACGTGCCGCCTGCCGGATTGTCGAAATCGGCGCGGCTGTAGCCCACGAAACCACCGGCATAGGGGCCCGCCCAGGTATAGACCTGCGGCCCGTCATCGACCAGCACGGCGGCAGGGTCGCCGACATCGGCCGCCAGCACCGGTCGGCTCAGGCCGGCCAGTGCGATCATGCAGAACAAGACAGGCAGGCGGTTCATCGCCAGGCACTCCACGCAAGCTTCACGCAAGCTCGACGAAAGGAATATTTAAGAACTCGGTCATCCGGCGCAATTGCAGACGGGAGACACATGGGCAAAATCCGCGCTTGGTCACGAATGCCGCCGCTGTCGGCTGCAATCGCGCCGCAGGCGGCTTATATGAAGGGTTCCAGACGCGCCCGATATAAGATGCGACATGAAGCCTGACGACGAACTCCTTGAAGACGATACCGAAAGCGAAGATGAGATCGCCGAGGAGCTCGCGGATTCGGAGGTCAGGGCGCGTCCGGCCATCCAATGGGACGATGGTGGATCGGCGGTCGATCATGGCCTTCGCGGCGCCGAACTGATCGCCGCCTTCGCGCGGCGGCTGCCCAACTCGCCCGGCGTGTACCGCATGTTCGACCATGCGCACGAGGTCCTCTATGTCGGCAAGGCGCGCTCGCTGCGCAAGCGGGTGGCCAATTACACGCGTCTCGGCGGGCATACCAACCGCATAGCCCGCATGATCCGGGCAACGACCCATATGGAATTCGTCACGACCCGGACGGAGACGGAGGCGCTGCTGCTGGAGGCGAACCTCATCAAGAGGTTGCGCCCGCGCTTCAACGTGCTTCTGCGCGACGACAAATCCTTTCCGTACATACTCGTACCGGCCGATCACGAGGCACCCGCCATCCTGAAGCACCGGGGAGCGCGCGCGCGCAAGGGCCAGTATTTCGGGCCCTTCGCGTCGGCGGGGGCGGTTGGGCGCACGGTCAACGCGCTGCAGCGCGCCTTTCTTTTGCGGACATGCACCGACAGCGTCTACCAGACGCGCACCCGCCCGTGCCTGCTGTTCCAGATCAAGCGTTGCTCAGGCCCCTGCACGGGGGAAATCTCGCTTAGCGACTACGCGCGCCTCGTCGACGAGACGAAGGACTTTCTATCCGGGCGTTCGACCCAGGTTCGCCAATCCCTTGCCTCGGCGATGCAGGATGCGTCCGCCGACCTGGATTTCGAGCGCGCGGCCATCTACCGCGACCGCCTGTCGGCCCTGTCCCACATCCAGAGCCACCAGGGGATCAACCCGCAAGGCGTCGACGAGGCCGACGTGTTCGCCATGCACCAGGAAGGCGGCCTGACCTGTATCCAGGTCTTCTTCTTCCGCACGGGACAGAACTGGGGAAACCGCGCCTATTTCCCGAAGGCCGATCCGAGTATCGAACCGGCGGAGGTGCTGTCCGCGTTCGTGGCGCAGTTTTACGACGACAAGCCTCCGGCGGCGCAGGTGATGCTGCCCATCGAGGTGGAAGAGCAGGATCTGCTGGCCGACGCCCTGTCGGCGCGCGCCGGCCGGCGCGTGCGCATAAGAGTACCGGCGCGCGGCTCCAAACGCGACCTCGTCGACCATGCCGCCGCCAACGCCCGGGAAGCGCTGGGCCGTCGCCTTGCCGAGACGTCGACGCAGGGGCGCCTTCTGGAAGGCCTGCGCGAGACGTTCAAGCTCGCCTACACGCCGCGCCGCATCGAAGTGTTCGACAATTCCCACATCATGGGCAACCAGGCTGTCGGCGCGATGGTCGTGGCAGGGCCGGACGGCTTTGCCAAGAACCAGTATCGCAAGTTCAACATCCGCTCGACCGAGATTACGCCGGGAGACGATTTCGGCATGATGCGCGAGGTGATGTCGCGGCGTTTCGCAAGGCTCATCAAGGATCACGGCGAAGCGGGCCCGGTCGCCCCGCCCGAAGACCCCGAAAGCGCCGCGGAGGCGGACATGCCCGCCTGGCCGGACCTTGTCCTCATCGATGGCGGCAAGGGCCAGGTTGCGGCGGTCCGCGAAATCCTGGAGGGGCTCGGCATCGCCGACAAGGTCACCACCATCGGCGTCGCCAAGGGCGTGGACCGTGACGCCGGGCGTGAACGCTTCGTCATACCGGGTCGGGAAAGCTTCACCCTGCCCCCGCGCGATCCAGTCCTGTATTTCGTTCAGCGCCTGCGGGACGAAGCGCACCGCTTCGCCATAGGCACCCACCGCGCGCGCCGCTCCAAGGAATTGACGCGCAACCCGCTCGACGAGATCGCCGGGATCGGGCCGGCGCGCAAACGCGCCCTGCTGCAGCATTTCGGAACGGCCAAGGCCGTCTCCCGCGC